>JAADFX010000130.1:13912-62453 GCA_013152685.1 Methanobacteriota archaeon | reverse complement strand
CCTCTCCTACGCGGCGCTGGTTCTCATCCACAGCGTAACCGCCCTCATCTTCACCCCCTTCCTTCTCATCTTTGCCCTGATGCATGAGCACAGGAGGAGGCTCCTCCTCTTCCTTGCCCTGGGCATGGGTATCAGCTCCTTCTACTGGCTTCCCGCCCTCCTGGAGCTCAGGTACCTGAACACCGCCCCCACCTTCCACTACGCCGACCACTTCGTGTATCCCCAGCAGCTCGTGGAGAAGAGGTGGGGCTTCGGAGGCAGCGTTCCGGGTCCGGAGGATGGCATGAGCTTCCAGATAGGCGCCATCCACCTAATCTTCTCCCTCGTCGCCCTGAGGAATCTCTGGAGGAGGTTGACCCGGAAGTACGTTGCCTTCCTCCTCCTCATCTTCCTCCTCTCCACCCTTATGACCCTGCCCCTCTCCGCACCCCTCTGGAAGCTTATACCCTTCGCAGACTTTATCCAGTTCCCCTGGCGGTTTCTCGCGGCGGTCGCCTTCGCCACCTCCCTGCTCTCCGCCAGTGCCCTGCTGCTGGTGGAGGGCAGGAGCAGGGAGCTCCTGATGGCTGCCCTCTCGGTGCTCTTCCTGGTGTACTCCCTGCCCTTACTCCAGACCTTCCCGGCGCCTGAGGAGGAGGTTTCCCTCTATACCTACGCCAACATACAGCGCCTCGGTCCCACCACCACAGTGGGAGAAAATGAGCTCCTCCCCCTTTGGGCTGCCAGCTTCTCCCAACTCCGCCGGGAGCCCAGGGTTCAGTGGCCCCTGGAGGTCACCTCCCCCGGGTGCAACGTTTATTTAATGTCGGCGAACCTCTCAGGGGGAGGAAGCCTCACCCTGCCCATCTTCTACTTCCCGGGGTGGAGGGTGCTGGTCAACGGCGCTGAGGTTCCCGTTCACCCCGACCCCAGGGGCCTCATCAGCTTTCAGGTACCCGGGGGAGCTGCGGAAATAAGGGTCGAATTCGGGAGCACTCCCCTCAGGAAGCTCGGGTGGCTCATCACCCTGCTCTCCCTTCTCCTCCTCGCCAGCTACCCGCCGAGGAGGCGTATTCGCAGGAGGCTCAGCACCATCTCGGGGCCGTAGAGCAGCCTGAACTTCGACTTTCCCGAGTGGCGCCAGCGGATTCCCACCTCCCTGATTCTGCACCCCCTCCTGGAGAGCTTCCAGAGCAGCTCCACATCGAACTCGTACCCCCTTGAGGTTATTGAGGGAAGCACATCCTCCAGCGCCTCCCTTTTAAACACCTTTGCCCCGCACTGGGTGTCCCTGAACTTAAGCCCGAAGAGGAGCCTCACCAGGGCGTTGAACCCCCTGCTGGAGAGCCTCCTCAGGAGGGGCTGTCTTATCTGAACCACCGCCCCCGGTGCCCGTCTGCTCCCTATCACACAGTCCCACCCCTCCTCCACGAGCACCCCCACCAGCCGCCTGAGCTCTTCCGGTGGCACCGACAGGTCAGAGTCCACGAAGCCGACGACCTCGCCGGAGGCTCTTCTGAGCCCCTCCACAACGGCGCCGCCCTTTCCCAGCCTCTCCCTGAACACCAGGAGGCTCAGGTTCCTGCACCTCTTGGAGAACTCCTCCACAATCTCCACCGTGGCGTCGGTGCACCCGTTTGCCACCACGATGACCTCGTCGGCAGCAGCCAGGTATGCCCTCAGCACCTCCCCTATCCTCTCCTCCTCGTTGTACGCTGGTATCACCAGGGAGAACCTAGCCCCTTCTGAGCGCATACAGGATACCACCCGACACAAGTATACTCCAGTAGCTTATAAGCCTGTCCAGCAGGGCTATGGAGACCGCCGCCTCCTTTCCGGTGCCGAAGAGGATGAGGAGCCCCGCAATACCCAGCTCCACCGCGCCCAGGCCCGCGGGCGTGGGGAAGGCTGTCAGCAGCGCCGCCGCCAGGGCGATAAGCACTGCGACGCCAAAGCCCAGCTCCACCCCCGCCGCACCGGCGACCAGGTAGAGCCTTCCCGACTCCAGGAGCCATATTACGGAGCTTGCGATAAGAAGCGGGGGAACCTCGGAGGCGCTGACGGACGCCCCGTCCCTGAAGGACACCAGAAACTTCCTGGAGAGGTTTATTCGCCTCAGCCCCACGATTACCGCCACCGCCACCAGGGAGAGCAGCACGCCCGCCTCTATTGCGCTGGAGATTTGGGGTGGCGCCTCCCTGACGTAGAGGAGGGAAACCAGCCCCACCAGAGCCACGAGGGTTACAATGTCCACCACCCTCTCCAGCAGGACCCTCCCCATGACCTTGGAAAAGTGGGGCCTCAGGTAGTAGCCCCTGTACACATCCCCCATCTTCGCCGGAAGCAGGCAGTTGAAGAACCAGGATAGGAAGTACACCGTCAGATTTTCCCTCAGCCCCAGCCTTATGTTAACCCTGTCCAGCAGGTACTTCCAGCGCACCCCTCTAAGGAAAACCGAGAGGTAGAAGACCAGGAGTCCACCGGCGTAGGTGGCGGGGTCCACCTTCTTTAAATTTTCAACCAACTCCTCCGTTGAGATGCTGGACAGCATCAGGTATATTATCAAAAAGGCGAGGATGAAGGAGAAGGCGACCCTTCTCCGGCTCACGGCCCTTTTCTGAAAATTCATTGTAGGGTCTTCACAGAATGGGCTAAAAAGCTTTGCGGAGAGCACCACCTCCAGGCGCTTGTTCCTCCTGCCCTTGCTCCTGAAGCCTGCTATCTCTATCCCGCCCACTTCCCGGGTGTTCCTCACGTGCGTACCTCCGCAGGCGTCCACGTCGAAGCCCGCGATCTCCACCAGGCGAATCTCGCGGATGTGCCGTGGGATTAAATCTAACCGCGTCTTCTCCGGGTCGAGCCTTGCGAAGGCCTCCTCCCTGGGCAGGGTGTACGTCCTCACCTCGAGCCCCCGGGCTATTGCCTCATTCGTCTTCGCCTCTATCTCGGGCAGAAGGGAGCGGTCAAAGCTTGCAGTATCGAAGTCCAGGCGCGACTTTTCCAGGCCTATCTGGTTTCCCGTCACCACAGCGCCGAGCTCGTCGTAGAGCACCCTAGCCAGGAGGTGCAGCGCCGTGTGGTAGCGCATGAAGGTGTAGCGCCTCTCCCAGTCTATCTCCCCCCTCACAGTTTTGCCCTCTTCGAGCTCGCCCTCGCAGTGGTGCACCACCTCTCCACCCTCGCGCTTCACCTTCACCACGGGGTGGCTCTCGCCCTCGCAGAGCAGCGCACCGGTGTCGGATGGCTGCCCGCCCCCCTCGGGATAGAAGGCGGTGGCCGAGAGCACCACCTTCCCCCCTTCAACCTTCTCCACAGTTGCCTCAAAGCTTCGCAGGTAGCTGTCCCTGAGGTAGAGGAGCTCTGTCATTTCTCAGCCTCCTGAAAAGCTTTTCTGCATTCCCCGGGTATAACTTTAACCCTCCTCAGCAAGCTTCATCGAAGTAAGTATTTATTTAATCACACAGCAATATTAGAAATCATGAAAATTGTCTTCACCGACCATGCAGAACTAAAGTTTGAAATTCTTGGGAACCATGGGTTCAGAGTTACAAAAAAACAGGTAGAAGATACTGTCCTCAAACCTGACAAAATAATGGAGGGTAGAAAGGGGCGCTTAATAGCTCAAAAAAGAATTGACGCAGAACATCTATTGAGGGTGGTTTATGAAAAAGGAGAAGATATTGTGATAATCACATTTTATCCTGCAAGGAGGGAAAGATATGAGGATTAGATACAGCCGGAAGGAGGATATACTTCTCGTCGAGGTATCGGAGGAGCCTATAGATTATGCGGAAGAAGTGGGCCCCATAATAGTGCACTTTACGAAGGATGAAAAGCCTGTGCTCCTGGAAATTCTCGATGCCAGTGAGTTTCTGGCTGAGGCTACTAAAATAGCAATGAGGCAGGAGGAGGGTGAGGTGGAGGCGAGTGTTTAAACTCTTGAGCTACTGTTTCCACAGTTCGCGGAGGTTCTCCCATGACTCCCAGGCAGGAAAGGGAGCTTCTGAAGAAGTACGGAATTAACCCGGAGGAGCTGAGTGCCGAGGAGGTCACCCAGCTTTTGAAGAAGCACGCCTCTGCTGAGGAGCTCGAGGCCCTGAAGAGGAAGTACAGGAAGAAGATGGACTACTGCACCCAGGCGGAGCAGGCGCTGAGGCAGGGGAATCTGCGCAGGGCGGAGGAGCTGCTGGACTACGCCTTAAGCCTTGGCGTCTATGGCAACGAGGTGGTTTACAACCTCCTCGGAGACGTCTATGCCAGGAGGGGCATGACCGAGAAGGCGAAGGAGTTCTACAGGAAGTCGGGGAGCATAGAGTCGCTCAAGAAGCTCAGAACCCTGGGTTAGCTTCATTAATTCCGGCGGGGATATTAGCTTAATGCCCGAAAAGAAGCCCAGCTGCGAGATAGTCAGGGCAATACTCAAGCTCCGCCCCATGTCGCGGGAGCTGTGCCTGGCCTGCAAGGGCGGCAGACTCCTGTGCGGCCGCCCCTCCTGTCCGCTGCTCGCCAGGATAAAAATCAGGAGCCCCATAGAGAGGAAGCTGAAGGAGGACCTCTTCGGCCCCTCGCCCAGCATTTTTGTGGGCTGGAGGGGCTACCCCAACGTCTTCGTGGGACCCCTCACCTCCCTGAGTGAGGAGAACCCCGAGCTCTACGACGACCCGGCGAGGTGGTACGGCCTCGACTTCGACGAAATAATACGCATGCGCTCCCTGCTGGTGCGCTCAAAGGTGAGGCAGCACGTGTCGCAGCGCTCCCGCATAGTGGAGCAGGCGCAGGAGGTCGCCCTCGCGGTGAACGCCCCCGACACCGAGCTGGTTTTTGAGCGCAGGCCCAGCTACGGGATAAGCTTCTCGCCCCTCACCCAGCCTTTAGGTCCAGCGGCGCCCCTGAAGAAGCTGAGCATAGCCGAGAACCCGAAGATTCCGCGGAAGGTGGAGGCACTGGCGGGAGACGAGGTGAGCGCGAGCTTCGCCGCAACCAGGCTCTACCGCGAGGGCTACGACGTGTACTACCTCACCCGGGTGCTCTCCTCGGGCGCTCTCGGCTACGAGGAGCGCCGCAGGCTGGTGCCCACGCGCTGGAGCATCACCGCCGTGGACGACCTCCTGGGGAAGGCGCTGCTCAGGGAGGTCCACCGTTATCCGGTAATCAACGAGTACCGCGTCTACCACAACACCTACCTGGACAACCACTTCGAGGTTCTTCTCATGCCCAGAAAGTGGGAGTACGAGCAGTTCGAGGCGTGGGCGCCCAATACGCTGTGGACCCTGGCTCTGAGCAAGCCCGCGATAAATGTGGAGCACGAGGGCTACCACGGCAGGAGCAGCTACGCCGAGCAGGAGGGAGGGGGCTACTACGCCGCGCGCTTCGCGGTGCTGGAAGCCCTCGCAAAGATGCGCCGCCAGGCTGGTGTGGTGGTCTTCCGCGAGATATATGAGGGCTACATAATGCCGGTTGGGGTCTGGGAGGTCAGGGAGAATGTGAGGCAGGCCTTCAGGCGCGGGTATGAGCGCTTCTCCACCCTCGGCGAGGCCCTGGAGAGCATTGCCGGGAGGCTTAAGATTCCCCTCAGGGAGTACCTGAGGAGGAGCACCCTGCTGCAGCAGTCCAGGCTTGAGGACTTCGCGGGGGTGCGTCCCCGGGCTTCCTCCGGAAAGGTTAAGTAATAGAGGGTGCCCTTAAGGTTATGCAGGGAGGCGAGACGTGTGCCGAAGATACTCCTGGTATCCGAAGGAGTGGGAGAAGGAAGGGCGGTGGAACGCTACACCATAGGCCTGGCGTGCTCCATCAAGTACGACATAAAGCTGCTCTTCATAGCCGACGAGAGGTATGCGGTGGAGCTTATAGGCGGCGGACTCCACGAGCGCAGTGTGGACGCCCTACGTGAGGAGGTGGAGGCTCGAGCCACGGAGGAGCTCAGGGTCTTCAGGGAGCTCAGCCTCAACATAGAGTACAGCGTTAAGAGTGGCATATCCCACGAGGTGCTCCAGAAGGAGCTGGAGGGAGATGAGGACATAAAGCTGGTGATAGTGGGCTACTCCCCCACGGGGTGGCTGAGGGAGCTTGTGGAGAAGCCCCACCTGCCGGAAATACTGAAGAAGAGGAAGATACCCGTGCTGCTGGTACCCTCGGACATAAGGGAGGAGGACTACTTCTCGGTGCTCAAGTGTTAGGCTTCTTCCCCAGCTTTGCCTCCCCAATCTTTATCACGTCCCTCTTGAGCAGCAGCCCAAGCGGCTTTTCGGGGTCCTCCGGTGACACCACCACCAGCGTCCCCACGCCGCGCCGCTCCATGAAGTCCAGGGCCTCGTAGAGCGACCTGTCGGGGGTTATGGTGGAGTACTTCTCGCGCATCACCTCCTCCACCCTGGTCTCGCCCCACTTCTCCACCGGCACCGCCACTATGTCGCGCAGTCTCACTATCCCCTCTATCCTCCCCCTCTCGACGATGGGCAGCGCGCTGACTCCGTGGCGCATCTTGAGCATTGCCCCGCTCAGGCTCTCACCCCTCGTGGTGGTGGGGAACTCGCTGCGCATGGCGTCGCTTACCCTGTGAATGCGCAGCAGGTCGCGGAAGTACTCCTCCGCATGCGCCGGGGAGTGTATCCGCGTGGGTACCTGCTCGCTGTATATGCTGTGCTTCCCCGTCAGGCTGTAGGAGCCGACAATTGCCACCATCGCCGGGAACAGGAGGGAGTAGTCGCCAGTCATCTCACTCACCATTATCAGCACCGCGATGGGTGCCTTGCTCACGCCGCCGAAGAGGGCCATCATCCCTATGATCACGAAGGCGGGCACCGCCTCCGGCGTAACCAGCCCGGGGAAGAGTTCTGCGAAGATGGCGCCCACAGTGCCGCCCACCATCGCCCCTATCACCATCCCCTGGGCAAACACTCCCCCCGAGCCACCGCTACCTATGGTCAGGGCGGTGGCTGCTATCTTTGCAAATATCAGGGTAAACATCACCTCGAGGGGCAGGGCGTTGTACAGGGCGAGCTGTATAAACCCGTAGCCCATCCCCAGGGCGCCGAGCCCCGCCGCCCCCTTCGCCTGGGGGAGCGCCTCCATAAGCGCCAGCGCTAGGACGCCCACGGCGAGGGCTCCCAGCGCGGGCTTGATGTGCCTCTTTATCTTCAGCCTGTCGAAGGCCTTTGTGGAGTAGAAGGCCTTTATGTAGAGGATTCCCACGCCGGCACAGGCAGCGCCCAGGAGCATGTAGAGGGGTATCTGCGCCAGGCTCCACTGGTAGGGTTGCGCCGCAAATACGGGTGAGAACCCGTCGTACATGGCGAAGATGGAGTAGCCCACGACGCTGGCGATTACGCTGGGTATGAGCGCCTCCTTCTCGAAGTCCTGCCTGTAGAGGATCTCAGTGCTCAGCAATGCGCCGCCCAGGGGCGCCTTGAATATGCTCCCCACCCCGGCGCCTATGCCCACCGCCAGGGCTATCCTGCGGTCGCGCTCACTCAGCCGGAACACCTCCCCCACCAAGGAGCCGAAGCCCGCTCCAATTTGTGCGATTGGGCCCTCTCTGCCGGCGCTTCCTCCGGTGGAGATGGTGAGCACAGAGGCTGCCATCTTCACCAGCGGAATCCGCCGGCGTATCCTTCCTCCCTCCCTGTGGAAGGCGCGTATTGCGGCGTCGGTGCCGTGACCCTCCGCCTCGGGTGCGAGGGTGAACACCAGGATTCCCGACAGCAGCCCACCCAGGACTATAACGGGCAGGATCATCAGGGGCTCGGGGGGCGGAGTCCAGGCCAGCGCCTCGTGAAGGGACACCCCCGCCCTAGGCGGTACGAAGCCCGCACCTTTCCCTAGGAAGAGTTCTGTGCCCAGGTTGAGAAGCTCGTAGAAGATTATCGCCCCCACACCGGAGATCACTCCTATTAGGGTTGCAATTGTGGACCACTTCCTGAGGTACCTGAACTCCTCGCTGTCGAGCCAGAAAAGCCGCATAACCTGCGGTAAGGAAAAGGTGTTATATATAATTAAGGGTGATTCTGGGAGCATGGAGCTTCTGCTCACCACGGAGCGGGGCATCGAGGAGGTAGCGGCGCAGGAGGTGCGCGAGCTCACCCGCAGGAGCCCCGTCATCGACGGGGGTGGCAGGCTGCTGCTCCGGGGCGAGGTGGAGGACATACTGACCCTAAACTACTGCTCAAACTCGCTCCACCGGGTTGTGCTCCTGCTGCACCGGGGTGAGGTGCAGGACCTCCAGGACATATACGGCGCGGTGAGGCGGCTGCCCTTCGAGGAGTACATCTCACCCGGGCAGACCTTCGCCGTGAGGGCCTCGCGCATGGGCGAGCACAGCTTCACCTCCATGGACATCGCCCGGGTGGCGGGGCAGGCGGTGATAGACAGCTACGCCTCGGCGCGCGGTGTGCGGCTCAGGGTAAATCTGGATACGCCCGAGGTTGTGGTGCGCATTGAGCTGAGGCAGAGGCTGTGCTACGTGGGCATAGACACCACCGGCGAGAGCCTCCACCGGCGCGGGTACCGGGTGTACCAGCATCCAGCACCCCTGAAGCCCAGCATCTGCCACGCCCTGGTGAGAATTGCCGATTGGTCTGCGGAGGAGGCGCTGCTCGACCCCTTCTGCGGCTCGGGCACCATCTGCATAGAGGCGGCGCGCTACGCCTTGAGGATGCCAAACCAGCTCCGCAGGGACAGCTTTCTCTTCTGGAATCTGGGCTTCCTCCCACTGGAGAGGTTCAGGGAGCTCATCCGGAGATTCGACGCGCGGGTGCTCCGGCAAGAGCTGAAAATACGCGGATGCGACATTTCGCCAAAGCACGTGGCGGGTGCGAGGATGAATGCGGAGCGTGCCGGCGTGCGGGTGGACTTCCACACCTGCGACGCCACCAGGGTGCCCCTGGACTCTGACAGGATTGTGACCAACCTACCCTACGGGCTGCGGATGGGCAGTGTCAGGAAGATACGGAGGCTCTACAGGGAGTTTGAGCGCAACCTCTCTTCTGGGAGCTGGCGCAGGGCGGTGATACTCACCGCGAGGCCCGAGTTCTTCAGCAGGGAGCCGGACAGGCGCATCGACATTGTGTACGGCAGGCTGCCCACGGCAATACTTGTTTTTGAAGGTTAATTTTACCCCTTCAGAGACATGCCGCCCAGGCTGGTGATTGAGAACCTGGAGCCGGAACTCTCGGAGTGGCTTTACCTGGAGTATGCGGCGGCCTCCCGCTACTGGGGTGGCGCTGTATTCACCAATGTGCCCCGCAGCATGAGGTCGCGGCTTGCCCGGCTGGGCGAGGTTCACGCAGGGAGCTTCAGGGAACTCTTTGCGGGGGAGGAGGTGGTAATCCTGGACCCCGGGGCGGAGAGGCCCCTCAGGGCGGAGGACCTCGCCGGTGCGAAGGCGGTGGTGGTGGGAGGAATCCTGGGGTATGAGAAGCCCCGGGGCAGGACGGCGAGGTACATAACCCGGGAGCTGACCCACAGGGCGAGGCACCTGGGCAGGGTTCAGCTGAGCATAGACAGCGCGCAGGCTCATCTACCTGGGGGAGCGGCTGGAGGACATAGAGGTCACCAGCGAGGTGGAGGTGCGCCTCGGCGATGAGGAGCGCATCCTGCTGCCCTACGGATATGTGGTGCACTCCGGAAGGCTGATGCTCACTCCGGGCATAGTGGAGTACCTCTCCAGGGAGCACCCCTAGGCGGCGGGCAGCGTAAAGCAGAATCGGGAGCCCTCGCCCACCTTCGAGGTCACGGTAACCCTGCCCCCGTGGGCCTCCACTATCTCCTTGACGATGGCCAGCCCCAGCCCGGTGCCCCCGTAGCGCCTGGTTGGGGAGGCGTCTATCTGGTAAAAGCGGTCGAAGATCCTGTCGAGCTCCTCCTCGGGTATGCCTATCCCCGTGTCGCTGACGCACACCTCCACTTCGCCGTCCTTCCGCTCCGCCTCGATGGTTATGCTGCCCCCCTCGCGGTTGAACTTTATTGCGTTGTTTATCAGGTTGCGCAGCACGTGCTCCACCTGCTCCGGGTCCGCGGTTGCCAGCAGGTCGTCCCCCACCTTCAGGCTCATCCTGAGCCCGTGCTTGATGAGCACCGGCCTGAACTCCTCGGCGACGCGCTCCACCAGCTCCCCCAGGTTCACCTCCTCCATCCTGAGCTCCCCCCTCTCCAGCCGGGCGGCCTGCAGCAGGTCCTCCACGATGAAGTTCTGCCTGAGGAGGGCGTTCATTGCCATGTTCAGCAGGTCACGCCTCTTCTCCTGGTCCTGCTCGTCCATCGCCAGCTCTATGGCGCCCTTGGCGATGGTTATGGGTGTGCGCAGCTCGTGGCTCACGTTGGCGATTATGTTTGCCTTCATCTCGTCCAGGGTCCTGAGCTCCTCGTTGGTCTTCTTGAGCTTCCTGTAGGCCCGCTTCAGCTCCTCCTCGGCGCGCCTCCTCTCGGTTACGTCGGTGTTCGCAAAGACGCAGGCTCTCACCCTGCCGTGCCCGTCCAGCAGGGGGTAGAGCCTTGAGAGCATTGTGCGCTGGCTGCCGTCTCTGGAGAGGTAGGTTATGTCCACATCCCTGAAGGCGCGCTTTTCCCTGAACACCCTGTCCACCATTGCCCTTACCTGCTCCACCTCTTCGGGGGTCAGAAGCTCCGTGTACTTCATCCCCAGCGCCTCCTCCCTCCCCAGCCCGAAGACCTTCTCGCAGGCCCTGTTCCACATCACTATGCTCCCCTCAGCGTCCACAGAAAAAATCGGGTTGGGTGAGTTCTCCACCATCTGCCGGTAGCGCTCCTCGCTCTCCTCCAGCGCCTCGCGGGAGCGCCGCATGGCTGCCTCGTAGCGGCTTATCAGCAGGTAGAGCAGTGCGCCCGTTATCAGTATAAATACGCTCTCCATCACCCACTCGATGCTGGCGAGCCTCTCCGGGTCGGTAACGGAGAGGGCGAGCAGCCTGTCAGATATTACTATCCACATGCTGGCGATGAAGACGTATATTACTGTGATTTTCAGAGGCGAGAGCCCCTCCGAAATTCTTCTCAAATTCAACCACCCGGGAAATGCTGCACACAGATGATTTGCCGGTATTTTTGATATAACATTTTCGCCAGCAGCGCCGAGATTGAAAACAGGGGAAGCACCCCTCAGAGTGGAGATGCGGGGGAAGGGATTTGAACCCTCGAACCCACTTAGGGACCAGACCCTGAATCTGGCGCCTTTGTCCGCTTGGCTACCCCCGCAGGTAGCAGGAGAATACGGCAGAGTTAACGCCTGTAAATTTTTATCGCATCGTTAGCCAGGGGGCTAGAGGCTATGAGGAAAATCCTGGTGGTGAACGACGACGGCATCAACTCGCCCGGCCTTAGGGCGGCGGTGGAGGCGCTCTCCGGGCTGGGGGAGATAACCGCCGTCGCGCCGGCTACGCAGAAGAGCGGCGTGGGGAGGAGCATGTCCCTGTTCTCCCCTGTGAGCATCTCCCAGGCGAGAATCGACGGCGCCCGGGCCTTTGCGATAGACGGCACGCCCGTGGATGCCGTGATCGTGGGCATCTACGGCGTACTGGGTGAGAAGCCTGAGCTGCTGGTCTCGGGCATAAACATTGGGGAGAACATGAGCTGCGAGGCCACCACCAGCGGAACTGTGGGCGCCGCCATGGAGGGCGCCAGCCAGGGGGTGCCGGCGATTGCTGTCTCGCTGCACGCCGAGGGCAGGATAAAGTTCGAGGAGATCCAGCCCGAGGTGGACTTCTCCTGGGGCAGGAGGGTGCTCAGGAGGTGCGCCGAGTACGTGCTGGAGAGGGGCCTTCCCGAGGGGGTGGACCTGCTGAACATAAATGTGCCGGAGAGGCCGAGGGGCGGTGTGAGGATAACCCGCCTGGCCCGGAGGATGTACACCACCCGCCTCCAGAGGCGCCGGGACCCCAGGGGCAGGACCTACTTCTGGATTGACGGCGACCCCATCTACGACTCAGAGCCGGGGACAGATGTGCACGCGGTGCGCGTGGAGGGGTGCATATCTGTCTCGCCCCTGAGCCTGGATTTCACCAGCTACCCCGCCCTGGAGAGGCTGGAGGAGCTGGCAGAGCTGTTAAGAAAAGATTAATAAGGTTACCTTCCCCGCTAGGAACAGCATTACCGCCCCCGTAGTATAGTTTGGATAGAACGGGACCCTGCGGAGGTCTAGGCCCGGGTTCAAATCCCGGCGGGGGCACTCCAAGGCAACTTTCCTGTCCGGGTGTTCCGGCGGCAGGGAAGGGCACATTTTCGAGAAATATTTATATAGAGCGGGATAAGAAGGTAAGTCGCTCTTGCGGAGGAATGGAAATGGCTAGGTTTCCCGAGGCTGAGCGCAGGCTCTTCAGGGTAAAGATATGCAGAAAGTGCAAGGCGAGAAACGCCTGGCTTGCGAAGAAGTGCAGGAAGTGCGGCTCCAAGGCTCTGCGCCCCAAGCGCAAGGAGGCCAAGGGCTGAGCTGGGCGATGAAGGTCCTGGAGTACATCTCAGACCTGGTCGCCGAGCGGAAGGCTCACTTCACCCTCATTGACCCCGACAAGCAGAGCCCGGAGAGGGCGGGGGAGATCGCCGCTCTTGCGGTCAGCGGCGGAAGCGACGCGATAATGGTCGGTGGGAGCGCCGGCATAGACCAGCACCTGCTCGACGAGACCGTAAAGGCGGTAAAGCGGAGCGCCGGCGGCAGGCCTGTGATACTCTTCCCCGGCGATGTTACCGGAGTTTCGAGGCATGCGGATGCCATATTCTTCATGAGCCTCCTGAACTCCCGCAACCCCTACTACATCACCGGCGCCCAGGCTATAGGTGCCCCCGCGGTGAAGCGGGCAGGCATTGAGCCCATACCCATGGGCTACATAATCGTTGAGCCGGGGGGAGCCGTGGGATGGGTGGGCGACGCCCGGGCCATACCCAGGTCGAAGCCCCAGCTGGCCGCGGGCTACGCCCTCGCAGCCCAGTACCTGGGCATGAGGCTGGTGTACCTGGAGGCTGGATCAGGCGCTGCGCAGCCGGTGCCCGAGGAGATGGTTCTCGCCGTCAGGCGAGCTGTGGACGTCCCCGTTATAGTGGGGGGCGGGATAAGGAGTGGGGAGGACGCCTACAGGGTGGCGAAGGCGGGCGCTGATATAATCGTAACCGGCACCGCCGTGGAGAGCGCCGGGGACGTGGAGGCGAAGGTGAGGGAGTTTGTTGAGGCAATTGCCCGGGTTTAGGCGCTTCCCGGAAAGCTTTATATAACATTTAGATAAACTCTGCAATGCAATGGATGCACGCGTGGTTTTTGGTTTGGGTGTCGCCCTGGTTATATTTGCCATGTACTACCTGGAGAGGGAGCTCAAGAGGGATGAGGTATTCTGGGTTTTCTCGGGTCTGGGGGTGCTCTTCGGAATAATATCTGTTTACATGGTCGCGGGTAACAGGCCAAACTTTGAGTACTTTATCGCAATGGCGGTGCTCTTTGTGCTTGTTGCGATGCTCTACTTCAACGAAGAGGCGGAAAAAAGGGCAGAGCAGGGATAGCATGGAGCTGAGCAGGAACGAAAAGCTGGTTCTCCGGGCGCTGGGAGAGCTTCAGGAGGCGTCCCCCGGAGAGATTGCCCGGCGCTCGGGGCTCGGGGAAAGCGCCGTCAACCGCGCCCTGTACTGGCTGGTGCGCAAGGGCCTGGTGGAGCTGGAGGAGAGGGAGGACAGCGCCGTCTCCCTGGATGAGGAGGGCAGGCTCTACGTGGAGAGGGGCCTGCCAGAGCGCAGGGCGCTGGAGTACCTGAAGAGGAGGGGCGGCGAGGCGGAGATATCCTCCCTGGGGGAGGTGCTCCGGGGCGAGGAGGTCAGGATAGCCCTGGGGTGGCTGCGCAGGAAGAACCTGGCGACCATCTCAAAGGGCAGGGTTGTGCTCACCGAGGAGGGCAGAAGGGGAGAGCCCGGGGAGGACGAGAAGCTGCTGGAGAGGCTGAGGGATGGTGAGCTTCTGGTCAGCCGCCTCAGCGATGCGGAGCGCTCAGCGCTGGAGCTCCTCAGGAGCAGGCAGCGCGTTGTCAGAGTTGAGGAGAGGAGCACCAGGCGTGCGCGCCTGACGGAGGAGGGACGGAGGCTCCTGTCGGAGGGGGTTGAGCTGGAGGAGGAGATCTCCCAACTCACCCACCGGGTGCTCAGGGAGGGCAGCTGGCGGGGGAAGAAGCTGCGCGGGTATGATGTCACCCTCCCGGCGCCGGAGGTGCTGCCCGCAAAACTCCACCCCCTGCGGATAATAATGGATGAGATCCGCTCCATATTTCTCCAGATGGGCTTCAGGGAGATCTCTGGTCCTCTGGTGGAGTCAAGCTTCTGGAACTTCGATGCCCTCTTTGTTCCCCAGGACCACCCGGCCAGGGAGATGCAGGACACCTTCTACCTGGAGGAGCCCGCCCGGGCAGAGCTGCCGGACAGGGAGACCGTGGAGGCGGTGAGGCGCGCCCACGAGTGCGGTGGCGACACAGGCTCCACGGGGTGGCGCTACTCCTGGAGCGAGGAGGTTGCGCGCACCGCGCTGCTCAGGACGCACACCACCGCCACCACCATCCGCTACCTGGCGAGGAGGCAGAAGCCGCCGATAAAGGTGTTCTGCGTTGACAGGGTCTTCAGGAAGGAGCGCATAACCTTCAAGCACCTTCCCGAGTTCCACCAGGTGGAGGGCATTGTGGTGGGCGATGTGAGCTTCGCCGACCTGCTGGGGCTGCTCAGGGAGTTCTACAGCAAGATGGGCTTTGAGCGGGTGCGCTTCCGCCCCGGCTACTTCCCCTACACGGAGCCGAGCCTCGAGATAGAGGTCTTCTTCCAGGACAGGGGCAAGTGGCTGGAGCTGGGAGGTGCGGGCATCTTCCGCCCGGAGGTCACCGAGCCCCTCGGGATCCGGCACCCGGTTTTGGCCTGGGGCCTGGGCATAGAGCGCCTGGCAATGCTACGCCTGGGCCTGGAGGACATCCGGCGGCTCTACATGAGCGACATTACCTGGCTGCGGAGGGCGAAGGTGAGGTAGGATGCCGGTCATAAAGGTCAACATGGCTGAGCTCAGGCGCATGCTCCGCGTTGAGATGAGCGACGTGGAGCTTATGGAGAAGCTTCCCCTGCTGGGCTGCGACATCGAGGGCTACGACGGGGAGCACCTCTACGTGGAGTACTTCCCAAACCGGCCCGACCTCTACTCCGTGGAGGGCATCGCCAGGGCGTACCGCGCCTTCTTCGGCGTGGAGCCCGGGCTGAAGGAGTACACGGCGGAGGAGGCGAGGAATCAGCTGCTGGTGGACGGGAGCGTGGCCGGCATCCGCGACTACGTGGTGGCCTGCGAGGTGGAGGGGGTGAGGCTCACCGATGAGCTCATAGCGGAGCTTATGGAGCTCCAGGAGAAGCTCCACTGGGCGCTTGGCAGGGACAGGAGGAAGGTCTCCATAGGTGTGCACGACCCGGCGCGGGTGACACCGCCCTACAGGTACACCACCGTTGCCCCGGATGAGATACGCTTCGTGCCCCTGGGGTATGGGGAGGAGATGACGCCCCGGGAGATCCTCCAGGAGCACCCCAAGGGTGTGGAGTATGGCCACATCATCTCCTCCTTCGACAGGTACCCGGTGATTCTCGACTCCCGCGGCAGGGTGCTCAGCCTCCCGCCGATAATAAACGGCGAGCTGACCAGGGTAACCGAGGCGACGCGCAGCTTCTTCATAGACGTTACCGGCACCGACCTCACGCTGATCTCCCAGGCCCTGAACATCCTGGCAACCGCCCTGGCGGAGCGCGGCTTTACCGTGCGGCAGGTGGAGGTGAGGTACCCGGAGCGCAGCCTCCTGACACCCGACTTCTCGCCCGGGGTGAGGAGGCTGCGGGTGGAGTACGTGAACAGGATGCTGGGGCTCAGCCTGGATGCGGAGGAGGTGAGGGCCTGCCTGGAGAGGATGGGCTTCGGCGTCAGGGATGAAGGAGAGGAGCTGGAGGTGCTGGTCCCCTGCTACAGGTGCGACATCTTCCACGAGATAGACCTGGTGGAGGACGTCGCCATAGGCTACGGCTACGGCAACTTTTCCAGCAGGATGCCGGCGGTTCCCACCGTGGGGGAAAAGCTGCCCCTGGAGGAGCTGGGGGAGAAGCTGCGCATGCTGCTGCCCGGCTACGGCTTTACCGAGGTGATGAACCTGATGCTCACCAACGAGGCGGAGAGCTTCTCCTGGATGCGCCGCACCCCGGGCGGGGCGGTGAGGATAAAGAACCCCATCAGCGAGGAGCACACCCTGGTGAGGACGTCGCTGCTCCCGGGGCTGCTGCGCACCCTGAGGCTGAACAGGCATCACGAGCTTCCGCAGCGCATATTTGAGCTGGGGGATGTGGTGCTCCTGAGCGGAGAGGCTGAGGTGGGTGCCGTCAGGAGGCGCAGGCTCGCAGCGGCGAGCATCCACGACAGGGCGAGCTTCACCGAAATAAAGGCGCTGGTGCAGGGGATCCTCAGGGACCTGGGGGTTGAGGAGTACGAGGTGGTGCCCTCGGAGGACCCGGCCTTCATACCGGGCAGGTGCGCCGCCCTGCGGATATCCGGCACCGGGGCTGGGGTATTCGGGGAGGTCCACCCGGAGGTGCTGGAGAACTTCCAGCTTGAGTACCCGGTGGCGGCGCTGGAGCTGGACGTGGAGCCGCTGGTGCAGCTCAGGTGATGAAGTGGTATATGTCACCGAAGACAAGACCGCAGCCGGCTATGGTCCTGGTGCCGTCCTCTGAGATGTCGGTGTCCCAGATGTTTACCCCCGTGGGGTACTTCCACAGGAGGTCCCCCTTCTCGTCGTAGAGGTACACCACCCCCGCGGAGGTCCCCGCCACCACGTTCTTCCCATCCCTGCTCACCGCCAGCCCGTAGATGGGGCTCATGGTCTCCTGCTTCCAGAGCACCTGCTTCTCCCTGTCCATCAGGTACACCTTCCCGGAGGTGGAGCCTGAGGCGTAGAACCTGCCCTCCGGGGATACGGCGACGGAGTAGGGGGTGTCCTTGGCGTGGATGCTGTCCACTATCACCAGCCCCTCATTCCTGATGAAGTAGATGAATCCGACGTCGGAGCAGGCTATAATCTCCCTCCCGCTGTGGGATATGTCCACCCTCGTGCAGTACCCGTCAACGGAGCGCTCCCACACCACCTCCCCGAACCTGTCCAGGGTGATGAGCTTGCAGTCCCTGGTGGCGACGGTGGTGTACTCCGCTCCCCCCGAGACCGCCAGGCAGGTGACGCCGTGCTTGCTGAAGTCCCTCTTCCACACCAGCCCGCCGGCGGAGTCGAAGAGCTCCACCACACCGCTCTGCAGCCCCACGGCGATGTACTCCCCCTCCGGGGAGACGTCGATGTCCACTATCATTATCTCCCTCTTCTTCTTCCAGATGAGCTCACCCTTCTGGTTGATGAAGTATATCTTGCCGTTTTCAGAGCCTCCGGCTATAACCTCCCCTCCCGCGGACATGGCGGCGCACCTGATCGCCCTGCCCGTCTTGTACTTCCAGGCGAGCCGCACCCTGACCTGGCTCAGCTCCTCTGACCTCTTCAGCTTGAGCTTCTCCTCCACGTTTTCCGCAAAGTCCTCCATGTCGCGTATTATTACCCCGCCGCCACCCTCCTTCATCGCCTTCTCCACATAGGTTTTGAGGATCTTGGAGAGGGTGTCGAGCTTTATGTCCTCTATGTAGCTCAGCAGCTGGGTCATCTTCTCGGGGTTCTGGCTGATGATCTCAAAGTACCTCATCAGTATGGTGCCCACCCTGTGTCCGTCCTTTGTGGTCTTTGTGAGGTACTTGTTGAGGATTTCTATCACCCTCCTGGAGATCTCCCTGGGAGCCCTGTCCAGGTCAACCTTCTCGCTCTCCCGGTACCTGCGGATGGCACCCTCGTAGTCGCCCTTGCTCTCCAGAGCCAAGCCGAGGATGTAGTGGGCAACCAGGTTGTTGGGGTCTATCTCCACGGCCTCCTGGTACCTCTGAATCGCCACGTCCAGGGTGCCCTCCCTGTCCAGCAGGTAGCCCTCCTCAATCTTGCTCTCCGCCTCGCCCGTTATCTTGCGCCGCAGGAAGGTCTCAAAGCTCGCCTCTCCGGTGCTCCTGGCGTAGTCCTTGAACTCCATCAGCAGCTGTCTCGAGTCGAGGAAGCTCACGTACACGTTCCCTATCTGCCTGGCAAGAGCCTCGGCGAGCTTCTGGGACGCCTCGGGGTTCAGGGAGCCTATGTCCAGCTCCATGGCGCGCTGGTAGTTGCGGATAGCCTCCTGCTTCCTGCCCAGGCGCTCCAGCGCCAGGCCGAGGATGTAGTAGGGCATGGGCGAGAAGGGCTCCAGCTCCACGGCGCGTCGGTAGTAGTCCACGGCGCTGTGGAGGTCGCCCTTCTGCTCGCACTCCGAGCCGAGCCTTATGTAGTCCTCCGCGGTCTGCACCGACTCCTTTATCACGTAGCCTATCATGGAGATGAAGAGCTTCCGCTCCTTGACCTGGGAGTGGAGCTTCTTGAGCATCTTCACCAGGTCCTCGTCGGTGAACCTGAGCTTTCCGAGGCGCTTCCCCAGGATGTTAAGGGTGTCGGCGGTGAAGTCCCTGATGTTGGAGACGTCCATCTCGAGGAGCGCCCTGTAGTTCTCCGTCGCCCCCTTCATGTCTCCCTTTTTTTCCAGGGCCAGACCCAGGAGAAAGTGGCCCACTATGCTGGGATACACCCTTATTGAGTTCCTGTAGCACTCGATGGCCCTGTCCAGGTCCCCCACCTCTTCGAAGATGTCCCCGTCCTTTATGTACTCCTCCGCCTCCCTTATCCTCTCCCTCACCCTCACCTGCTCGTGGACCTCATTCAGGATCTGCTGCAGCTTCTTGCGGGGCGCCTCTAGGCTCTTGTCAATCTCCAGCGCCTTCCTCAGGCAGGTAATCGCCTCGTCTACCTCGCCGCACTCCTTCAGCAGCGCGCCCAGGTTTGCGTAGGCCTCCGCATACTCCGGGTTCTTCTCTATCGCCTTCCTGTAGTTCTCAATCGCTCCCTCAACGTCGCCCTTGTGCTCCAGGGCAATCGCCAGGTTGAAGTAGGCGACGCAGTACTCAGGGTCAATCCTTATCGCCTCCCTGTACTGGGCGATGCCCTCCTCCACGTGTCCGTCGTAGTAGAAGGTGTTCCCCAGGAGAACCCGGAGCCTAGGATTGGCGGGGTCCTTCCCCACCGCCCTCAGGTAGTACTCCCTCGCCTTCCCGTACTCTCCCCTTTTGTGGTACTCTATGGCCTTCTTGAGGTCCTCATCCATTTTTCCGCCTTGAAGCATTTTTATATCCGCCTGCTGCCTCACACAGTGTGCGGGCGGCGGCGTGCCGGAGACCCCTGAAATCCGACCAAAACCCTGCGCTGCCCTTCAACTATTTTTAAACGGGGGGTACTATAAAAAGTTGATGGTTATCTACTGAAAGCGGCTGTTAAGCACCCCTATGTTCCTCAGGTCGAAAATCAGCAGCAGGTAGCCGAGTATCTGCTTGGCGCCCCCTATCTGAAAGAGCAGCTTGTGGGCGAAGTAGTACTGCCTCTTCCTGCCGGTGCGCAGCTCCAGGAAGGAGACAAAGTTGCCCGACACCAGGTCCACGAAGCTTGCCGGGGTAATCTTCACGTCTATACCGGCGAGCTCCCTCAGCCTCCTGGTGTGGTCCTCGGAGATTATGCTCCCCACCTCCTTGAGCACCTCCCTGTCGTCGGGGTTGGGAAAGTCGGCGTAGTCGACCTTCTTGTCGGAGAGGAGCTCAATGAAGCGAATCGCATCCTCTATGGGGAAGAGCAGGGTGGCGCTCCCGCTGAGGGCGCCGTAGAGGCTGGCGTAGGAGCCCACCATGGCGATCCCCTCCCCTCCCACCAGGTTGGGGAAGTTCTCTATCTCCTCCACCACGGGCCCCTCAATTTTTATGCTCGTGTCTATGCCGGTTATCTTCCTGACAGCCTCCGCAAGTTCGGCGACGCTCTCATGGCATGTCCTGCGGAAGGCGTCTATAACGGCAGGCTTCACCGACACGGCGAGCTCGGGCCCCCTGCTCTCCTCCTCGAGGGTCTCGACGGCCTTCTTAACCGCCTCGATGATCTCCCTGTTCTCGTAGGGCTTCTGTATGAAGTCGCTGGCGCCGAACTTTAGGCTGGCAATGGCGCGCTCCAGGCTGGCGTAGGCGGTGATCATTATGACGTAAATGCCCCTGTCCTGCTCCTTTATCTTCCTGAGGAGCTCTATCCCGTCCATGTCTGGCATCATTATGTCGGTGATGACTATGCGGAACCCGTCCGCCTTCAGCTTTTCCAGAGCCTCGGAGGCGGAGCTGGCGACCTCCACGGGATAGCCGTGCTTTTCGAGAAGCTTCCTGAGACTGAGGCGTATTAGCTCCTCGTCATCAACAACCAGAATCTTTGGCTGCATAACCCTGTTGCCTCCACCCGGAAACGGACTGCATGAATATATGGCGCACCCTCTATATTAAGGTTAAGCCGCATTCCAAACTTTTCAATGGTAGTCTGCGCTTAACCTCTGGTGCTCTATGGCAGGCGAATGGGTTCGCGTGCAGAGGGAGGACTTCTCCGTCGAGGAGGAGATAAACCGCATAAAGGCCGTGTCGAGCAGAATAGGGGGCATAGTTACCTTCCTGGGAACGGTGCGCGACTTCTCCCGGGGGAAGGAGGTGGAGAAGCTGGAGTTCGAGCACTACCCGGGGATGGCTGAGAAGAAGCTGGAGGAGATTCGAAGGCAGGCGAAGCAGAAGTTCGACCTGGTGGAGATATCCGTGGTCCACCGCTACGGTGAGCTGGGAATAGGGGAGAACATAGTGCTCATCGTTGCCGCGGCGGAGCATCGCAGGCAGGCGTTTGAGGCCTGCCGCTACGTGATAGATGAGCTGAAGAAGCACGTGCCCATCTGGAAGAAGGAGTACACCAGTGAGGGCGAGGTCTGGGTGGAGGAGCACCCGTAGCGCTAAGTATAAATAGATGGAGCGGGAGAATTATCCTAGGAGGTAGCGGCATGGCTGACATAAGGGAGTTCAAGGCTGATGTGACCATCAAGATAGACTACGACAAGTGCAAGGGGCACGGGGAGTGCGTTGACGTGTGCCCGGCGGAGGTCTACGAGCTGGTGGACGGCAAGAGCACTGCGCCGCGCGTGGCGGACTGCATAGAGTGCTGCGCCTGCGTGGAGGCGTGCCCCGAGGGAGCTATAGAGCACAGCTCCTGCTGAGGTTGTTGTGTGAGGCTCCTGGCCTTTGAGAATGCGGAGGGGGAGCACCTGGGCTGCCTCGAGGAGCTTGCAGAGGCGCGCGGTATAGAGGTTGAGTACCGGCGCCTGTGGAGGGGAGACGACCTGGAGGGCGCCCTGGATTATGACCTCCTGGTGTTCCTGGGGGGTCCGATGAGCGTAAACGAGGAGTCCGATTACCCCTACCTGGCGGAGGAGAAGGCGCTCATAAGGCGCGCCCTTGAGGTGGAGAAGCCGCTCCTCGGCATCTGCCTGGGGGCGCAGCTGATAGCAAGCGCCCTGGGTGCGAGGGTGTACCCCGGCAGGGAGAGGGAGCTGGGGTGGTACCCGATAACCCTCACCGGGGAGGGGAGGCGGGATGAGGTTTTCTCAGCCTTTCCTCACCGCCTCGAGGTCTTTCACTGGCACGGCGAAACCTTCGACCTGCCCGCCGGGGCGAGGCTGCTCGCCGGCTCCGAGCTTTACCCGCACCAGGCATTCCGAACAGGCAGGAGCTACGCGCTGCAGTACCACCTGGAGGTCACCGCCGAGATGGTGCGCGACTGGGTGAGGGAGGTGCCCGAGAGGCGGGAGGAGATATTGCACAACCTGGAGCAGAGGGTGGCGGAGCTCAACCGCTGGGCGGAGGTCTTCTTCGACGGGTGGCTGCGCCTGGCGTCCCGCAGCATGCGCAAGTAGCTTAAATTACTTTGTTTAACTATCCCCCGGATTCCGCAAAATTTATATCCAGTTAAAACTGCATCATTTAACATGCCCCCCGTAATCTCGGTTATTGGCAGGAAGAAGGCGGGCAAAACGACGGTGCTCGAGCGTCTGATAGCCGCCCTCAAGGCGAGGGGGTACCGGGTGGGGACCGTAAAGCACCACATCCACTACGGCTTCAGCATGGACATGCCGGGCAAGGACACCTGGAGGCACGCGGCGGCGGGCGCGGACGTGGTGGCGATTTCCTCCCCGGATCGCCTGGTGCTGATGCGCACCACGCCGAAGGAGATGTTCCTGAGGGACATCGTCTCCCGCTACATGGGGGACATGGACCTGGTGCTGACGGAGGGCTATGCCAGGGCGGAGACGCCTAAGATCCTGGTGGCAACCGGCGACGAGGACCTGAAGCTGTTCACGGGCGCCGCCGGCGGTGAGATTGTTGCCGTGGTCAGCGACACTGAGCTCAGGGCGGGGTGTGAGGTCTTCGGCTTCGACGATACCGACAGGCTGGCTGACTTCATAGAGGAGAGGTTCCTGCACCATGGTCCGTGATACTGTACTCACGGAGCGTCAGATTGAGGTGCTGAAGCTGAAGGCTCAGGGGCTCACCACCAGCGAGATAGCCCGGCGCCTGGGGACGACGGTTGCCAACGTCTCGGCGACGGAGAGGAAGGCGAGGGAGAACATAAAGCGCGCGGAGAACACCCTGCGGCTGGTGAAGATGCTCGAGGCACCGCTGAGCGTGGTGATCAAGCCCGAGACAGACCTGAACCAGGCGGTCAGGGAGATATACCGCAGGGCGGATGAGGCGGGGATATGGATTTCCTACAGCTTCCCGTCGCTGGCGGTGCTCATACAGCAGGGGGCGGGGGATAAGATCCGGGGTAGGCGGGTGCTCTCCGAGATAGAGGTGGCGGTCACCCGCGACGGAGAGGTCATGGTGATGTAGCAGCCGCCTACACCAGCGCACACTCGGCCATGCGGTAGTATCCGGTGCCGGCGCAGCTCTTGCAGATGCGGCTTCCGTTTTCACCGATGCTGAGCCTCTCGGGCACCAGGTCGCCGCAGGAGGAGCACCTCACTATCCTGGAGTTCTCGAAGAGCACATCCATGTTCACCCTGACCGGGGTGACCTCGAGCCACTCCTCGCCCAGGTTCAGGAGCTCCTCGGCGAGGCGTTTCTCCTCCTCCCTGGTCAGCTTGCCCTCCCTGAGCATCCACTTCTTCATCAGCCTGGAGTGGCGCCAGGCGTCCCTGCGGAGGGCGACCCGGTAGCCCTGCATGGTGTCGCTCCTTGCGACGGTGAGGGCGAGCTTGCCGTAGTTCTCCACGAAGGCGTTGCCGTGCCCCAGGGTTGCGCCGGTGGCCGCCTGCATTCCGTCGGCGAGGCAGCGCGCAGTCTCGCTTATCGCTATGAGCTTCTTGCTACCCCGCCGTGTGCCCAGCCTCCTGAGCGCCAGCGATGCCATCCTGACGCCGAGCGCTATGCCGGGTGCGAGGTGACCGTGGAGCCTCTCCGCCAGCTCCACAATTTCCCTCTCTTCAGCTTCCATCCTTTACCACCTCACGTAAACAGGTGAACCTTTACCTGCTCACCCCTCCGGGTGTCCCTCTCCACAATCGCATACCCGTCCACCAGGGCGCTGCGCAGGTTGGAGGCGATGGCGGAGACGTTGTACCGCTCGCCCCTCTTCATCAGCGGCATCTCACTCCCCGGGAAGCCTATGGGCCGGGCAGAGCCGTTTTCCAGGTGCACAAACACCAGGTTTGCGATGTCGGGGGCGTCCGTGTCCTTCGTTGAGAGGAGGATGTCCTCGGTAATTCTCGCGAAGACGAAGGGCTCCTCGCCCCTGCCCAGGAAGTACCTGCGGAGGTGGAGAAGTGCCGCCACCAGGGCGCCCGTCGGCTTGCCGGGCAGCGCAAACACCGGCTTTTCGCCCACCACTCCAACCGCCACCGGCTTGCCGGGGCGGGTTTTCACCTTGTAGAGCAGCACGTCGCCCAGCTCCTCGATGGCGCGGAGCACATAGTCCCGCCGCCCGACGCTGACACCGCCGCTGGTGACAACGCAGTCGTACTCCTCCGCGGCCCGGGAGATGGCGCTCACAGTTGCGTCGTAGTCGTCCTCGATGGCTCCCAGGTACTCCGCCTCACACCCCCACTGCTCCAGCAGCGCGAGCACCACGAAGGAGTTTACGTCCCTGATTATCCCGCGGGCGATTTCGTTTCCTGTGGCGAATACCGCAACCCTGGGCCTGCGGAAGACCTCCACCCTGTCAACGCCGAGGCCGTGGAGTATCCCGAACTCCTGGGCGCGGATCCTTGTTTTTGCCCTAAGCACCACCTCACCCTTCCGGTAGTTGCTCCCACGGGGCACGACCTTTGTGCCCCTCTGGATGTCTATGCCGTAGAGCAGGTCGCCCTCAACGCGGGCATCCTCCAAGCGCAGCACGCAGTCGGCGCCCGGGGGCAGAAAGGCACCCGTGGCGACGTACACAGCCTCACCCTCGCCCAGCTCGGGCAGGGTTTCGTAGGCGTCGCCCGCATACACGCTTCCCACAATGCGCAGCGGATAACGCTTGGCGTCGTCGCTGCGCATGGCATACCCGTCGTAGCTGGCGATGTCGTGGGGAGGGGAGTCCTCCGGGGCGGGCACATCCCTGGCGAGCTCCCTGCCGAGCAGGGAGGTGTCAACCTCCACTAGCTCAGTGGTGCGGTTGAAGTAGCACCTCTCCCTGAGGGAGTTGATAATCTCGCGCGCCCTCTTGAGAGTCACAAGCTTCTCCATCGACGCCACCCGGACAATAAACATTTTTATTTAAATCTATACATTTTTTAAATATGCGGATATAAAAAGCTTGTTTTAAAAAAATTTTTATAATACTCCGCTGGGCAGCGGGTGGAGGGGCTGTGCTCAGACCTCCTCCTCCAGCCTGAGCAGGAGCCTCTCCACTATCGCCCTGCCGTCGCCTGTGAGGGAGTACTGCCCAGCCCTGTTCTTGCACACTATCCCGGCGTCTATCAGGACTCGCAGGTGAAAGCTGAGCTTGGAGGGGTCGTCCATCTCTGTGCTCCTGGCTATCTCGGAGAACCTCCTGACACCGGCATGCAGCAGGTAGAAGGCTATCCTCTTGCGGATGGGGTTTGAGAGCGCCTTTATCACCGTGTCGCTTATCTTGGCCTCAATCCTGCGCTCCAGCCGGGCCTCCTCCAGGGTCTTCTTTACTATGCTCACCAGCTCGTCCACGTTGAAGGGCTTCACCAGCACATCGCTCGCTCCCAGCTTCATGGCCTCCACCACGTCGCCTATGGAGGGGAAGGCGCTTATTATTATGACCTTTGTCTCCGGGGAGAGCCTGCTTATCTCATCCAGGGCCTGCAGTCCGCGCATGTCAGGGAGCACGAGGTCCAGGAGCACCAGGTCGGGCTGCTCCTCCACGAGCCTGTTTATACCCTCCGTGGCGCTCTCGGCGGTGATGACCTGGAATCCGCTCCTGCGGAGGGCTTTTTCCAGAACCCCCGTCGTGTGCCTGTCGTCATCCACTATCAGTATTTTGCTCATTTTCCCCCATCGTCCGCTCCAGGTGGCGGGAGTCTACTTCTCCTCTTCCATGCCGCGTCTGAACTCAACCCTGGCCCTCCCGAGGCTGCGGGCGAGCTCCGGAATCTTCCCGGCTCCGAAGAGGAGGACCACCAGCGCAATCACCAGCAGGATTTCGGTGTTTCCCACAAGCATACCATCACCGTAGTATCTTTTGAACCTCCAGTCCTTAAAACTTTATTTTAAAAGAAATTTTATATAAAGGGAATTTTATATTAAAAGATAAATAAGTAAAAATTTAAGTAAAATTTACCAGATGTGCGCTGTGGCCTTAGAGGAGAAGATGTGTGGACATAGGACCCTCTACTGGGTGGCGATTCCACTGCTGCTGGTGCTTGCAGGATGCGTGTCCGGCGAGAATCAGGGATATCAGCCGGACATCAGTCCTCAAAAGCCCCACTACTACTACGATGTTCTGGTGTACGACGAGTACTTATATGCGGTCTCACCCTGGGGGCTGGACATCTTCTCAATAGGGGCGGGAAGCCTGCGCAGGATAGGGGGCTTCAGAACCCCCGGCGAGGCCCAGACCCTGGCGGTGTCCGGGAGGACGCTCTACGTCAGCGACACCCTGGGGAAGCTTTACCTGCTGGACGTGAGCACCCCCGCCCAGCCGCAGCTCCTGGCGGAGGTGGTGCTGAACCACACCGCCCAGAAGATTGTTATCTCCGGCAACAGTGCCTTCCTCGCCTGTGTGGCCTCTGGCCTGGTGGTTCTTGACCTTGCCACCCTCAGCCAGAGGTTCTACAAGCCCGGCAACTACAGCTACCCAAAGGGCGTGAGCGTAAGGGACAGGACGCTGTACCTGGCCGACTTCACAATGCGGCTGTACGTGGCCAGGCTCCGGAAGAACGGCTCCCTGGAGTTCCTGGGCTTTGTTCCCACGAGCAGTGTTGCCCACGACGTCCTGGTCAGGGGCTCCCACGCGTACGTGGCTAGCTCAGATGCCGGGGTGGATGTGTACAGGATATCTCCGGACGGCAGGCTTGTTCACCAGCAGAACCTCCAGCTTCCGGGCTTTGCCCTGCGGCTAGCCAGCTACAGGGACTACCTGCTGGTAACCCTCGCGAACAGCGGCGTGGCGCTGCTCAGGATCCACGAGGACGGCAGGCTTGAGCCGGTGGCGGAGTACGACACCCCCGGAAACGCCTACGGCATAGCGGTGGCGGAGGGCAGTGCGTATGTTGCAGACTACGACGGCGGAATAGTGGTCCTGGATCTGCGCCATCTCCCGGAGCGCCTTCCAGTGCGCGTGGTACCCCCCGAGGTGGGCGAATGAAGGCGAGCGTTGGCACAAAGGTGATGCTTGCCGTGGGCATAATAGTGTTCCTCTCAGTTCAGGGAATTTTCTACTACATGAGCGAGGTGCACGAGAGGAACATCATGGAGCAGCTGCGGCAGCAGGCAAAGAGTGTTACAGACCAGATCCTGCTGGTGAGGCTGTGGGCGGCGGAAAACAGGGAGAGGGTGATGCCTGTGCCGGCAGAGCTCACCTACGAGCTCTCCGAGCTTTCCAATGAGATGTACGACTACAAGATAAAGCTGGTGACCTTCAAGCCCAGGGACCCGGATAACTACCCCGCCGACGAGTTTGAGAGGAGGGTGCTGATGGAGTTTATGCAGGGGGGTGAGGGGGAGAGGTACGCCGTAAGCTCGGATTTCTACGAGTACGCCGTCCCCCTGTACATAGAGAAGCCCTGCCTGAAGTGCCACGTGGACCAGGGGTACCGGGAGGGCGACCTGCGCGGCGCTCTTGTGGTGGAAATCCCCGTGAGCGAGGTAATGGCGTCCCTGGAGAGGACGAGGAGGCAGCTCATCTTCTACGGCTTCCTCCTCTCCCTGGGAATAATGCTCGCAATACTCGGGATAATGCGCTTCGTGGTGATCACCCCCCTCAACAAGGTGAAGGAGGCTGCCATAAAACTCTCAAAGCGGGACTACTCCGCCAGGGTAGATGTGGACAAGGAAGACGAGCTCGGAGAGCTCGCAAGGGTTTTTAACAGCATGGTTGAGGAGCTCAAGAACAAGGAGGCCCAGGTGATACAGAGTGAGAAGATGGCCACGGTGGGCAAGCTGGCCGCCGGGATAGCTCATCAGATAAACAACCCCCTGGCGAACATAATTCTCTACTCCCAGATCCACAGGGAGGAGGTGAAGGATGAGGAGACCAGGAAGGTGCTGGAGATTATAGAGGAGGAGGCGTCCCTCGCATCTAAGGTGGTTCAGGGGCTGCTCGACTTCTCAAGGCAGCGGGAGTTCAAAAATGAGGTTGCCCAGGTTAACGAAATAATCAAGAAAATGTTAAATATCCTCAAACCCCAATTACAGTACAAAAACATAAAGCTTGAGCTGGACCTGGACGAGAGGCTTCCGGAGATAAAGGGAGACTCCTCAAAGCTGCTGGATGCCTTCATAAACATAGCCACCAATGCAATTGACGCGATGAAGGAAGGCGGCAAGCTGACGATACGCACCTACAGGAGTGATGGCAGGGTGGTGGTGGAAATCAGGGACACCGGTGTGGGAATCCCCGAGGAGCACCTCGGGAAGATTTTTGACCCCTTCTTCACCACGAAGGAGGTGGGCAAGGGCACGGGGCTCGGCCTCTACATCACCTACAGCATAATTGAGAAGCACGGAGGAGAGATAGAGGTTGAGAGCGAGGTGGGCAGGGGCACCACCTTCAGAATATATCTGCCGGGTGAGTCAGATGCAGGAGATACTGATAGTGGAGGATGACCCGAAGCTCAGAGAGGGATTGAAGATTCTGCTGGAGAAGAAGGGCTACTCCCCCAAAATCGCAGAGGACGGGGTCAAGGCCATAAACATGATAAAAAAGCAGAAGTTTGACCTGGTCATCACCGACCTGGTGATGCCGGGAGCCGACGGGATGGAGGTGCTGAGGAACGTCAAGAAGTACTCCCCTCTCACAAAGGTCATAATTATCACCGCCTTTGGCACAGTGGACAGCGCCGTGAGGGCGATGAAGATGGGAGCCAGCGACTACATCCTCAAGCCCTTCAAGGTGGAGGAGATCAGGAACAAGATCCTCCGCCTGCTGGAGGAGACCAGGATAGAGGAGGCGGTGCGGGAGAAGGCGGGCGTCAGGGAGACCGGGAAGGACGTGCTCAAGTCCCTCTCAAACCCGATACGCCGCAGGATAATAGAGTACCTCCACGCAAAGGGGAAGGCGCGCTTTACCGACATAATGAACTACCTGGACATCGATGAGCCCGCAAAGCTCGGCTTTCACCTGAGGGTGCTAAAGCAGGCGGGGCTGATAGCCCAGGATGAAAACCGCCACTACTACATCTCCGACACGGGGAAGCGCGCCTTCATGACCATGCTGTCGCTGGAAGGTAACATTTAAATATAATCATTTGAAATTAAATATCCAATTAAATCGTAAAGGTTCACGAAGAGGGGGTATATAAAAATTAATTTAACACTATGGAGGGATATAAATAAAATTTTTAAAAAAAGGTTTTATTAACCTAAAAATCCATGAATATTATACAGAGGCGGAGGTGAAAGTATGGGAATAAGCATGAGCAGACGTGAGTTCATAAAGGCTTCAGCCGCCACTGCAGCGATGCTTGCAGCCGGCATGAGTGCCCCCGCGATGGCGGCGCCGGGAGATGGGGGAATAACCTTCGGGCGCGCCCAGTGCAGGTTCTGCGGCACCGGCTGCACTGTACTTGTGGGCGTGCGTGACGGTAAGGTGGTGGCAGTAAAGGGCGATGCGGATTCCCCGATAAACTTCGGCAGACTCTGCATGAAGGGGTACTCGCTGCCCCACATAATGTACGGTGGCGGCGGGAAGGAGAGGCTGACCAAGCCCATGGTGCGTCAGCCGGATGGAAGCTACAAGGAGGTCAGCTGGGACGAGGCGCTGGAGCTGATTGCCGACACCTTTGCCAAGTACATCAAGGAGTACGGTCCCGACAGCGTCGCGTGGTACGGCTCTGGACAGAACACAACCCAGGAAGCCTACGCCGCCAACAAGCTCTTCAAGGGGCTTATTGGCACCGCCAACGTGGAGGGCAACCCCAGGCTGTGCATGGCTTCTGCGGTTGGAGGCTACCTCAACACCTTCGGCGCAGATGAGCCTGCGGGAAGCTACGACGACATAGACCTGGCGGACACCATCTTCATCATAGGCTCAAACATGGCGGAGCAGCACCCGATGCTCTTCCGCAGGGTGATAGACAGGAAGAGCGCCTATCCGGACAGGGTGAGGGTTATAGTGGCCGACCCGCGCACAACTCCGACAGCGAGGTATGCGGACCTCCACCTGAAGTTCAAGCCGGGTACCGACATGTACCTGCTGAACGCCATGGCGTATGTGATAATAGAGGAGGACATGGTGGACTACGAGCACCTCAAGTACTGCACCTTCAGGGTGGGCCTTGGTCCGGCCGGCGAGGAGATGGACCTGGACGGCTTCAGGGAGTTCCTCAAGGACTACACCCCGGAGAAGGTGGAGGACATAACCGGGGTGCCCGCTGAGGACATACGCCTGGCGGCGCGGTGGTTTGGGCGGCGCGGCTACACTGCCCTCAGCATGTGGACCATGGGTTTGAACCAGCGCACCCAGGGCGTGGAGCTCAACTGCCAGGTTCACAACCTGCACCTGCTCACAGGCAAGATAGGCAAGCCCGGCTGTGACTCCCTCAGCCTCACGGGGCAGCCCAACGCCTGCGGCGGCACTCGCGAGCAGGGCGGACTCACCCACATCCTGCCGGGGCACAGGGCGGTGGCGAATCCCAAGCACAGGCAGGAGGTGGCAGAGGTCTGGGGCGTGCCCGTTGAGCAGATGCCCAAGAAGCCCACGGGCCCGGCGGTTAACATGTTCATGCGCCTGGAGAAGGGCGAGATAAAGGCGATATGGATAAACACCACCAACCCGGCGCAGAGCCTGCCCAACTGCGACCGCTATGCGGAGGCCATGATGAAGGCCTTCACTGTGGTGAGCGACATCTACCCCAACAAGACCACTGAGGTGGCGACGGTCATACTGCCCAGCGCCATGTGGGTGGAGAAGGAGGGCGTCATGGGGCAGACAGACAGGAGGAGCCAGTTTATAAACAAGCTGGTGGACCCGCCGGGAGAGGCAAAGCCCGACTTCTGGCAGATAAATGAGGTGGCCAGGAGGATAGCCCAGAAGCTGGGAAGGAAGGTTAAGTATGCCATCAGGGACAGGCAGGACCCGCTCAAGGTGCTGGACACCATAGAGGTCTACGGCCTGGGCTTCTACGACGACCCCAGGGTTAAGAAGGGCGAGATGACGCCAGAGGAGGCCGCGTGGAACGAGTACAGGGTGCTCACCAGGGGACAGGATGTTGACCTCTACGGCGCCACCTACGAGAAGCTCAAGGCCCACGCGGGCGGCGTCCAGTGGCCCTGCCCGAGCACCGAGTTTGACAACCGCGGAAGCAACAAGCGCTACATCTCCAGGGAGTACGCGATAAGGGTGTTCGGAAGGGACAAGAAGAGGTACGCCACGGGCTACGTCACGCTGTACGACCAGCACATGGAGGAGCACGGCTATCCAGGGCCGATAAACTACTACGGAGGCCACAAGCTCAAGAACACCAAGGACAAGGCGGTAATCCGCGCTCTCGCGGCGAAGCTGGACTACGAGATGCCGGACGCCAGCTATCCCTTCGTGCTGAACACCGGCAGGGTTATAGAGCACTGGCACACCGGAACAATGACCATGCGCGTGCGCCTGCTGCGTGAGCTGAACCCGGCCGCCTACGTGGAGATACACCCGAGCGATGCCAGGAAGCTGGGGGTCAAGAGCGGTGAGAAGATAAAGCTGATATCACCGCGCGGCAGCATCGTCCTCCCCGCCTGGGTTACAGAGCGCGCTCAGCCGGGCATGGTCTTCGTGCCCTGGTTCGATGAGACCAAGCTGATCAACGACCTCACCATAGACGTGCCCGAGAGCTGGTCAAAGGCGGCGGAGCCTGACTACAAGGTGTGCAAGATAAAGGTGGTCAAGGCGTAGGCCACCTCCCAACTTTTCTTTTAAAAAATAGGGGGACTGAATTTTATTTTAAAGTTATCTTTATAAATTATTGGCATCACATACTTAAATTAAAAACGGCGGTGGTTGCATGCGGCTCTATGCAGTGCTGCTGATACTTCTGGTTCTTGCCGGCTGCGTTGAGAAGGAGGAAGCGGTGGTTGAGGCTGTGGGGGAGGCGGTGGAGGCGCCCGTAGCGACGCCACAACCAGAGCCGGCGCCGGCGGGTGATGCGGGCGGCGGTGTCAGGGTCGCCGATATTCTGGACAACCCGGAGGCCTACGAGGGCATGGAGGTGGTGCTGCGGGGCACCGCACTCCCGGGGCTTGCCTTTGAGTTTGTGGATGAGCAGCCCTATCTGCTGAACGACGGCACGGGTGAGATATGGGTCATCACCCGGGGAACAATGCCGATGCAGGGCTCCGAGGTGGTGGTGCGGGGCAGGGTGGTGGTGCCCTACCAGATAAAGGGGCGCCACTACGAGGTTGCGATTATTGAGATTGAGAGGGAGGGTGGCTGGTGAAGCTTAAGCGCAGGAGCTTCCTCAAGGGTGTGGTGCTCATCGGCCTGGCTGGCATAGGGCTCGGAGAAGGCGACGCCCCGGCAATACGCCCCCCGGGGGCGGCGCGTGATTTTCTGGCCCGCTGCATCAGGTGTGGAAAGTGCGGTGAGGCGTGCCCCTACGACTCCATAAAGTTCTTCGATATCAGCGCGGGCGCGAAGGTGGCGACGCCCTACATTGACCCCGTGGAGACCCCCTGCTACCTCTGCCTCAGGCGAACCAGTGAGGGCAGGGACGAGCCCCTGAGCGAGTATCTGCTGTGCGGCGAGGCGTGCCCCACGGGCGCCCTCAGGAAGATAAGGAACGACAGGGACACCCTCCTGGCACTTCCAGAGGAGCTGAAGATGGGCGTTTCTGTGCTAAACCGCGACCTGTGCCTGGCGTGGCAGTACGACTCCTGCGGGGAGTGCTACTACAACTGCCCCCTCAGGGATGACGCCATGCTCGCCTACCCGCCGAATGAGGTGATAGAGGGTGCCGTGGGAATAAGGCCCCACGTGAATGAGAGGCACTGCGTCGGATGCGGGATGTGCAACTACGTCTGCCCGGTGAATGAGAGGATTGCCAGGGCGACGATGGAGCCGGGGAGGAAGCTCACCTACTTCGAGGAGAGGTACGCCGCCATGGTGAGGAATGTGATAGGCAGGGCGGGGCCGGGTGTTGAGCTTCCCGCGGTGCGGGTGGTTAAGAGGGTCTAGCATGGAAGTCCGCAGGTTGAGGCGCGTGTTTCAGGTGCTGGTCCTGGCGGTGCTGGTCGCCGTCCCCCTGTACTCCCAGAATCCGATAGAGTGGGCACCATCCCGGATAGCCATGGGGGAGCTCCCGCCGCCCAGGGTGTCCCGCGTGTGGGGCGACACCTGGAGCTTCAGCTTCTACGGCTTCACCGTTACCCACCCCCTCGCGGCGCTGGAGGCGATGCTGGCGGCGAAGGTGGTTTACCTGCCGCTGCTGGCGGCGGCGCTTCTGCCCCTGGCGATTACCCTCCTCCTGGGCAGGGTCTTCTGCTCCTGGATCTGCCCCGCCGGGTTCCTGCTGGAGCTCAACCAGAGGCTTGGGAGCTTCCTCAGCTCGCGCGGCGTGAGGCTCAGCCTCAGGGTGGCGGACTACCGCTACCACCTGCTGGGGTTTGCGCTGCTCCTGAGCTTCTTTTTTGCCACTCCGGTGGTGTCCGCCTTCGACCTGCCCCACGTGCTGGGAAGGGAGATCTTCTATGTCCTCACCTACGGCGCCCCGAGCTACGGCGGCCTTCTCCTCCTGACGGGCGTGGTCCTGCTCGAGGCGCTCGCCGCCAGGCGGATCTGGTGCCGCTCCCTGTGCCCGGCGGGAGGCTTCCTGTCGCTGCTGGGGGCGAAGAGGGTGGTGAGAATCTCCAAGAGGATGGAGCGCTGCATCTTCTGCGGTGAGTGCAACATCGCCTGCCCCTATGGTCTGCGCCCTGTGGAGCTCGGTATAGATAAGGATTTTAATGATAGAACCTGTGATAATTGTGGACTGTGCAGGGACGCCTGCCCAACGGGCGCCCTGTACTATGCGGTAAGGAGGTGATGGATTTGCCCATATCTGGAGCGGTAATTGTGCCGGTGCCCGGGAGGGAGGACGAGGTGGAGAGGAACCTCAGGAACCTCCCGGGAGTCGAGGTTAAGGGGAGGGGCACCCGGGGAATTGCAGTGGTGATGGAGGGGAGAAGCACAAAGGAGCTCAAGAAGCTCTCGGAGGAGATAGAGAAGTGGGAGGACGTGGTGGACTTCCAGCTGGTGTACCTGAACGTGGAGGATGAGGTGGAGTGAGAGCGCTGGGCTTCGTGGGGACGCCGTGTCAGGTGCAGGGGCTGCGAAAGCTGCAGGCGCTGGGCAGGCTGCTGGGGAGGAGGCTGGTGGAGCGGGTGGAGCTGGTGGTGGGCCTCTTCTGCATGGGCAACTGGAGCTACCCCTGCATGGCAGGGTTCCTGGAGGCGCGGGGCGTGGCGCCAGAGGAGGTGGCCCGGATGAGAATTTCCGGGGACCGGGTGAGGGTTTCAGCCCGGGGCATGGAGCTGGAGTTTCCCCTGGGGGAGATGAGGAAGTACGTGAAGATGGCGTGCAGGATGTGCCTGGATTTCACCTCAGAGCTGGCGGACATTAGCGCAGGTAGCACCGGCTCCCCGGAGGGGTGGACCACCCTGATTGTGCGCACCCCCCGGGGCGAGGAGGTGCTGCATGGTGCTGAGGAGGCGGGCCTTCTGGAGCTGATGGAGGTGGGCGAGGCGGGCGTGGAGGAGCTCCAGCGGGTCGCCCGCGCCAAGTTTGAGAGGAGCCTCAGGAGGATACAGAGCAGGGTGGAGCAGGGGGATGAGGTGCCCCACCACGCCACCAGAGATCTGGGCTCGCTGGAGGAGGCGCTGAGCAGGACCGAGGGCAGGGGCTTCCGGGAGCTGTGGAGGGATATCGTGGTCTCCGGTCTGTGCGACGCGTGCGGTGCGTGCAGCGCCGCATGTTCGGAGCTGGAGATGAGGAACGGCATGCCCAGGCTGAGGGGGAGGTGCCCCCAGGACTGCAGCCTGTGCTACGCTGCCTGCACCAGAACAGCGCTGCCTCTGAGGGCGCTGGAGGAGCAGCTGGAGCTGGGGGAGCTACGGAGGGAGCACCTGGGCAGGTACAGGCGCATCCTGGCTGCCAGGGCAACCCGTGGCGGAGGGCAGGACGGCGGTGCAGTTACGGCGCTGCTTAAATTTTCTTTAAATTCAGGGGTTGTGGATGAAGTTGTCCTCACATGCAGGGATGAGGAATTAAAGCCCCGCGTGCTCACGGCTAAAAGGGAGGAGGAGCTCGAGGGTTGCGCCGGTACGGTGTACGCCGCCTCGTCACCGCTTCCCGAATTGAGGCACAGGGTGCGCCTATCAACCTAAACTAAATTTTAACACTACAATCTTTATTTAAATCACTTTTTAAAAAAACCTTTTTAATATATGAGTGGGAGATTGTTAACTGGGTGAGAATATGAGGTTAAAGCATCTCTTAATTTTTGCGATAGCTGCAGCGATGTTGCTCAGTACAGCTAACGCACAGGAATTCAGAGAGCCAGGGGCGCCCTGTCTGAGCTGTCACGACACCGTAACCCCAGGGATAGTGAAGCAGTGGGAGGAGAGTAAGCACAGCAAGGTGGGAGTGAAGTGTTATGTTTGCCACCTCGCCAAGGATGACGACCCCTCCGGCTTTGAGCACATGGGCTACAGGGTCACGGCAGTGGTATCACCGCGCTACTGCGAGAGCTGTCATCCAAAGCAGGTTGCGGAGTTTTCAAGGAGCAAGCACGCCTGGGCAGCCTTCATAGGGCCGCTGAAGCCCTGGTACAGGGAGATGGTGAAGCAGGGCAAGGACCCGCTGAAGCTGGAGACCGCCATTGAGAACAACCCCAGGGACTTCATAAGGGGGCAGCTCACGCCGCTGTTCCCGGACAGCGGTGCCCTGAAGCGCATCGGCCTCCTGGATGACGAGAACTACCACCAGGAGAACCAGGTGCTGGGCTGCCTGGAGTGCCACGGAAGCTACGTGATATCAAAGAACGGCAATCTGGTGGACGGCTGGCCCAACAATGGCATAGGCAGGATCAACCCCGACGGCAGCATGGGAACCTGCTCCGCCTGCCACACTCGCCACAGGTTCAGCATAGCCGAAGCGAGGAAGCCCGAGACCTGCGGCCAGTGCCATCTCGGCCCTGACCATCCGCAGATAGAGATCTACGAGGAGAGCAAGCACGGCAACATCTACGCGAGCAGCGGCGAAGACTGGAACTGGGACGTGCCCCCTGGTCAGTGGGGTCCCGAGGACATAGCGGCACCCACCTGCGCCACCTGCCACATGTCCGGCTTTGGCGGAGTGGTTGAGAGCACCCACGACGTTGGAGCCAGGCTCTACTGGGAGCTTCAGCCCAAGAAGTCGACGCCCCAGTGGGACGACGCCAGCAAGGTGCCCCTGGGAGAGCAGAAGCCCGATTTGGAGCAGGCAAAGCGGGGCAGGGCAGAGATGAAGAAGGTGTGCAGGGTGTGCCACGCCAGCGACTGGGTTGACGGCTACTTCGAGAGCTTCGACAAGGTGGTGGAGGACTACAACAGGGTGTACGAGTACACGGAGCAGCTCCTCAACGCCGCCTACGAGGAGGGACTCATAGACAAGTCCAACCCGATAGACGAGATTCCGGAGATCATGTACTACTACATCTGGCACCACGACGGCAGAAGGTGGAGGATGGGCGCCAGCATGATGGGGCCCGACTGGACCCACTGGAACGGTGCAGTGGATGCGCTGATGGACAAGCTCAACATGATGGAAGAGTGGCTCGAGATGGAGCGGGAGAAGAAGGAGCTCGAGGAGCGCGTTGCCAAGCTGGAGAAGCAGAAGGGCGTGTGCGGTCCCACGTCAGTGGCTGCCCTTGCGCTGCTGCCGGTGGCAGGGTATGCGCTGCTGCTCAGGAGAAGGAGGAAGCCCTGAGCTTCCACCCTTTTTCTTTTTGAACATGTTCGCAAAAACTCTTTTATTCGCCTATGGCTATCTTCATAAGCATGAAGAAGTGTGAAAACTGCCAGCGGAGTGAGGATGAGGTTCCCCTCATAAAGTACTACCACCGGCAGGATAAGCACTACATCTGCACCCGCTGCCTGCCGATGCTGATTCACGGTTAGGGTTATGTCGGCCGTAATACTGCGGTTTCTGGCAGCGGCGCTGGTGTATTTTGTTGTGGCGCTCCTCCTCGGGTTAGCCGGATTGGCCGGCCTCTCGGTTCCCACGCCTGTGCACGTGCACCTCGCCCTGGTGGGGTTCGTCTGCGGCGTTATAATTGCCACCATGTACCAGCAGGTTCCCACCCTCACCGGCGCTGAGCTCCACAGCAAGCGCGCCGCCTCGGCGAGTTTCTGGCTTTTCAACTCCGGCCTGGTGGTGTTTTCGCTGAGCTACCCCCACCACCGCCTGGTGGCGGCGGCTGGGGCACTGCTCCTGCTGGTGTGCTTCTACCTCTTCACCTACAACATCCTGGCGACCATCGCGGAGCGCAGGGGGGAAAACTATGCCTTCAAGTTCTACTCGGCAGCCAGCGTCCTTCTTAGCCTCGGGGCGACGCTTGGGTTTTTGATCCTCCTGAACCCCGCCCTCTACGGCTACCGCCCTTCCCATGTGCACCTCTCCCTGGTGGGCGGGGTGACCCTGATAATCTTCGGCGCCATGTCCTGGATGCTCCCCATGCTGGTGGTCAAGGACATATACAACCGGCGCTGGGTGGACTACGTGTTCTACCTCACCCTCATCTCGGCGGCGGGGATGGTGCTCGGCTTCGGGCTCTCTGAGGCGCTTCTCCTCCTCTCCGGCGCGGTCCTCCTCTCAGCAGCCGCCCTCTTCACCTACGACATGGTAAAGAGCTACACGGCGCCCACCAGGATGAGCTTCAAGCCAGAGCCCGTGGAGTCCAGGTTCTTTCTGGCTGCCCTGGGCTACCTGCTGCTGGTTCTCCTCCTGGGCCTGGTACAGGCAGCCTTTCCTGAGGCGGGGCTCTCCTCAGTCCACGCCCACCTGGCCGCCCTGGGCTTTGTCGGCCAGACGGTAATCGGGGGGCTGTACCACGTGATCCCGACGCTTGCTTGGGCGCGGATCCTGCCCAGGGAGCGGGAGAGGGCGCCCTCCTCCTTCAAGGAGCTCTTCTCCGCGGAGCGCTCTCGCTGGATTTTCTACGCCTACAATGCGGGTGTTGTGCTGCTCGCCCTGGGGATGTACCTGTCCCAGAGCGCCGTCTCCATGGTGGGCGGCCTTCTGCTCCTGCTCTCGGCTTCGGCCTTCAGCCTGGAGATGCTGGGGATAATTAGGCGTGCCGGAGTGCTGCCATAGGCTTCTTATATGACCGGCGCCAATAAGGATACCACCATGAAGATAAAAAAGCCGGCCACGGAGAATGAGCGCGTTCTGGCGACCTTTCTGCTGGTGTTCATCGTGTACTTTGGCCTGGATTCCCTGGCCTCGCTGCTGCTCACCGAGGAGAGCCTTTCCCTGCTCAGGTACCGCCTCACCCTGTCCTTTATTGCCGGCATAGCCGCTGGCGCCCTATTCTACATGTGGGCAAAGCCCGAGGAGGAGAAGAAGCAGGACAGCAAGAGCTACGCCATACTTGAGCGCGCCCTGAGTGAGGATGAGGCGCTTCTCATAGAGATAATAAGGGAGAATGAGGGCATCACCCAGGACTCGCTGCGCTTCCGCACAGGCTTCTCAAAGTCGAAGGTGAGCGCCCTGCTGCTCAATCTGGAGAAGAAGGGGATAATAACCCGGGAGAGGCTCGGCAGGACCTACAAGGTGTTTATTGCGGACTGGATAAAGAAGTAGCCGTGGGATAGTATTAAGTTGGAAGAGGGAGAAAGTAGGGATGGTGACAGGGTGATGAAGAGGTACCTGGGCTACATAACCTTCGCCGTGCTGGGCTTTCTGCTGCTCCTTACTGTGCTCTATGAGACGGGTCACCCCTGGGGCCTGTGCCAGGCGTGGGGAGGCATGATGGAGATGCACCGCCGCTACGCCTTCGGCTACGGCTTCAGCATCTTCGGCATAGCCTTCTGGGTGCTGGTGCTCGCCTTCCTGTACCTGCTCCTCACGGGCAGGGAGGAGAGGGAGGAGAGCGCCATAGACATCCTCAACAGGCGTCTTGCGAGGGGAGAGATCACCCGGGAGGAGTACCTGGAGATGAAGCGCGAGATTCTTGGCGAGAAGTAGCTTTTTTTGGGGAGCAGATGCAAAAAAGGAGGTGGAGTAGAGGAGGTGACCGCTGGGCTCGTGCTCCACCACCGCTCCCCGGAATTTTGTGTGCCTCTTCACAAATATAAAATTTTACTTACGGATTTCGAAACATCCCGACGTTAGCCTGTGCGCTGCTTGAGATGTACAACTTTGAGGTTGAGCGCATCGCTGAGATTATAAAAAGGGAGGGCTACTCCAGGGTGAGCCTGCAGTTTCCCGAGGGGCTTAGGGACCACGCCACGGAGGTGGCCTCCCAAGTGGAGGAGCTCACCGGAGCGGAGGTGCTCATCTCGGCGAACCCCTGCTACGGCGCCTGCGACCTCGCCGACGAACCGGCGGCACAGCTCGGCGCAGAGGCGGTGTTCCACTTCGGGCACGCGCAGCTTTTAAAGAGCACCCGCATACCCGTGCACTACATCGAGGTGCGCCTCCCCCAGGAGGCGGAGCCCCTGCTGGAGGAGCACCTCCACCTGCTGGAGAAGAGGGTGGGTTTAATTACGACAGTGCAGCACGTGCACATCCTCGAGAGGGCGAGGAGGTTTCTCGAGGCGAGGGGCTTCGAGGTGCACATAGGCGGGGCGAGGGGAAGGGCGCGCTACCCCGGGCAGGTGCTGGGCTGCTCCTTCGCCTGCGCAAAGAGCATCTCCAGCAGGGTGGACTGCTTCGCCTACCTGGGAAGCGGGGACTTCCATCCCCTAGGCGTTGCGCTTGCCACGGGAAAGCCGGTGTACGCCTTCGACCTGCTTCAGGGGGAGGTGAGGAACATGGAGGAGAAGAGGGAGCGCTTCCTGAGGCAGCGCTTCGCCACCATGGCGAAGGCGAGGGATGCGCAGCGCTTCGGCATAATCGTGGGGGAGAAGCCCGGCCAGAGGCGCCTTGCGCTCGCGAGGCGGATAAAGCAGAAGCTCCGGGAGATGAAAAAGGAGGCCCACCTGATTCACCTCGCCGAGGTCACGCCAGAGAACCTGATTTACTTCCGCCACCTGGATGCGCTGGTGAACACCTCCTGCCCCCGCGTGACAATTGAGGATGCGCCGCGCTTTCCCAGGCCCATGCTCACCCCCCAGGAGCTTGAGATTGTGCTGGGGGAGCGGAAGTGGGAGGACTACGTGCTGGATGAGCTGGATTAAAAAATAAAGGGAGGGCTACGCCCTCCTGAGGCACCGCCCCAGCGCCAGGGTGAGCGCCGCGAGCAGCGCCACCGCCGTGGGGCCGCACACTCCGCGCTCCTCAGGCTTGGGAGCGGGCTCCGCTCCCAGCTCCTTCAGCAGGCGGATGCCCTCCTGCGGGTTGTGCACACCTATCGCCCTGACCTTCTCCAGCTCTTCCAGCTTCTCCGCATCTCCTGCTCTGGAGAGCCTCTGCTCCAGCGCTGCGTACTCCTCCAGGAAGCTCTCCGCCTCAGCCCTGGCGGCGGCGTACTTCGCCTCCTCCACCTCCGGCAGGGAGTAGTCGCCCCTGGCGTAGAACTTGTCCCTCAGGTAGTACCAGGGCGCCAGGTCTGCGATGCTCCACCCCTTCTTTGTGACTATGGGCGTGGTGTTCCTCAGCCCCAGGGCGTATAGCCCAGAGCTGTTGGCAACGATGCGGTGCTCGCCCTCGAAGGGCTCCGCCCCCTGGTCTGTGAACTTCCACTTCGCGTAGAATCCCTGCTCCGTCGAGGCGTGGCAGCTCTCGCAGTCCCTGGCCTCTTTCCTTATGGCGTGGGACATCTTGTCCATCTGGAACCAGAGCAGAGCCAGGTTGTTCTCGGGCAGGCCGTCGAAGGTCCCCACCAGCGCGAAGGCGTCCCTGGAGCCGTTCCTCCTGAAGCTCGGGCCGGGCTTGCCCTTCACCTCCTTCGCCACGCCCACGGTGACCATGGGGAAGGGCTTCACCGGTATCCACTTCCCGGAGGCATCTCTGATGAGTATCGGATTGGGCGCCTCGCCGTAGTAGTTCCTGTACTTCTTGTAGGGCGTTGCAACACCGGCGACCTTTCCCGGACCCCACACCGTCAGCTGGTAGCCGCCCACATCCTTTATGTGGCAGGACTCGCAGGCGACGCTGGCGTGGTCGCTCGAGCTCACGGCCTCCGCAATCTCTCCGTGGCAGGTGGTGCAGCTCGCTTCTCTCTCAACGCCGCCCATGCCCCCCTTGGCGAGGGGGTCATGGCAGTCCACGCAGGTGAGGTTGTACTTCACGTGCACATCCGGCTCCCTTCCAGGAGGCTTCGAGAACTCCGCACCCAGGTAGCCCGCACCTCTGCGGCGCTCCTCTGGTCCCGCGTGGCATATTGAGCCCCTGCCACCGCCGTAGCAGCTCACCGGCGACGGCGTGCGCTCAAACCTGTGCACCCCCTCGCCCTCGAAGGGGGCGTAGTGGCAGTCCAGGCAGGAGACGTGGCACCTGTTGCACGCCTTCTGGTTTATCCTCGCCTGCTCGTAGGTGTAGTTGGCGCTGCTCTCACTGGCGATTTCCTCCCAGTGGTCCAGGTACCAGGGGCCGCAGTTGTGCGGTCCGAGCTGGGTGTCGGTCCAGTTCCTGTACATGCTCTGGTACCTCACAGAGCCCATCACCGTGCGGGCGAACTCCTCCACCTGGCGCGGGTGGCACTTTCCGCAGGTCCTCTCCACAGCGCTCCTGTTGAAGGTGAAAAGCTCTGGCTCGCGGTCGTGGTATATGAGGGTGTTCACCCTCCTGTCCTTTGGCAACATGCTGGTGAGCCTGCTCCCGTTGGGCGTGAGCGCTGACATCAGGTTCTCCCTGTCCAGCAGGGAGAAGGCCTTCTTGCTCACCACCTGCACCGAGAGCACGCCCCTGTGGGCTTCCTCCAGGTCAGTTGCCTCGGGATTGCCCAGGTGGCAGTCCACGCAGGTGGCGGGCATGCCCGTCTGCTCCCTCACCTCCTCCAGGGGGAAGTAGAACTGCGGGTAGCCCAGCTGCTCCATCTTCTCCCTGCTGCCGTGGCAGTCCACGCAGGAGTCTGCATACACCGGGAAGAGGAGCACAAGCAGGAGCACAGCCCCACCTATTGCAGCCCTCATGTTTACCACCTCCGAAGAGAAATTGCCGCCGGGAGGTATATAAATCTTTTGTAAAATACGAATTAAACGCCCAATTTTTCTGAAAATCCGAAAAATATAAATACTGCCGGGGGGAATATACGCCCATGAGGCTGGAGTACCTGCACACCTTTCAGAAGGTGGTGGAGCACGGGAGCCTGCTCTACGCCGCAAGGGCGCTGGGCCTCTCTGTGAGCACCGTCAGCGCCCACGTTAGGGCTGTGGAGGAGTTCTTCGGGGAGAAGCTCCTGGAGAGGAAGAAAACCGGAGTGGAGCTCACCGAGAAGGGCAGGATAGCGGTGCAGGAGGTTGGGGGCATCCTCAGGAGGCTGGAGGCGGCCAGGAGGGAGGTGGCGGCGCGGAGAACACCGCCGCTTCGCATTGCGCTGGGAAACATCCCTGGAGTGGTGCTCCTGCCTGAGGTGCTGCGCGAGTACCGCCTCCTCAGGCCCGAGCTTGAGCTCGCGGTGCTGATAAAGAACTCCTCCGAGTGCGCCGCGCTGCTGGAGAGCAGCGAGGTGGACATCGCCGTGGCGTGCTTCCTGGAGGGCGAGCTCGGCGCTGGCTACGGGTGCACCCCCCTGGGAAGGGACCGCCTGGTGCTTGCGCTTAGCCGGGGGCACCCCCTCGCGGAGGTGCCCGAGCTCACGATTCGGGAGGTGCTGCGCCACCCCCTGGTGACCCTTCCGGAGAGCTCTGGCATAACGCGCTACCTGCACCACGCGCTAAAGCGGCGCGGCATAGCTCCGGAGGAGATAAGGAGCATCGCCGAGGTGAACAGCGTCTTCTCCCAGCTCCAGGCGGTGGCTCGAGGCCTGGGAGCGGCAATTACCTCCGAGGTGGCGGCGCGGAGCATGAACTCAAAAATTCTGGTGAGGGAGATTGCCGACTTCAGGGTTGAGAGGCACCTCTACGTGGTGTGCCGCAGGGACTCGGCGCATCCCGAGAGGGAGGAGTTCGTCAGCTTCTTCGTGCAGAAGGGCAGGGAGCTCCTGGGCTGAGGTGGGGCGATGCACTATCCCGTCGCCGGTGCAGAGGCTGGCTTCCTCGCAACCCTGGCGGCGGGCTTTCTCATAGGCGCCGCCTTCTCCACCCTCAGCGTCTCGGGTGCGGCCTTTACCAGCCTCTTCCAGACCCTCATAGGCGTCACCACGGCGCTCCAGCCAATAAATGTGCTCTCCACCTCCCTGGCGGCGCTTGTGGGGCTGCGCACCTACCTCAGGGAGAGGCGCGTGGCGCTTCCCGTCGCTGCCTTCCTCATAGCAGGGGTGCTGCTCGGCGTGCTTCTCGGCTCCCGCACTGCGGTGCTCGCCTTCGGCAGGAGCTTTTCGGGCGCCTACCTGGCGGTGATGGGGACCATCGCCCTGCTCACCGGTAGCTACATCGCTGCCCACACCTTCAGCGGGGAGTGGCACAGGGAGGGTCCGCTGGTGAGGATGGTGAGGCGCTTCGAGGGCCTGGTGAAGGAGCTCCGCCGCACCGGCGAGTGGGAGAAGCTTGCTGAGAGCGGCTACTCCACGGTGCACGCCTCTCCGCGCAGGTTCACCTTTGCCTTCGCGGGGGAGACGCTGAGCCTCTCTCCGGTGAAGCTCGCGCTGGGCGGCGCTGCCATAGGCTTCGTGTCCTCCCTCTTTGGAATAGGCGGCGGAAACCTGTTCCTCTTCCTGCTCGCCAGCGTTTACCGCCTGCCCATGCACCTGGTGGTGGGCACCACCCTGACTGCGGTGCTCTTCACCTCCCTGTGGAGCTGCGCAAACTACCTCCTCCTCGGGATGCGCGTCGACTGGCTGCTCTTCCTGAACCTTGCCCCGGGGCTCGTGCTGGGCGCCCTCCTGGGGCCCAGGTACTCCAAGTTCATCCCCGAGCTCTGGCTGCGCCGCCTCGCGGGCGCTGCGCTGGTGTTCGCTGGGGTGTACATGCTCCACCGCGCCCTCCAGGTGCCCGCCCTCAGCTGAGGGCAACCCAGGCGGAGAGGGCGACGACGGCGATGCTCGCTAAGGCGAAAGCCCAGTCAGAGGCACCCACCTTCCGGGGTGCACTCAGCCGCAGCCTCTCGGCGCTGTAGCCCCTGCTCAGCATCGCCTGGTACACCGCCTCCCCGTGCCTGTACGCGCGGATGAATATCATCGCCGCGGTGTAGCCCAGCACGCGGAGCACATGGCCTCTCCTCACGCGCCTGCCGCGCAGGGCAAAGCAGCGGTTGCGCTGCGCCTGTACTATCTCCTGGAGGCTTCTGAGGTAGAGGAAGAGGAAGCGCACAGTCATGCCCAGCAGGAGGACCACCTCGCCCGGCAGGCGGAAGCTGCGCAGCCCAGCTATGAGCGCCTGCATGCGCGTTGTGGAGGAGAGGAGCACCACCGCGGAGGCGCAGAGGATGACTACCGCGAGGAGCACCGCGCCGGAGGCAGCACCCTCGCGGGTGACTTTAACAAAGTAGAAGGAGAAGAGCACCTCCCCGGGCTCAAAGAAGGGCTTCAGCAGGGCGATGCCCCCGCCGAAGGGGAGTATCACACCCACGCGCATCAGGAAGAGGCGCATCCTCAGCCCGGCGAGGAACGCGAGCGTGAGGATGTAGGCCTGAAGCAGCGCCAGGCTCAGGAGCCTGCTCCCCACCTCTACAGCATCACTCCTCCCTATGGCGACAGCCGCGGAGATGATGAGAAGCGTGGTGAGGAGCTTCACCCTGGGGTCAAGCGCGTGAATTCTGCTGCGCTTCAGCGCCTCCCTCTCAACCTCGAATATCTCCTGCTCCAAGGTGCCTTGCCACCTCCTCTGCCGCCTCCTCCACGGTGAGCTTCAGCTCCACCTGGAAGCCCATCTCCCGCAGCCTCTGCAGTAGCCGTGTCACGTAGGGCAGGCGCAGCCTGTACCTGCCCGGCGACTCTGCAACCACGCCGGTGAACACCTCCCTGAGGCCTCCCTCGGCGACAACGCTGCCCCTGTGGAGGAGGTACACCCTCTCAGCCAGCTCCGGCAGGAGGTCCACGTCGTGGGTGGCGACCACTATGCTCAGCCCCAGCCTGCGCAGATTCTGGAGCAGTGAGATGAGCTCCTCAGCTCCCGCGGGATCCAGGCCGGAGGTGGGCTCGTCCAGCACCAGGACCTGGGGCTCCATGGCGAGCACGCCCGCGATGGCGACGCGCTTCTTCTCCCCGTAGCTCAGGTTGTGGGGCGCCTTCTCCTCGTAGCCCTCCATGCCGACTATGCGCAGCGCCTCCTCCACGCGGTGCTGCACAACCTCCTCGCTCAGCCCCAGGTTTCTCGGCCCGAAGGCCACGTCCTCAGCCACGCTCGGCGCAAAGAGCTGCTCATCCGGGTTCTGGAACACCAGCCCCACCAGCCTGCGCACCCACATCAGGTTCCCCTTTGTGACCTCCTCTCCGGCGACAAGCACCTTACCAGAGGTCGGGGTGAGCAGGCCGTTCAGGTGCTTCAGCAGAGTGGTCTTACCCGCGCCGTTGGCTCCCAGCAGGGCTACAGCCTCGCTTCTATGCACCAGGAAGTCCACATTGCTCAGCGCCGCGGTTCCATCGGGGTAGCTGTAGCAGAGCTTCTGAGTTTCGATGATGTGCATCTATCCCGCCTTCGTCAGAGCCCGTGCAACTCCTAGGCCAAGCACAAACACCAGGGCGGTGCCTATCAGCATGGCGGCAACCTCGGAGGCGGCGCCCGGCATGCCCGGCACTGTGTAGTCGGGGAAGGGGGAGGGGAGGAGGTGAAAATCAATACCACGGGCGCTTTCAAACTTCTCCGCAGTCTTCTCCAGGCCGTCGGGGTTGGGGGACGCCAGGAAGGGCGCGAGCACCGCCACCAGGAAGACCACACCCAGCGCTGCAGCGTACCTGCGCTCCAACTAGGCCACCTCCCTTGCCCTGGCGGGCAGTATTTCGGGGCTTACCCTCAGCACTGTGGTTACAACGAGCGCCGTGAGGGCGCCCTCGGCCACCAGGCCTATGACGGCGTGGTACATCCCCATGAAGAGCAAACCCTCACGCAGCGGGAAGGTGCCGGCAATGGCGAGCTCCAGCGCAGTGGCGAGGGCTGCAGCCACAAGGCCGAGCCAGGCTCCGGCAAGGCTTGCGCCGGCAACGCCCACCCTGCCCCTGAGGGCGAGGTAGGTGTAGTAGCCCAGGAAGCTGGAGATGACACCCATGTTCAGGATGTTCGCTCCCAGCACTGTTATGCCACCGTCGGCGAAGAACAGCGCCTGAACGACGAGCACCAGGGTTAGGATGAGGACTCCACCCCAGGGGGAGCCCAGCAGTATCGCGGCGAGAACGCCTCCCGTCATGTGCCCCGAGGTTCCCCAGGGGATGGGGATGTTGAGCGCCTGAATTGCGAATATGCCGGCGGCGAGGGTGGCGAGCAGCGGAACCTCACCGAACTCCTCGCGCGCCCACCTGAGTGAGCGGGCGACAAAGATGAGGGCAATAAGAGCATAGATGGCCGCCTGGCTGAGGGGTATGAACCCGTCGGGGATATGCAACTGTAACACACCTCCTCATATTTAGTATTATGTTTTAAGTAAAAAGTAATACAGGATGCGGTATATAAATTTTGTGTGTGCGCAAAGCTTTTTAGCCCTCGAAGCGAGGGTGCTGCATGCTCGACGCCCACGCTCACATCTCCTTCAAGAAGTTCAACCGCGACCGCGATGAGGTGCTGGAAAGGTGCCGCCGCGCGGGCGTTGGTGTGGTGGACTGCGCCGTAACCAGGGCAACGCTGGAGCGCTCCCTTGAGCTGTCCTCGAGCCACGACTTTGTCCACTCCACCGCGGGAGTGCACCCCTACAAGGTGGCGAGGCTCGAGAGGCGCGAGCTCGAGGCGCTGCTTGACTGCATAGAGCGCAGCGTTGAGCAACTGGTCGCCCTCGGCGAGGCAGGCCTGGACTACCACCTGGATGCTGAGAGCGCGGAGGAGCAGAGGGAGGTGTTCAAGGCTGTTGCCTCCCTCGCGAGGGAGTACTCCATGCCTCTGGTGGTGCACGCGCGCGGGGCAGAGGAGGAGGCGCTGCACGTGCTCCTCGAGCTGGAGGTGGAGAGGGCCCTGTTCCACTGCTACGGCGGCAGCCTGGAGACGGCGATGAGGATTGTTGAGAGCGGGTATGTTATTTCCCTGGCGACGAATCTGTGCTTCTCGGAGCACCACAGGGAGCTTGCGCGCGCTCTTCCGCTGGAGAGCCTCCTCCTGGAGACCGACTCCCCCTACCTCTCCCCCTTTAAGGGAAGGCGCAATGAGCCTGTGTTCGTCCTGAAGAGCGCTGAAGAGCTTGCTGGGATAAGGGGCATCCCGAAGCGGGAGGTCGTAAGGGTCACCACCAGAAATGCGAGGAGGTTCTACGGAATATGAAAGGTTTATTACCTTCTGGAGGAAGAGTAGGAGTATGCGCTGCCTCAGATGCGGCGAGCCAGTGCGCAGGAGGTGGAACTACTGCCCCAACTGCGGCGCAGATCTGCGCAGGGAGCGCGCATACGAGAGGTACCCCGCCCTGCTCGGCTTCAGAGGCATCTTCGATGAGATAGACCGCGAGTTCCGCGAGATAGAGCGCATGCTCCGCAGGCTTGCGATGCCGGGGGAGAGGAGAGGGGGCGTGAGCATAAGGATAAGCTCGGAGCCCGGAAAGGAGCCCCGGGTGGAGGTGCAGACCTTCGGCAGCCTCAAAAACAGGAACATCCTCCCGCGCCTCAGGGCCAGGCAGCGCCAGCCGCCAAGGGTTACGGAGGAGCCCGAGACGAGGGTGGAGCGCAGGGGAAACAGGGTTGTCTACCGCCTCCGCATGCCGGGCGTTGAGAGCGAGGAGGACGTGGACGTGCAGAGGCTCAGGGAGTCGGTGGAGGTGAGGGGCTACGCCAGGGACAGGGCCTACTTCACCCTGTTCACCCTGCCCAGGCACGCGAGAATCGCCTCCACAAAGCTGGAGGGCGACGAGTTCGTGATTGAGGTGGAGGAGTAGCTGCGGATATCTTTTACTCTATTTCGGTTTTACAATTTTATCTTTAATTGTGAAACACGTTACATGACACAGTGATCAATGTGAGGAGTGTGACTATCCGGATAGCGGAAAAGGATAAAATTAAGCTGGAGGCTCTCTCAAGGGCTATTGGCAGCCGCAGCCTGGGAGAAACATTCTCGGAAGTTATGAATTTTGTTGAGAAGAGGAAGGACGAATTCCTTGCCTCGTTGAAAAGGAGGAAAGGGGAAGAGCCCATGCTCAGGCTACTCCGCGAAGCAAAGGGCAGGTACGGGAAAACCGACGCACGCAGAGTGGATGAATACCTCTACGGGGAGTAGCATGGGAATATTCATCGATACGGGAATCTTCTTCAGCGCCTTCAACCAGGAGGACAGGTATCACCTCGATGCCTTAGGAATTTACTTCTCCGCCTTTTCTGGTAAATTCGGTGCAGTATATACCTCTGATTACATTATTGATGAGACTGTTACCCTGCTCAAGGTAAAAGCCACGCCAGAACTTGCACTGAAATTCATGAAAAGTGCCATAGCAAGCGATATGCTGATAATCAGGGTGGATGGTGGTCTTTTTGAAGAGAGCTGCCAAATTTTTGAGAAGTATTCTGAGCGAGCTGGGCTTAGTTTCACCGACGCAACCACAATAGCGATACTGCGCCTGTTTCAGATTGA
>JAADFX010000130.1:0-13829 GCA_013152685.1 Methanobacteriota archaeon | reverse complement strand
CTTAGCGAGGCGGAGAGGGAGGAAATACTGGAACAATTCTAGGCGCTGACCAGCGCTTTTAGCACAATGGTGGCGTAGCTTCCCGGGGGCAGGGAGAAGCCGAGGGTGAGCCAGGGGTACCCCGAGTCGGTGCCCCTGTCCAGGAGGCGCAGGTCTTCAGCGGAGAAGAGCAGGCTGCGCTCATTTCTCGCCAGGGGCATCCCGAGCCTCTCAAGCCTGCGCAGGTCCCTGAGCTCAAATCCGCGCTCCCCGAGCAGCTCGGCGTAGATGCGCTCTCTGCTCTCCGGGGAGGGCATCTCCAGCTTTTCTCCGGGAAGGGCATCCCTCAGGGCGTGCACGTGCCGGAGCTTCGGAAAGTAGAGCACACCTGCCAGGTACTCCACCTCCTCCAGGGCGTCCCTCCCCAGAGCCGAGAGGAGCATGCGCTTCAGCGCCTCGTTCCACAGGAAGCTCTGGTAGCTGGCCGCATACAGCCGCCGCAGCTCCTCGGGTATGAGGCGCAGCGCAGCCTTGAAGTCCTCCTCACGCTCCAGAAAGGCGACTATCTCCAGGAAGTTCTCGTAGCGCCGCTCCCGCTCCAGAAACTCCCTGCAGGTGCGCCAGTCGCCCCAGTGCTCTGCCAGAAAGCGCTTTATCCTCTTTATGTAGCTCTTCTGCTTCCTGTAGGCTGAGGTCAGGTGCAGCCTGAGCGCCTCCTCATAGTTCTCTCCGAGCACCTCCTCGGCGAGGAAACGCTTTGCCCCGCGGAGCGAGCCAAAGCGCTGGCTGTCGTAGTAGTTGGGTATCTCAGCTCCGCGGAAGCGGGGTATGTTGTACAGCAGCCTTCTGTAGGCGTCCCGCCGCACCTTCCGCAGGGTTATGGTGAAGCGATTGCCAAGGTGCATGCCGAGGCGGAGCCTCTCGTCGGTGTGGTAGAGGAACTCAACCCTGAAGTTCTTCTCCTCTATGCTGAGGTCGTACTCCCGGGGTGCGGTGATGTGCTGCACCGCTATGCCGTGCTTGTCCTTCAGGCCTGCGTAGGAGATCTCGCTCAGCGGGATGCGCTTCTTCCTGGCGAGGATCTTCAGGGCGTCGAGGGTTGTGAGCTTGCGCTTTGTCATTCGGTAGAGGGAGAAGCGCCCATCCTCAGCGCGGGGCAGGCTGAGGAGCTCCTCCACGACAAAGTCCTCCTCGCGGGAGCGCAGCTTGTAAAGCTTCCTCTCGCTTATCATCTCAGCCCTTGACAATCATCGTACCTATTCCCTCGTCGGTGAAGAGCTCAAGCAGGATCGCATGCTTGAGCCTGCCGTCTATTATGTGCGCCTTCTCAACACCGCCAAGCAGCGCACGCCTGCACGCATCCACCTTGGGCAGCATGGAGCCCTTTATGATACCCTTCTTTGTCAGCGCCTTTATCTGGGTTGTTTTGAGCTCCTTTATTAAACTGGACTCGTCGCCAAGGTCGCGAAGCACGCCGGGAACGTCTGTGAGTATTATCAGCTTCTTCGCCCTAAGCGCGGCTGCAATGTCTCCAGCCACGGTGTCTGCGTTGAGGTTCAAACTTGTACCGTCGCGGCTCAGCCCTATGGGCGATATCACGGGTATATAACCGCGCTCACTGAGGATGTGGATTATCTCCGGGTTGATGCGCTCCGTCTCTCCCACTAAGCCCAGGTCCACCTCCCTCTCCTCGCCGCCCTCCTTCACAACCATTCCCGCCCGCTTCCTGGCGACTATCAGGCTGCCGTCCTTGCCGGAGAGCCCCACCGCCTTCGCGCCGAGGGCGTTGAACATGGAGACGAGCTCCGTGTTTATCTTGCCCACCAGCACCATCTTCACTATGTCCAGCGTCTCCTCGTCGGTGTAGCGCAAGCCAGCGACGAAGCGGGGCGTCTTCCCCATCTTCTCCATGGCGCGCGTTATCTCGGGGCCGCCGCCGTGGACCACCACCGGCTTCATTCCCACGTAGCGCAGGAGTATGGTGTCGCGAATCGTCCAGACCTTCGCCTCCTCGTCCAGCATCGCGTGGCCGCCGTACTTTATCACCACATAGCTGCCGTAGAACCTCTCGATGTAGGGCAGCGCCCTGGCGAGCGCCTCTCCCAGCGTGTTCTGAGGTAGGGCCATGGGAATTACTACCTCCTGAAGTATATAAAAATAGCGAGCAGTAATTATCATTATTAATAATAACAAATTTAAGAGATACGGCTTTATTAAATACAAATTTAACAGCGGTTTTGCAAAAAAGCATACGATTTTTGCAAAACTCCGAAAAGGCTTTATATACCCACTGGAGCTAAAATAGAGTTGGAGGATATAGAGGAGGTGATTAGTTGGTGGAAGCACTCGCAGCTACCGGCGGCTTGAAAAAAGCCGGAGGGATTTTAAAAATACTAAACAGGAGGTGGAGTAGACATGGCTGGTAAGGGAGCTCTTTGGTGGATGACCAGCGGCGAGGAGATAAAGCGCAACCTGCCGGGGCTCGTAGCGACCTTTATATTCATGGTAATAATGCTGAACGTGGAGGCCTTCATCAAGGCACAGGCGAAGGCAGGCGCAGGCTGGGCAGACTTCCTGTACAACGACGCTCAGGTGAAGTACGTTATGCTCCTGCTGCTGGGCGGAATGATAATCAGGAATACGGTGGGCATCCCCAAGGTGCTGCAGGACGGCGTCAACGTCACCAGGCCCATTATAAAGCCTGGTATAATTATAATGGGTATCCACTACACCATCCAGAACGTCATAGCCGTGGGTGCGGCGGCGCTCATAGTGGTGCTGCTCTTCGTCCTCGGCACAGCGGTGGTCATCTGGGTGCTGGGGCAGCGCTTCGGTGTGCGCGACTCCCTGGCGGGTTGCCTGGGTGCCGGCGTGGGAATCTGCGGTGTCTCCGCCATCATTGCAACCTCGCCGGTGGTCAGGGCTCAGCCCACAGACCTGCTGTACAGCATAGCCACGATCCTGCTCTTCGGTACGGTGATGCTCTTCGTGACGCCCTACATTGGCCAGGCCCTCGACATGCCGCAGCCGATTTTCGGTGCATGGGTGGCTACCGCCATTCTCAACACGGCCCAGCTTACAGCGGCGGCTGAGTGGTACTCAACCCTTGCGGCGCCGGGAGAGCCCCTCGCTATAGACAGCGCCACCATAGTGAACATAGTCAGAGTGGTCTTCATACCCATAGTGGTGCTGGCAGCGATATGGTACTACATCTTCAGGCCGCTCAGCGCCGAGGAGGTAGCGGCGAGAGGCATAAGCAAGTGGGATGTCATCAAGGAGAAGTTCCCGATCTTCGTGCTGGGATTCTTCGCGCTGGTGCTCTTCAACTCCATAGTGGGCGGTGTCCCCAAGGAGGTGGACAAGGCGCTCTACAAGGACGCCAGGAAGTTCTTCTTCGCCTGGGGCTTCGCTGGCATTGGCCTCAACATCGTCATTGAGGACCTGAAGAAGGCTGGCGGCACAGCGTTCTCCATAGGCATAGGCGCGGGAATAGCGAAGGCGATAATATCGCTTCTCGTGATATACGCCTTCGGTGTTGACACGTGGGTGGTGACTAAGTAATGGCAGCAGGAGAGACTCTTGAGGAAAGGGATAAGAAGGTCTTCGCCTCAGAGCGCAGAGAGGACATCTTCGCACTGATAGTGGCCTTCATAGTCTGGGTACTGGCGATGGCAGGGATCTGGAAGTACGGCACCCTGAAGCTGCTGATATTCGTCTAGGGGCTGCCTCCAATCTCCCTTTATTTTTTTGTGAGCCAAACGTTTTTAAGCAGTTGATTCTATCCTTAAATCATGCACAGAGTCCTGCTCTGCATCGACGGCGAGAGGCACACCCAAAGAGCCGTCAGGTACGCCCTGGCCCTGGCGAAGGGGCTGGGTGCGGAGCTCACAGCTCTGCACGTTATCGACGGCTTTCTGCTGGAGAAGCGCATCTCCCACGAGCTCTACGCCGTCGGCAGGAACGAGTACAGGGCCTACGTGAGAAAGGAGCTGGAAAAGGAGGCGAGGCGTATAGTGAGGGAGTTCGAGGAGCTCGCCAGGAGCGCCGGTGTGAGGTTCAGGACGAAGCTGCGCTTCGGGCACCCCGTGGAGGAGGTGGTTGCCGAGGCAGAGGAGGGGGAATATGACCTGGTGATTCTCGGCGGCAAGCGGCGCCGCGGGCTGTGGGAACTCAAGTCGCGGAACCTGCCGCTGAAGGTATTCAGGAAGCTTACCCTGCCTGTGATGGTGGTGAGATGAAAAAGCGGGTGCTCAAGCCGTACATGCCCAAGGGAGACGGCCCCTACGTAAAGTGGGCCAGGCGGGGTGGAATAAAAAAGGACTGGCTTGCCATAATTCAGGCCTTCTTCTCCTTCTTCCACCTACCCTTTGTGGGGTACTACCTGTGCGGTGAGGACGGCAAGGCGGTGGTATTCACGGTGCTGTCGCTGATGGTCTTTATTCTGGTGAACTACTCCCCCCAGCTGGAGCTGTGGATGGTGGCGGCGCGCTATGCGCTGTGGTTCTATCCCATATACGATGTGTACATGACCACCAGGGCGCACATGGACAGGTACCGCTTCGAGTACGAGAAGAAGTACGGGGTGAGCCCCTACTAGAAGTAGCGCAGCAGCACCCCGTCCTTCCCGGCGAGGAGCAGCAGGGCGCCGAGCGTCATGTCGGCGCTGCCGTTTGAGAGCAGGAAGTAGCCCAGCCTCTCATGGCCGGCTCCCGCCAGGTGGGCCCCGGTGAGAAGCGCCAGGAAGCCCAGCAGCACGCAGTAGATTCCTGGGCGTATTCTGCGCACCCTGGCGGTGAGGAAGCTCGCCAGCAGGAGCACCAGGGGGAAGGCGAGCAGTCCAGCGATGCCGTAGCCGGGCTCCATCCGCCACCCTCCTACATGGCGGTGAGCCTGGCGTACAGCGGTGGAAGCCGCCTGGGCAGCTGGGGCACGCTGCTTATGACCACATAGCCCCTGTCCCCGAACATCTTGGGCAGGTACTTCCCGGCTCCGGTATCGACGGTTATGCACACCACGTGGATCCCCTTCCTCCTGGCCTCCAGCACCGCCATTCGGGTGTCCTCCAGCGCGTAGCGTCCGTCGTATCCGTCGTAGTCCATGGGTGCGCCGTCGGTGAGCAGTATGAGCACCCTGTCCCGGGACCGCTCCCGCTGGAGCTTCCTGCAGGCGTGCCTTATGGCGGCGCCTATCCGGGTGTACCCCCCTGGAGACAGCCCCGCGATGCCCTCTATACCCATGTCGCCGAACTCCTTGACCACTGTGAAGTTGCACTCCCACCGGGTGTTGCTTGAGAAGGCGTAGACGGCATGCCTGTCACCGAGCGCCGAGAGCGCCTGGTGCATGAGCACCAGCGCCTCCTTCTCCACCTCCAGGGTTCTTCCAGAGGTGGAGTTGCTCTGGTCCAGCAGGAAGGCGACGCTCACATCCCTCCTGCGCTTCACCATCCTGGAGTAGAACTTCTCCTCGGGTGAGGTCCTGGCTGCGATGTCAACAAAGCAGCTCACCCAGGCGTCTATGTCCACCTCGTCGCCGTCGTGCTGCCTCCTGAGGCGCACCGCCTCCTGCCGCATCGCCTCGAAGCGCCTGCGGATGAGCTTCACCAGCCCCGAGTACTTCTCCAGGATCCGCCTCACGGCCTCACCATCCCCGCGCGGCACCCTCCTCTCCAGCACAGTGCACCAGTCCCTGTGGTACTTCCTGCGCCTGTAGTCCCACTCGGGATACAGGTACCCCCTCTTCCTGCGGCGCAGGAAGATAAATCCGTCGCTGCCAGGGGCTGAGTAGTCCATGGGGATTACTCCGGCGTCCTCTCCCGAGGAGCCACTCCGCTGCAGCTCCCTGTACTCTGCCTGCTTGCTCAGCTTGTCTATCCTCCCGCTGAAGCTCTTTCCCCCGCCCACGTTCACGTCCATGCTGCCCAGGAAGCCCTTGGACAGGAAGCTGAAAATCCTGGAGCGGAGGCTCCTCTCCTCCCTGCTCACCCCGAGCTCACTCTCGCCCGGGCGCATCTGCCGCGCCGCCTTCTTCACCTCCCTGGGCTTGAGCTCGCCCAGCAGCTGCAGCCTGGGACGCCGCCTGTAGCCGCCCTGCAGCCTCATTATCATTCGGTATACCTCACCCGCCACCCGCCAGCTATCCCTGACCGTCGCCCCCGGTGAGCGCACCTCTTCCAGCCTGGAGTGGCACTCCCTCACAGCCTCCGCCACATGCTTGGGCAGCTCCCCCTTTACCCTCCCGCCCAGGGAGAGCTGCACAAGAGCCTCCAGCGCCGCCTCCCTCTCCTCCATCTCCCTGAAGCTGCTCCTGCGCCTCTCCCACAGCCTCCTCCTGAGCCTGGAGAACTCCCTGGCAAGTCCCCTGTATCTCCGGGTGAGCTCCGCCTCGAGGCGGGTGTACTCAACCAGCGAAAATATGTCCTGGGCCAGCCTCCTGTTGGCAAACCTGCGGAGGCGCTCCTCCACGCCAGCTAAGGAGCTGTGCTCCATCTGGGCATACATGTGAAGCGCCGCCAGCTTGTAGAAGCGCAGCGCATCCTCCTCCCCCTCCAGCTCCACATCCCTGGGCAGGAACACCTCCCTGGTGTTGGTGTACGCCTCCCCCGCCGCCCTCACCGGGATGCTCCTGCCCGCGATTCCGGTGAGGTAGAGCTCCAGCACCCTGCGGAACTTCTCCAGCCTGCCCTCTCCCCTGGAAAGGAGCCGCATGATTATACTTCGCCGCGGCGTCTATAAAATTTTACTTCTTCTGCCATCTTGCGCAGGGAGTGGTAGAGGGAGAACCTGTTCCTGGGCTTCAGGCCGAAGCTCCTGAGCTCCTCCTCCAGCTGGCTGGGGCGCTCTCCCAGCCTTATTCTCACCCGGCGGTCGCTCTTCAGCACAAAGACACCACCGCCCAGGTGCTCAAAATCCCCGGCGGCCACCTCCCGGTACCTCCTCTCCAGGAGGTCGTCAACAAAGTAGCGCAGGAAGATGAGGGCGAAGCCCAGGAGGATTAGGAGGTTTGTGGGGTGGATACCCAGCTGTGCAGGAATCCGCGCCAGCTTCAGGGTGACCTGCTTATCCGAGGCGTAGGCGGTGTTGTTGAAGAGCAGTGTGTAGCTTCCCTCCTCGCCGGCTATGAAGTTGAAGTTGTGCCTGTGGGCTACAACACCCGGGGCCACGAAGTTTGAAGGTGGCTCCAGGGAGTAGGCCACTCGGCTGCCCTCCGGGGAGAGGACGGAAAAGCCGATCTCAGGGGGGTTCCCGCGGACTGAGAAGAAGCCCACCACCCTCTCCCTGTGCTCCAGCTCAAGCCTGAGCTCCAGCAGCCCCCCGGCGGGCACCCGGTAGGCGCCGGTGCTGGTGCTCCCCGTGGATAGGGGCACGAGCAGCCCCAGGAGGATGAGCACAACGCCCGCGCCTCCGAGCAGGCTCTCCGTGCGCATGCAGGAGGAGAGAATTCTCTCCTCGGAAAACCAAAAAGTAGATAAGCCCACGGCTCAAGGGTAGAACATGGAGCTTCTCTCCCTGGACGCCCTGCTGCTGTGGGTCGCCGCCTTTGTCGGCTTTATAGTCATCTTCCTGGGGGTAACCCTCCTCTCCATGAGGCTGAGCCGCAGGCTGGGCGGCGAGGAGTCACCTCCCGAAGATTCTGGCGACAACCCTGTCGAACTCCTTGCTCCAGATGACCACCACTATAAAGGCGAGGATGGCGTTTCGGAAGTTGTCGTTGAGGAGGTAGTACACCCCCAGGACAAAGAACAGCAGCATCGCGGGGATTCTGATGCGCTCAAAGATGTCCTGCATGAGAGATAGATAGCCCCCGGAAAATAAAAATATTGCCCCACCCGAACGAAAAGTATTTTTAGACACCCTCCCTATCTCAGATTATGGTCTTTGACCTGATATCCTTCTCCGCCGGGCTGTACTTCGGCTTCAGGCACTCCGATGAGGACAGGTGGTCGCTGCTGGAGAAGTCGATACCCTACGGCTTCGCTGTCGCCGCGGCCTTCACGCTGCTCGCCGCGCTGCTCGTCGGGGGCAGGGAGACCTTTGCGATAGAGGTGCTGGCCTACTTCTTTGTGGCCTTCACCCTGGGAGCCATTGCCGGGAGCATCTCGGGCAGGAGGCTCAAGAGGGCGTTCAGGGTGGAGGAGGGCTAGTCCCCCGCGAGGGCCCTCGCTATGTACTCCTGCATCTCCCCGAGCTCCTCGTCGAACTTCTTCTCCATCCAGTCGGTGATGTTCGTGAAGGGTATAAACAGGTTCACCCTCGCGGTTATCCCGTCCTCCTCAATGCTCAGCTTGATGCTCATGGAGCGCCAGCCGCCCCAGAGCATCCCCAGCATGGAGCCCTTTGTGAGCTCTATTGAGAAGGGCCGGCTGCCCCTTCCCAGCGACCACCTCCGCTTCAACCAGAACTCCACGATGGCGTCGTAAAGGTGCTCAATCCTCTCCTTATCCAGGTCGAACTTCAGCACCCTGCTGGTTTCAGTCATGCACCCTGCCTTTTCTCAAACTCTCTCTTTGCAATCTCGTAAACCTTGAGCCTCTCACCCTCTCTGACCATGTTCCTCTCTTCCAGGGTGCGGTACCACTCCGGGAAGAGCTTCTCCATCTCCTCCCAGGTCTTGCCCTTGTTCTTCTCGAACCACTCCTCCATCTCCCTGGCCACTCTCGGGTCCACATAGTCCCAGCCCATCGTCTTCTTAACCCTGGGGATGAGGTCGGGCATCTGGCGGACTATGTCGCTCTCCGTAACTATACCAACCAGCTTCCCATCCTTTATCACCGGCACCCTGCGGATGCCGTTCTGTATCATCGTCCTTACCACATACTCTATGTTGGCATCCACTCCCGTGAATATAACCGGCTTCGACATAACCTCCTCCACGGCGGTGCCGTCGCTCTTACCCTCGGCAAAAAGCCTGTTTATATCCCTCTCGGTCAGAATGCCCACGGGCTTTCCGTCGCTCTCCACAACCACACAGCTTATCTTCTTCTCATTCATTATCTGGGACGCCTCCTTCACAGTGGCTGAGGGAGGCACCGTGACCACAGGAGAGGTCATAAATTCGCTGACCTTTTTCTCACTGCCCTTGAGCACGAACTTGTATATCAGAATATTCGCTACCAACAAAACCCCTATCGCAATATACGCCGTCGGCGGTAGGCTTTCCAGTCCCATGTCTGTGACCTCCTTTTTCTCTGAAAACGTTGCCTTTCCAAAGTTGAGAAGTAGAATCACCTATATAAACTTAACGCTCGCCTTTCACACCGCCGAAAAACATAAAGAATTTTCGAAAAACCCTGCTACCACCGGCGGTATTTCAGCAGCTCGCTCAGAAGTTCAGCAGCAGCCTTGCAAGCTTCATTCCAGCGAAGGTTAGGATGAAAAGGATTAAAATTCCGGCGTTGAGGATTATTATCAGGAAAACAATGCGCCGCTGCTGGGGCGGCAGGCGCAGCAGAAAGTTGTCTATTATGAACTTGGAGGTCCTCGCAACGGGATTGTCGCGCAGCTCGCAGTAGTGCTTTATCGCCTCGAGCCAGAACCTCAGCTCCTCCTCCATGCCCCTCAGGGTCTTCTCGCTTGGCTCCCAGGGGAGGGTGAACCTCTCCGTCTGCGTCAGCCTCACCCCCTGCTCCACCTCCTCCAGCAGGAGCTCCACCTCCAGGTCGCCCCCCTCGTCCCTGTAAGATATCCTGTCGCCGCCCTCCGCCACGACCTCCAGCCGGAGCTCCCTCTCCTCTCCGCTCTCCTTCCTCACCCTCACCCTGAACCTCCCCCCGCCCAGCCTCTCAAAGCTGAGCACATGCCAGGCGGGGTGCAGTCGGAAGCGCTTCTCCAGGTCAGCGACCACCTCCCTGACCTTCTCCGGAGGTGCCCTGACCACCACGCTGGCTGATATGCGGTGCATCTGAAAACTAATCTCCTGCCTGGGGTATAAATCTTCTGGGCTAGAAGAGGAGCCTTGCGACGGCGATGGCTGCCAGGGCGCCGAGCCCCAGCCCCAGCTCTATTATGAGCATCAGCTTTATCAGCTCCCTCTCCCCGGGTTTTCTGGCAAGCCAGCAGCGCCTCACCAGGGGCAGGAGAAACCTGAACCTGGAGTTGGCGAGCTCCGAGTAGCTCTTCAGGTTCTCAAGCCAGGCCTCCAGCACGTCCTCAGCGGCGCTGCGCAGCCGCTCCTCTCCGTTCCTGAGTATCTCGGTGTGGGTAAGCACTGTACCCCCGGCCACCTCCCTCAGGGAGAGGAGCACCTCGAAGCCCGCCTCCACCGCCCTGCTCCTGAGCCGCCTGTTCTCCTCCAGCTCCAGGCACTCGCTGGTGTACGCCACCTCTCCGGCATCGCTCCTCAGTCTGACCCAGAACCTGGTTCCCGGAGCGAGCCCTCCGGGTGTGAGCTTCCTCACCTCAAGCACGCGCCAGAAGGGGTTGAGGCTCAGCCGGAGGGGCACGTTGCTCACAGTCCTGAACACCACCTCCGGTGGAGCCAGGATAAACACGCTCTTTGTCAGCTCCATAGTCCTGGCGGAAAAGTTAACATTGTGCAGCCCCCTCTATATCCCGTAGGCCTTGTAGCAGGTGGTGCAGGGCTCCGGCAGGGGGTTTTCCCTCAGGAAGTCCCTCATCCTTGCGTCAATGGATGAGAGCTCACCGGGGCTGACCTCCGAAGACAGGACCCCCAGCAGTCTGGAGTAGCCCTCACGCCTCCTGAGGAAGGCTGAGGAGAACTCCCTGTAGGCGGTGCCCTCCAGCAGGCTCCCTATCCCCTCCTCGCAGGCGTTTCCAAAGTGCACCCGTGGCACCTCCAGCCTCCTCCCGCAGAAAATCCTGGGTATCCTCTCCCTGGTCTGATTCAGGTAAACGCAGGGGCCAAGGGTGCAGTCGTGGGCGATGTAGATGTTCCGCGCGGGGTCAAGCTCGCACACGTCCCGCTCCTCCATCCTCAGGGGGTAGTGCCTGAACCTCACGCCCAGCCTCCCCGCCCTGGCGCGTGCCTCCCTCAGGAGCCGCCTGTACTCCTCCCTCTCCTCCCCGCAGGAGAAGACCCTGAGGGAGTCGCCCAGCTCATCGCAGGGGTAGTCCAGGTTGGTCGCCACCAGCTCGTCCACGCCCAGCCTCCCGGCCACCTCAACGGCGGCGGGGAGCTCGGCGATGCTTAAGGTGGTGAGCATGAAGGAGAGCACCACCCTGGGCTTCCCGGAGCCCAGCTTCGCCCTCGCCTCCATCAGGCACTCCACCCCACGCAGCACCTCCTCCAGGGATGAGCCAACCCTTATTCTGGCGTGGGTCTCCTCCGTGGCGCCTGCTATGGAGACCCCCGCCACATCCAGCCCCGCCCTGATGAGCTCTCCGGCAAGCTCCCCGTCCAGCAGGGTTGCATTTGTCGTGAGCCCGGCGGTGCACCCCTGCTGCTTTGCGATGGCCACCATTTCTGCGATGTCCTCGTGGAGGAGGGGCTCACCCCAGCCCTGGAGGTGCACATGCCCCGTCAGGCCGAAGTCGCGGCTCAGCCTCCTGTAATCCTCCAGGGCGAGGCTCCCAACCCTCCACTCACCCGCGTGCCTCGAGCGGGGGCACATCCTGCAGCGCAGGTTGCAGCGAGAGGTCGGCTCTATCTGGAAGGCATCAAACCTCCTGCGCCGCACCTCCCCCCTCCGGTGCCTCCCGAAGAGCCTGCTCAGGATTCCCATCCCCATAACCCGGGAGAGTAACGCCGATAACCCTAATCACACTCCCCTGAGCGGCAAACCTTTATATCCCCCCTGCACAACCTTTTCTCATGGACCTCTCCTTATTTGACCTCACCTCCTCCAGGTACTTCAACGCCGCGGTGCTCCTCATCGCCAGCGTGGTGGTTGCGAAGCTGGTGGACCTGCTGGTCACCCGGGTGCTGTCGAGGCTGGTGGCGCGCACTCGCTTCACCTTCGACGACCGCCTCATAGCCATACTCCACCGCCCCCTGTTTGTGAGCATAGTGCTCTTCGGCGCCGCCCAGGCGGTGTACTACCTGGAGCCTCCTCAGGCGGTGGAGTTCTACGCCGTCGGCGCCTTAAAAAGCGCTGCGGTTCTCATCTGGGTGGTGGCGCTGTACCGCTCCATATCAATAATCTTCACAGGCCTTGCGGTGCGCATCGTGGATGTCACAGGCCTGGGGAAGGAGCTCGTCCCCCTGATGGAGAACATCGCCAAGGCGGTGCTCCTCGCGGGTGCGGCGATGGTGCTGCTCTCCGTGTGGGAGAGGGACATCACGCCCATCCTCGCCTCCGCTGGCATTGCGGGCTTCGCCGTGGCCTTTGCGGCGAAGGACACAATAGCCAACTTCTTCGGCGGGGTGAGCATCTTCATGGACAAGCCCTTCAAAATCGGGGACTACATAATCCTGGACTCGGGGGAGCGCGGTGAGGTTGTGGAGATAGGGCTGAGGAGCACCAAGATAAAAACGCGCGACGACGTGCTCATAAGCATCCCGAACTCGATTATAGCAAGCTCCAAGATAATCAATGAGAGCGCCCCCCAGCCGCGCTTCAGGGTGCGCGTGCCCATAAGCGTTGCCTACGGCAGCAACATTGAGAGGGTGGAGGAGCTGCTCAAGGAGATAGCGCTTAAGAACGAGTACGTGGTGGAGAAGCCCTCGCCCAGGGTGCGCTTCCGCAGGTTTGGCGACTCTGGCTTAGAGTTTGAGCTCCTGTGCTGGGTTATTGAGCCGCGCTACAAGGGCAGAGCGGTGCACTACCTGAACAGTGAGATATACCGCCGCTTCGCCGAGGAGGGCATAGAGATTCCCTACCCCAAGATGGACGTGTACCTCTACAGGCAGGGGCAGGAATAACCTTTTATTTTCCCGGGAATATCTTAACCCATGCAGGTCATTGAGGAGGTGCTCTCTCGAATAGTGCCCTCGCCGGAGGAGGAGGCCAGACTCAGGGAGGTGGAGAAGGAGCTCATAGCGAGGATTGACGCCGCCGCAAGGCAGTACGACCGACGCCTATATGCGCGCCTGCTGGGCTCAGCCTCGCGGGGCACCTGGCTGCGCCACCAGAAGGACCTGGATGTCTTTGTGTTCTTCCCGGAGGGGTACTCAAAGCAGGAGATGGAGCGGATAATCACCCGCATAGCCGGGGAGGTGCTCAGGCGGGTGGAGAAGAGGTACGCGGAGCACCCCTACGTGAGGGGGGAGTTCATGGGCTACGACGTGGAGGTGGTGCCCTGCTACGCCATCCCGGAGCCCAAATACCTGAAGAGCGCTGTGGACAGAACTCCCTTCCACAACGACTACGTGAGGAAGCGAATCTCTGGCAGGGAGAACGAGGTCAGGCTGCTGAAGCAGTTTCTGAAGGGCATCGCGTGCTACGGCGCAGAGGCGAAGGTGGAGGGCTTCTCCGGCTACCTGTGCGAGCTCCTTGTGATAAAGTTCGGGAGCTTCCTGCACGTGCTCTGGAAGCGCGGTGAGGTGCTCTCCCTCCGCGGGGATGTGGACGTTAAGGCGGTGCGCAGGAAGTTCTCCTCGCCTCTAATTTTCCTTGACCCCGTGGATGAGAGCCGCAACGTGGCGGCGGCGCTTTCTCTGCAGAAGTTCAGCGAGTTTGTGCACGCCTCGAAGGAGTTTCTGGAAGAGCCGAGGCTGGAGTTCTTCTTCCCCCGCGAGAGGCAGGTCCGCAGGGAGGAGGTTGAGGAGCTTCTGCGGCGCAGGGGCACGCACCTCATTGCGCTGAGCCTCCCCACTCCCGAGGTGGTGGACGACATCCTCTATCCTCAACTTAGGAAGGCGCGGCGCTTCTTCGAGGCGCTGCTCCGCGAGGGCGAGTTCAGCGTGCTGGGAAGCACCTTCCACGTTGGGAAACGCAGCTACCTGTTCTTTGAGCT
>JAADFX010000129.1 GCA_013152685.1 Methanobacteriota archaeon | reverse complement strand
ATGGAGCTGGATGTAGAGTCCTTAAGAGTGATTTAGAAAAAGTTGGTTTCCGAATATATTAGCCTTAAAATGTTCTAGTTGATAATTAATAGTAGTTTTTGTATGAAGATTTTAATTAAAAGATTCACTTACACATAAATTTTTTCATGTTTTTGTAATAAGACTTACTTCATCTACATCCTTATCATCTCTCACTCTTACAAACCTAGGGAACCTAAGACTACACCCAGAAGAATGTTTCCCAGACTCCATTATCCCCTCATGGCTGACCTCCACAACTATCTTCGGCTCAACCCAGAGATCCTGGAACTCAGCAGAAACAACGTTTGCAGGCCTCACCTTAACAGCACATTCATCCAGCATCTCCTTCAGCATCTTCCTATCTCGTCTGCTGATACCGCTGCCCACCTTTCCCACGGTGAAGAACTTTCCATCCCTTCTCGCCGCCAGGAGTAGGCTCTTTATACCACCACCCTTGCCGTAATTGTATCCCACCACAACTAGGTCCAAAGTATCCGGCTCACCCTTGAACTTGAACCAGTACCTGTGCCTCCTGCCCGGCTTGTAGGGCGACGCCAAGGCTTTTGCAACCAACCCTTCGTGCCCCTTTGTCTTAGCCTGCGTGAAAAACTCCTCCACCTCCACTTTGCTGGAGCTAACTATTCTTGGGACGATTTGTATCTTACTATTTTCCAGCGTTTTGTTCTCTAGTATCTGCCTTCTCTCCTCATAGGAGTAGTCGGTGAGGTCCTCACCATTCAGGCGGAGAACGTCGAACACGATGTACTTCCAATTCCCATTGCCTTCGCGTCTCAACTTCTGAGGAGGCAGCCACCTTCCGTCGTCGTTCTTTGCCACCAGCTCTCCGTCAATGATCCATTCATCCCCGTCGAATCCCCTCGCAACCTCCTCAGCAACGCCCGGAAACTTCTCAGTCAAATCCTTTCCGTTCCTGCTGTATAGCCTCACTCTGCCTGCTTCCTTCTTTACCAGAACCCTTATACCGTCAAGCTTGTACTCCCATGCCAGCATCGGGTGCTGGGATAGAATCTCCTCTATGCTCCTCGCCGCAACCGCAAGCATAGGCTTGAGAGCAGGCATAGATCCCTCCTCTTTCTGCTTTGACACAGCATAAGGCGACGGTGTTTTGCGGCTAACCTTCGCGCTTAGGCTCCTGCCTATCCTCCTCTCCAGCAGCTCCTCAAACTCGTACTTTATTTCAAGGTCGTTTATTCTCCTCCTGAGCTCCTCCAGGGTTATTTCCCCCTTGTTGAGCATCTCCTCAACGCGCTTCCACTCGCCCTCAAGACTGTACTCCGTACCGGTAAGGGCGCGCAGAAGGTTCTGAATTGAGGAGAAGTAGAGGGTCATGAAGCCGAAGCGCTTCGCCAGAGCCATAGCGTCAGGCTTCCACGAGAGTCCGACCATGATGGGCAAAACGTTTCTAGCGTCACCGAAAACCTTCCTCACCTTGTCGTCGAAGTACGTCACGTGCTCCGTGGTTACCACGGTGTACTTCGACTCTATGGGTATCACTAGGTCGAGGAACCCCCTGCCCTCAGCCATAACGTCAAACGCTCTAAAGGTTCCCTTTATTAGCACGTCGAACTCTCCCCTCCTTCCTCCTGGCATAGTCACCCAGACGTTTGCAACCCTCTCGCTGCGGAAGACGAAGGGTATCATGTACCTGCTCAGCTCCGGATCCCTAGTAAGCTCTTCGGAGGTGCACAGGAGCTGAAAGAGCTTTGCCACGAGCTTCTCGTAAAATATGCCAATGAGCTTCCGTATGTGGATTCTGGACAAGCTCTTCCTTATCTGACGCTTAAGAGCATCCTCCCAGTCGCTGGTTAGATCGATCAGCATGGTCTCGTAGCCGTAGCCATTCTCTGACCTCGGAACCACAACGCCCAACCAGTCGATGAAGGAGTCCCTCCTGTATTCCCCTACCTCAAGCTCCACCTTGGTATCCTTCAGCGTTGTGGCTACTTTCACCGTCACTGGCACCAGCTTGCCGGCACGCTTTATCTTGTACTTCACGTCCTCTGAGGAAAGACCTATGGTGGACACCACTTTTGTGAGGGGGACGCACTTCTCGCTTTTTACTAGGTCCTCAACGGCGCGGAGTATTACATCGCTATCCACGTAGTGCTTCCTGTAGTTCTCAAGCTGCTCCTCGGTGAAGTACCAAACCCACCTCCCGTCAATCTTCCTGGCGCGGAGCCCGTTGCGCATCAGCTTTTTCAGCACGCCCTTGGTGAGGGAGGTGGTGGCGTTGTAGAATTTCTGCTTTGTGGAGACGTCATATGCGCCGTGCTTCTCGTTGATGCGCTCTAAAATTTCTCTGACCGTCAGTGCCCTGTCGCAAGCTTTGAGCACCTCGAGTACCATCTCCTTCTTGGTTGGTGTTTTCGGCTCGCCCTCCATCCTGCAGTCTATAAAGTCCAGCTCGTAGCTCTCTCCGTTTAGCTCAAAGCTTATGCGCTTGCCAGCACACTCAATAGGAGCGTAGAAGCGCACATTGGCGGTGGTCTGCTTCATGGTCTTTGCATACGGGGAGACAGGGTACCTTTCTACCCTCACAAGCTCTCTGGACTTGGATATCTTCCCCTCGTCGAACAATCGCTGGAGCGCCCTTGCTAAAGCGTCGCTCTCCGTGTGGGTGCGCCTGGTTGTGTCCCTCTTAGTTAGAATTCTCAGCTCTCTCTTCAGGTCGGCTAGGTGCACAGGCCTGCCTAGCTCTCCATAAAGCTTTAAAAGGGTCTTTAACACTTCCTTTCTTCTGATCGTCTTCACGGTTCAAACCTCCTCGGAGCCGCCGAGGGGTTTGAACCTCCGGGAGCCGGAAGTGTATAAATGGAAAGCCTGAATTTCTGAGGTTTTCACCTTGCCAGTGCCAATACGGATGAAGGGTAGTATAGGTCGCAAAACTGCGCTGAGTTCCTGACCCGTGACTTAGGTATTAACGGGGCTCTCAAGCGCCGGAAGTCGCTGTCTTTTTTGGTTTTTTTGGCAGTTCCTTGCCTCTAGCTCCACTGCAGCGCGGAGCCACACGCCCGGGAACCACCTACCTCTCTCCCCTCACCTCCTTCTCCAGCTCCTCGAAAAACAGCTCCATAAATCGGCTCCTGTGCTCGGCGATTCTCCTCCCGGTGGCGGTGAACATGCGCTCCCTGAGCCTGGACAGCTTCAGCTCATACTCGGTGCGGGGTGAGTACTCCGCGCCCCTCATTCCGGGATAGAACCTCACATCCTTTGGCTCCTCCTCCCACACCCTCTGCCCGTACTTCCCGCCGAAGAGGTATGCCCTGGCTATTCCAACGGCACCCGTGGCATCCAGCTTGTCGGCATCGCTGAGCACCCTCGCCTCTATGCTCTCCGGGTGCAGGCCCTTCCTGAAGCGGTGGCTCCTTATGCACTCTGCCACCCTGGCGGCAAACTCCCGGCTCAGCCCCCTCTCCAGCAGCAGCCGCTCCGCACGTTCCGCCGACGCGGTGGCGTGGCACTCCACCTCGCCCCTGTCCTCCCTCGCCCTCTCCAGGTCGTGGAGCAGCGCGGCGAAGCGCACCACCTCCACGTCGGCGCCCTCCTCCTCGGCGATCCTCACAGCCAGCCGCAGCACCCGCTCCACGTGGTCAAAGTCATGGGCTCCGCCGTCCTCCATCTCCGCCCTCACCAGGTCGTACAGCTCCCTGAAAACCCGCTCCGTCTCCATGCTCCCGCCTACCCTGTGGTAACCACGCACCCGTCAGAGGTGACCATCACGGTGTGCTCCGCCTGTGCCACGGGCGCGCGCTTCTTCTCCCTCAAAATTCTGTACGCATAAATCGCTCCGGAGTAGGCGAGCTCCCGCAGCGCAAGCTGGAGCCTGTGCCTGGGGGCGAGGTGGGCAACCCAGCGCTCCGCAAAGGGCAGCCCGCCGAAGTTCTTCTTAACATAGGCGAGGATCGCCCTGGACTCCCTCATCCTCAGGGGTCTGTCCCGGAGGTACCTGAATATTATCGCCTCCTTCTCGTCCACCACCCTCCCCGCACCGGTGGTGGCGAAGGGCTCAATGGCCACCACGTCACCCTCCCGGAGCACATCCCCGTGGCGCGTTCTCACATTTGGCACCGTCATCCCCCCGTGGAGGGAGTAACGCCCGAGCCTGTGCCCCGTCAGGTTCTCCACCGGCTTGAAGCCGTGCCTCCGTATCGTCTCCTCCACCGCCGCGCCTATTTCGCTGGTCCTCACGCCCGGCCTTATAATCTCTATTGCACGCTGCAGCGCCTCCTCACTTGCCAGAATGAGCTCATTCTTCTCCCCGCCCACCACGATGCTCCTTGCTATATCTGCAATGTAGCCGTCCACGTGGACGCCTATGTCCAGCTTCACCAGGTCATTTTCTTCGAATCGTGTCTCATCCCAGGCCGTGGGGGAGTAGTGGGCTGCTATGTGGTTCACCGATATGTTCACCGGAAAGGCGGGCTTTCCCCCGAGCCTCTCAATCTCCGACTCCACGAACTCCGCCAGCTCCAGGAGCCTTTTTCCAGCCCTCACCTCCCTGAGGCCCCTCTCCATAACCTGTGCGGCAATCTTCCCTGCCTGGATGTACTTCTCACGGGCATCCTCTTCCATGCAGGGATGTATGTTCCTCAATTATATAAACCTTGAAGGCGAGCTTCTATACATGCGCCTCCTCCTGACGGTGCTTCTCCTGCTCGCGGGCTGTGTGAGCCAGGACGCGGGGCCCTCGGCCGTGGCCACAGCGCCGGATGAGGCGGTGGCGGAGTACGGCGATTTTGTGGTGGGCTCCTACGTGCTCCTGGGCGACTTCCGGCTTGAGCGGAACTTCTCGGCGCTCCTCGGCGGCGGGGAACTCCCCGGGTGGGCTGAGCGGGCCCTGCTGGGCATGAGCCCAGGAGATGTGAGGCGGGTGACCCTCCCTCCCGGAGACGCCTTCGGTGATGTGAACACCTCCCTCCTGCGCTGGGAGCCCAGGCGGTTTTCTGTGCCCAGGTTTGTGAATCTCTCGCCGGAGGAGTACCGGAGCGCCTACGGCAACCCCGGGGAGGGGGCTGCTGCCGTTGAGGGCACCCTCAGGCTGCGAGTCATCGAGGCGGGCGAGGGGTATGTGCTGGTGGAGCGGGAGCCGCTCTACACCAGAATAAACACCACCGGTGGCGTGGTTGAGGTTACCGCCAATGCCACCCACATAACCTACTTTTTCACCCCGGTGCTCAACCTGACGCTGGTGGACCCGGATGGAGGGTTTATCACCTACCGCGATGCCAACGCCACGCATGTGCTCGCCGACAGGAACCACCCCCTGGCAGGAAGGGAGGTCACCGCGGAGCTGAGGCTGCAGCGGCTGATAAAGCGCGCCCAGATTGAGGGCAGGGAGGTTCTGTGGTACACAGACCTGAGCGCTGCAGTACGCCAGGCCGTGGCGTTGGACAGGCCGCTGCTCCTCTACGTGTACTCCCCAGAGTGCGAGGCGTGCCGGAGTGCGGAGGCCATCTTCAGGGACGTGAGGCTGCGCCTTCTGGCGGAGAGGCTGGTCTTTGTGAGGGTGGACGCCTCCACGGAGAGGGCACTCACCGCACGCTACGGGATCCAGACAGCGCCGGCGGTGCTGGTGCTCAACAGCACCGGCCACCTGCTGGTGAAGCAGGAGGGCGAGGTCTCAGCCGGGGACCTTGCGCAGGTACTCGCGGAGCTGGGGATTACTCCCTGAGCACCTCCTCTATGGTGCTCCTGTCTATCTTCCCCTGCCTTATTATTCTCCCCTCTTCGGGGTCGTAGATGGTGGAGGGCACCCGCTCCCGGGCGAGGACACCGGCGTCAATTACAAGCTCCACCCCCCTGAGCTGCGCCAGCGCCTCCTGCGCCGACACGGGCGGCGGCTCCCCGGAGATGTTTGCGCTGGTTGCCACCACCGGCCTTCCGAGGGCGGCGGTGATCTTCAGCGCGAGCTCATTCGCGGGGATTCGCACCGCCACCTTGGGGGAGCCGGAGGTGAGGATATCCGGCAGGTGCTTCTTTTTGAGGAGGAGGGTCAACGCCCCCGGCAGGAGCGCCCTGGCGAGCCTTTCGGCACGCTCGTCGAGCTCGCAGTAGCGCCGCATCATCTCTATATTCGCCACGGCTATGGGGAGGGGCTTGTCCAGGGGACGGCGCTTAATCTGGAAGACGCGCCTCACCGCTTCTGCGTTTGTGGCGTCGCAGCCCAGGGCGTAGAGGGTGTCGGTGGGGTAGACCACAGCTCCGCCTGCCCTGAGGACTGACACAGCCCTGCTCACCACACCTTCCTGGTCTGCTGGGATTACCTGCATGTGCTTCATACCTCTTGCCATTGTTAACCGGAAAAAAGATAAATGACCTGGGAGTAATTATTCCCAGAGGGCCGGTGGTCTAGTTGGTTATGACGCCAGTCTCACACACTGGAGGTCGGCGGTTCGAATCCGCCCCGGCCCACTATTCCTTTTGCCTTTCCTCCGCGGGGGCAGAGAGCAGTACGCCGGTGGGGAGATTGCTTCATGGAGCTGGCAGGACTGAGCTGGAAGGAGGTTGAGGAGTACCTGAAAAGGAGGGGTGAGGTGCTCCTTCCCGTGGGCTCTGTGGAGGAGCACGGCTACCACCTGCCCCTTTCCACCGATGGAGATATAGCGGTGGCGGTCTGCAGAGAGCTCGGCAGGCGTACGGGCATCCTGGTGGCTCCAGTGGTGTGGTACGGGTACTCCAGGTCCACCAGGGGATACAGCGGCACCGTGATGGTGGGCAGGAGCGCCCTGAGGGAGTACCTCCGGGAGGTTCTGGAGGGCTTCGGTGAGAGCGGCTTCCGCAGGGTGTTTGTGGTGTCGGGGCACTTCAGCAACGACCACCTGAGGGCGATTGAGGAGGCCGCCCTCCTCGCAGGAGGTGTTGAGGCGGAGCTCCTGGACTTCTCAAGAATAGACTTCTCCGACATACTTGAGAGCGAGCCCCTCCATGCGTGTGAGGCGGAGACGTCGCTGATGCTCTTCCTGCACCCGGAGAAGGTGAGGATGCACCTAGCCAAAGATGAGGAGATCGCCTACGAGGGGGAGGGGCTGAGAAGAACGGAGAGCGGCGTGTTTGGCACGCCCACGCTTGCCTCCCGGGAGAAGGGTGAGAGGATCTTTGAGAGGATAGTTTCAGAGCTCGAGAGGTGGGTGGTGGAGAGGACCGGGTAGAGTCATATTGGCCAGGGATTCCGTCTTCTGATAGCCGGAAAGGGATGCCGGCATGAAATTTGCCGGTAAAGCTTCAGGGTGTAATAATTACGCCTCTCTTCTTTAATCTTTTTACAATCTCCTCATAGGTCTCTTTATCCCTTAGCTTCCTCAGCTCTTTTACAGTATCTCCTCTCTTTGGAGTAATAAGCGCCAGGAATCTGGCATACTCTGCTGGATCTAGCTCTCTTTTGGCCATCTCCATTATTTTTCTAAAACCTTTATATCCTCAGCTTTAGCTACATCACAGCACCTCTTCAACAAACTCCAGAGGACTAACGACATTAATCCCAAACCTCTTCCCAATCTCATCCCTCTTATTTAGTATCTTATCGTCGCAGGTTATAAAGTAGTCTGAGTTGCCCACAGCAAAGGTGAGGTGCAGAGCATCTTTATCCTTCAATCCCAAAGATTTAATTTGACGAAATAAGGATTCTGAGAACTTTCTAACTCTTTCATTAACAAAAAGACCTACAATAGCCGTAATGGCATCCTTCTTCTCCACATCACTTATTTGCGAGATCTCATCCTCCAGCATCAAAGACCTACGATGATAAATTTGCGCCGCTGCGCTCCATCTAAAATCCTGAAAAACGCCTCACTCTCTTCTATTATCCTGTGCTGCGATTGCTCATCAAAGGGCCTGCCCCAGACGTTGGTGTCGAGGTAGATTCTGAGCATACCTTTTTGGTTTAAGCACGCAGGTAAAAAAGTTTTAGCAGAAGATTTGTGATTACTCAAATGAACTACTCAAATCTAACAAACTTGAGCGCCGGGGAGGGGATTTGAACCCCTGTGTTCCGTGAGGAACACGAGCTTTCTGTCAGCCCCCTTGGGGAACGGACTCCAGGCTCGCGCCGTGGTCCGGGCTTGGCTACCCCGGCTGCAACCTTTGGCGAAGGGATAACCTTGGAGAAGTATTTTGAAACACTTTTCCGGCGCCCGGGGAAAGGTTTAAAAGCCTCCACACCCTTTTAAATTAAGCCCCCGAGGGGGTTGAGTACCGACAGAAGGTGGAAGAAATGGAAATTACCGATGTGAAGATATACAGGATGGAAAATTCCGGAAACCTGAAGGCCTACGCCAGTGTGACCTTCGACAACGCCTACGTGGTGCACGGGCTGCGCGTGATGGACGGGGAGAGGGGTCTGTGGGTTAGCATGCCCGCCACGCGGAACAAGCGGGGCGAGTTCAAGGACGTGTTCCACCCCATCTCCAGGGAGGCGAGGGACGTTCTTGTAAGCGCCGTGCTGGACGCCTACGAGGAGAGCGGGAGGTAGGTTTTAAGCAGGAGGAGCGCCACCCCCGCTGCGACTGCGAGGGAGTAGTACCTGGTAACCTTCGCCGCCAGCGTTGGGGTGCCGCTCACCCTTACCAGCGCAATCTTGCTGAGCACACTCGCCATCGCCGAGAGCACGGCGCAGTTCGCGGCCACGCCAGCGCTTATCTCCCCCTTCGCCGCCAGCGAAGCAAAGCTCGCCACCACCGCACCGCTTGAGACGAAGCCCGCGAAGAAGGCCGCGGGGTACAAGCCGAGCCCGCCGTAGCCCTGCGCCAGCTTCGCCAGCGCCGTTATGGCGGTGAAGAGCAGCGCAAACTTCACCGCGGGCGCAATCGCAAAGGGCAGCGCGAGCTCCAGCTTCTTGCCGCGCAGCGCCTCCTTTGCGAGCCTCACCCGCGCCGGTGCGACGCTCACCAGCGCCATGCCGAGCATGGGCAAAAGCATCTCCTTTCCAACGGCGCCGCTCAAAAGCGCCGCAATCAGCAGGCTCCTGAGGAGCGCCACGCCGCTTGCCAGGAGAATCCCCTGGAGCGCCGGCTTCTCCAGCGACGCGTCCTCCTTCACCCTGGAGGCGAGGGCTCCCACGGTTGCCTGGCTGTTGACAAGCGCGCCCAGAGCCCCTGTGACGGGGAGCGCAAGCTCCGCCCCAAACCAGCGCAGCGCCAGGAAGCCGGCGAAGCCTATGGTGGAGACCACTATCACCACAAATACCAGGGTGCGGGGGTTTACCAGACCGTAGGGGTCCACTGGCTCATCCGGAAGCAGCGGGTACAGCACGAAGACCACCAGCCCGAACTCCAGCGCATTCGCCATTTCCCTGAAGCTCATGGCCCGGGAAAGCGCCTGAGAGTAGCGCTTCCCTGCGAGGATGGCAGCCACGATTATGCTCACCGCAACACCTTCCAGGGCGAAGCCGGCGCCTATCACCGCGCCTATCGCAAAGGCGAGCAGGTACGCCACGAGGGTTGTGATCCCGATGTCCTCCACCAGGAAGTTCTTGACCACGCCTATGAATATGGCGATTAAAGCCACGCTCAGGGTGACGCTTACAAGAAAGAGCTCCGAACCGAGGCTCTGCGAGATGCTCACGCTGAGCGCACCCATGAGGGAGGTGAGCATGAAGGTGCGCGTCCCGGCGACGACCTTCTTGCCAATCTCCCTCTCTATCCCCAGAAGCCCTCCCGCCAGGGCGGCGATGATGAGCGACTCTATTAGCTTAATGTCGAGCTCTTGCATGGAGAATACTTGCCACGGCGCTATTTAAAGGATGCACCACTACCCTTAAAAGCCCGGAGGGAAAATCCCTAAGCATGGTCTTCCTCTTTGAGTATGCCACCTGCACGCGCGAAGCTCTGCCTGCTAGCATAGCCGTGGAAGGCTTGGCCATGTTCCGCGCCCTCTACGAGGGCTTCAGCGAGGTTGAGGGCGTCGCCTCCTTCACCGGCAGGCCCATGCCCTACTTCCAGCTTCCGGTTGCGGAAAGCTGGGAGCGGAGCTTTCAGGAGATGCTCGCAAAGGAGGAGCACGCGCTGATAGTAGCTCCGGAGAGCGACAACCTGCTGCTAGAGCTCACGCGGAGGCTTGAAAAGGCGGGGATGAAAAACCTGGGCTCATCCTCGCGTGGCGTGGCAATAGCCGGAGACAAGTATGCGTGCTACCGCGCCCTCAGAGGCGTGAATCAGCCCAGAACAGAGCTCTTCACCGGGAGCACCACCCTCGACTTTCCACTGGTGGCAAAGCCGCGTATCGGAGAGGGCTGCGAGGGGCTGAGGATAGTCTCCAGCGAGGAGGAGCTCTCGTCGCTGCCGCGGGGCTACCTCCTTCAGGAGTACGTGAGGGGCAAGCCAATGAGCGCCTCGCTCATCGTGGGGGACGAGGTGAGGCTGCTCAGCATTAACACCCAGGAGTTCAGCGGAGGCAGCTACTCGGGCGCGGAGCTTCCCCTAAGCTTGGACGCCGAGCACCTGGAGGAGGTGATAAGGGCGGTGGAGCACATCCCCGGCTTGGCTGGCTACGTGGGCGTGGACTTTGTCCTCGGGGAGGAGCTCTGGGTGATAGAGGTGAACCCGCGCATAACCACGCCCGCGGCGGCGCTGCGTGAGGCGCTGGGGGTGAACCTGGGAGAGCTCCTCTTCAGGAACTACTACCGCGAGGCTCTGCCCGAGCTTAAGCGGAGGCGCAGGGTGAGGCTGCGCAAGGTGGGCAAGAGGGTGGAGAAGGCCTTTGTCTCTGTGGACAATGCCAGCATTGTAATAGAGGTGGTGGAATGATTCTAACCCTGGACATAGGCGGCGCCAACACCAAGCTCCTGCTCTTCGAAGAAGCCAGTGGTGAGGTGGTGAGGAGTGAGGTGCACTACTTCCCCTTCTGGAGGCGAAAGGAGGAGTTCCCCGCCTTCCTCAGCAGGATAGCTCCTCCTGCAGAGCAGGTTGCGGTAACGCTCACCGCCGAGCTGAGCGACGTCTTTGAGAGCAAGGATAAGGGCGTTGCCTATGTCGTGCGGGCGGTGAGGGAGCTCTACCCGGAGGCGAGGTTCCTCAGCGTGGAGAAGCGCCTTGTGAGGGAGGCGTCCCCGGAGGAGCTTGCAGGAGCCAACTATGTAGCAAGCGTCTACTACCTGGAGCGCTTCTTCGGCGAGGGCGTGCTTCTGGATATAGGAAGCACCACCAGCGACGTGGTGCCCTTTCGCAGAGGCGAGAGGCTGTACAGGAAGACCGACCTCGAGCGCCTGCTCGCGGGGCAGCTCGTCTATACCGGCTACCTGCGCACCCCGCTGAACACCATAGCCGAGAAGGTGCCCTTCCGCGGGAGCATGCTCAGACCTGCGAGCGAGTACTTTGCAATCACCGCCGACCTCTACCTCATCCTCGGCGAGCTGAAGGAGTACTCCTGCGATACCCCTGACGGCGGAG
>JAADFX010000128.1 GCA_013152685.1 Methanobacteriota archaeon | reverse complement strand
ACTACTGGGAAGCTTGCCTCACCATCCAATTTTATAGATGGAAATTCCTTCTCATGTGAACTTAAATTTTCACTATGGGGATGCCAGTATGGAGCGGTATATCGTGGATAGCAGGGGGCAGAAGATGGCAGTAATCCTGCCTATTGAAGAGTATGAAGAACTGCTGGAAGACCTCCACGACCTTGCCGTGATTGCGGAGCGGCGTGATGAGCCCACTGTAACTCTTGAAGAGCTCAAGAAGCGCTTGAAAAAAGATGGGCTGTTATGAAATACGGTGGAAGACCTCAGCGGTACGGGAGTTAAAGAAAATCGACCCACAGTACATTCCCAAGATTATCGGAGCAGTTGAAGCGCTTGCTGAGAATCCCTTCCCACCGCAGCACCGAAAGTTGCGTGGTTCAGAACGTAACTACAGAATAAGAGTCGGAGACTACAGAATTATATATCAAGTGGACATTGATGCAAGACTCATTACAATATATTATGTTCGCCATCGCAGGAAGGCGTATCGATGGTGAATAAGACTGAGAAGGTTAATTGCTATAATGCAAAACCCCACCGAGAGATAATCCCGGAGAAGCTTGGAGCGCTTCCGAACTCGCTACCTTACAGAGTGGTGGAGAAAAAGGCTGAGTTTTCAAAGGTACCTGACGAGCTAAGGCACAAGATTAAGTTTGAAGTCCATCAAGCATCATCCTCACTACCGGGAGGCTTGCCGTCCTCCTCACCTGATTTTTCAGTTACCCTGAGCATGCCAGAGCCGGCAGATTAAGCCTCAAAAAAGTATAAACTGAGGGGGTAAAGCTGCGCCATCACCCCATGTACACCAGGCGCTCCAGCTCCTTGGTTTCGTAGCGCTTCATGAACTGCTCGTAGGTCTTCTTTATCTCCTCGGTCAGGCTCGGCTTCACGCTGCGCAGCGCCTCGCGGAAGTGGCGCATCTCCACCTTCTTCTCGTCGAAGCTCTCCCTGTTGAGCACCGCCTCGCGGAAGGCCAGCATCGCTGCCTCCCTGCACAGCGCCTCTATATCCGCGCCCGAGAAGTTCTCCGTGTCTCTGACCAGCGCGTCGAAGTCCACGTCCTCGGCGAGGGGCATGTTCCTGGTGTGCACCCTGAATATCTCCCGCCTCGCCTCCGCATCAGGAGCCTGGACAAGAAGTATCTTGTCGAACCTGCCGGGGCGGAGAAGCGCCGGGTCGAGCATGTCCGGACGGTTTGTGGCGGCGATAATAACCACGTTGTGGAGCTCCTCAAGGCCGTCCATCTCCGTCAGCAGCTGGTTCAGCACCCGCTCGCCAACCTTGCTCCCCACATCAATTCCGCGGATGCTCGCTATTGCATCTATCTCATCGAAGAACACCACCGTGGGTGCTGCCTGCTTCGCCTTCTTGAAGATCTCCCTTATCGCCTTCTCGCTCTCGCCCACCCACTTGCTCAGAATCTCAGGTCCCTTCACGCTTATGAAGTTGGCCTCGCTCTCAGTGGCCACCGCCTTGGCGAGCAGCGTCTTCCCCGTGCCGGGAGGACCGAAGAGGAGCACGCCCTTCGGTGGAGTTATGCCCAGCTTGCTGAAGCCCTCGGGGTACTTGATGGGCCACTCCACCATCTCGCGCAGCGCCTGCTTCACCTCGTGGAGCCCCCCGATGTCGCTCCACCTTACGTCGGGCACCTCCACGTAAACCTCGCGCAGCGCGCTGGGCTCCATCACCTTCCACGCCTCCAGGAAGTCCTCCCGGGTCACCTCCAGGCTTTCCAAGATCTCCGGAGGTATGCTCTCCTCCTCCAGGTCTATCTTGGGCAGCACCTTGCGCAGCGCATTCATCGCCGCCTCCTTGCACAGTGCCTCCAAATCGGCGCCCACGAAGCCGTGGGTGATGTCCGCGAGCTCGTCCAGGTCAACATCCTCGGCGAGGGGCATTCCCCGGGTGTGAATCTGGAGTATCTCCTTCCTGCCCTTGCGGTCGGGCACGCCTATAACTATCTCGCGGTCGAACCTGCCCGGGCGGCGCAGCGCCGGGTCCAGGGCATCGGGGCGGTTGGTGGCGCCTATCACAACCACCCTGCCCCTGCTCTTGAGCCCGTCCATCAGTGCGAGAAGCTGCGCCACGACGCGGCGCTCAACCTCGCCGTGCACCTCCTCCCGCTTGGGCGCAATCGCATCTATCTCGTCTATGAAGATTATGCTGGGGGCGTTCTCCTCAGCCTCCTTGAACACCTTGCGCAGGTTCTCCTCACTCTCGCCGTAGAACTTGCTCATAATCTCCGGACCGTTGAGGTGGATGAAGTAGGCGTTGGTCTCGTTAGCCACCGCCTTGGCGATGAGCGTTTTGCCAGTGCCCGGTGGACCGTGGAGCAGCACGCCCTTGGGCGGCTCTATCCCGAGGCGCTCAAAGAGCTCCGGGTGCTTCATGGGCAGCTCAATCATCTCTCTAATCTTCTGCACCTCGTCCTTGAGGCCGCCTATGTCCTCGTAGGCCACGCTGGGTATGCCCGCGCGCTCCTTCACCGGCTCCTCGCGCACCACCACCTCGGTGCGGTCGGCGACGCGCACTATTCCGGCGGGTATGGTCTGCGTGACGGTAAAGGGGAGCGTTGTACCGAGGACGCCCACAACTATCTTGTCCCCCTGGGTGAGGGGCCTGCCCAGGAGCCTGCGCTTCACGAAGTCCCCGAAGCCCGTGGAGAAGCGGATCGCCTGGTTTGGCGAGAGCACCACCCTGCGGGCGTCGCTCACCTTCGCCTTGCGCACCCGCACGTTCTCACCCAGGGAAATCTGGGCGTTCTGGCGTATAATGCCGTCCATGCGAATAATTCCCAGGCCCTCGTCCTCGGCGTAGGCGCGCCACACTATTGCGCCCGTCTTGCGCTTGCCGTAGATCTCCACTATGTCCCCGGTGGAGATGCCCAGGATCTCCCTGGTGCGGGTGTCCAGCCTGACTATGCCTCGCCCAACGTCGTTCTGCAGCGCCTCCGCCACCTTGAGTTCGACTTCCATACTCACCACGACCGATATTAATTATTCCTGCAGGGCTTTAAATTTGTTGGGGTTACTGCCTCTGGAACTTCTCGGCAATGCGCAGGTACTGCTCCAGCTCCTCCTTGGAGATGGGCTTTATCTTCTTCATCGCCTCCTCAAAGTGCCTCATCTTGAGCCTGAGCTCCTTCTTCATCGTCTCCCTGTCCAGGGGCTTGCCCTGGCTTATGTACTCGCGTATCGCCAGCATCACCGCCTCGTTGCACACCGCGGCGATGTCCGCACCGGTGTAGTTCTCGGTCTTCTCCGCAAGCTTCGCCAGGTCCACATCCTCAGCGAGAGGCTTCCCGCGGGTGTGGATCCTGAAGATCTCCTCCCGCGCCTCCTTGTCCGGGGGCGGGATGAATATCAGGCGGTCGAACCTGCCCGGGCGGAGAAGCGCCGGGTCGATTATGTCCGGACGGTTGGTGGCGGCGATGACCACGACGCCGCGCAGCTCTTCGAGGCCGTCGAGCTCTGTGAGTATCTGGCTCACCACCCGCTCTGTGACGTGGGAGTCGAAGCCCGAGCCCCGTGTGGGCGCTATTGCGTCTATCTCGTCCATGAACACCACGCAGGGCGCCGCCTGCCTGGCCTTGCGGAAGGTCTCCCTCACGGCCTTCTCGCTCTCGCCCACCCACTTGCTCAGGAACTCGGGGCCCTTGACGCTTATGAAGTTGGCCTCGCTCTCATTCGCCACTGCCTTGGCGAGCAGCGTCTTCCCCGTGCCTGGAGGACCGTAGAGGAGTATGCCCTTTGGGGGCTTGGCGCGCATGTGGGAGAACACCTCGGGGTACTTCAGTGGCCACTCCACAGCCTCGCGGAGCTCCTGCTTCGCCTCCTTGAGGCCGCCGATGTCCTTCCAGGTTACGTCGGGCACCTCCACAAGCACCTCGCGCAGAGCGCTGGGCTCGATGTCCATAAACGCCTCCTCGAAGTCCTGGTAGGTCACCTGTATCTTGTCCAGTATCTCCGCGGGGATGCTCTCCAGCTCGAAGTCAATCTCGGGCAGGATTCTGCGCAGGGAGCGCATCGCGGCTTCCTTGCAGAGAGCCTCTAAGTCGGCGCCCACGAAGCCGTGGGTCTTGTCGGCGAAGTCCTCTATTATGCGCTTCCTCTCCTCCTCGTCCTCCGGCAGGGGCATTCCCCGGGTGTGGATGAGCAGTATCTCCTTCCTTGCGTTGCGGTCGGGGATGCCTATCTCTATCTCGCGGTCAAACCTGCCCGGGCGGCGCAGCGCAGGGTCAATGGCATTGGGACGGTTGGTGGCGCCTATCACAACCACCTGCCCCCTGCTCTCCAGCCCGTCCATCAGTGCGAGAAGCTGCGCCACGACGCGGCGCTCAACCTCGCCTGTTACCTCCTCCCGCTTTGGTGCTATGGAGTCTATCTCGTCTATGAAGATTATGCTGGGGGCGTTCTCCTCAGCCTCCTTGAAGATCTCCCTGAGCCTCTCCTCACTCTCACCGTAGTACTTGCTCATTATCTCCGGCCCGGAGATGCTGTAGAAGTTGGCGTTGGTCTCGTTAGCCACCGCCTTGGCGAGCAGCGTTTTGCCAGTGCCCGGTGGACCGTGGAGCAGCACGCCCTTGGGCGCCTCCACGCCGAGGCGCTCAAATATCTCCGGATACTTCAGCGGGAGCTCTATCATCTCCCTGACCTTGCGGATCTCCTCCTTGAGTCCGCCTATGTCCTCGTAGGTCACCCGCGGAATCTTGGTCTCAGTTATCTTGGCCGGCTTCTCGCTTATCTCCACGCGGGTGGCGTAGTTTATTATCACCGCCTCTGCGGGAGGCTGCACACTGGTAACGACGAGGCCTATCTTCCTGCCCATTATGTTGAGCTCTATCATGTCCCCCCGGGAGACGGCGCGGTTCTCCAGGTACTGCCTGAGGTAGGCTTCCCCTCCCACGATGCGCAGAGGCTCAGTGGGGGCGAGCTTGACCACCTTGGCGGGCTGGGCTGTGACCTTCCTTATCCTGACCTTGTCGTCTATGCCCACGCCGGCATTCTTCCGGGTAAATCCGTCGATGCGGATGATCCTGAGTCCGGCGTCCTCGGGATAGCCGGGCCATACTATCGCCACAGTCTTGTTCTTGCCTATGATCTGGATGACATCACCCGAGGTGAGCCCGAGCTCCTCTATCACCTGGGGGTCTATCCTGGCTATCCCGCGACCCACATCGTTGGACCTGGCTTCGGCAACCTTAAGCTCTATCTCCTTCACCACCATCACCTCCTACAGGCTCGAGAGGTAGTGCATGAGCTGCTCCTCACGGGGCACGCCCAGAATCCTGTACCTCCTGTTTATCACCATGGCAGGCACTCCCTGAATTCCATAGCTCCGCGCTATTGCGGCGTTCTCAGGCTCGGAGACGTCCCTCTCGATGAGAATAACCCCCGGCATCCTGCGAACTATCCTCTCCGCGATTTCCTTTGCACGGGGGCAGTAGGGGCACGTCGGAGAGGTGAACAGCTCAATAAGTATGCCTTCTTCCATCTCAACCCTCCTTTTACTAACTTTTCGTTACTATAAGGTTTTCCTTACCTTTGGTAAGAAATATTGTTACTCCACCTTTATGCTGGTCTTCTCCTCCCGGACCTTCGGAAGGGTCACCTCGAGCACTCCGTTCCTGTAGGTGGCCCTTGCCCTGCTCGGGTCCACCTCCGCAGGAAGCGCAAAGCTCCGCCGGAACATCCTGTAGCTCCTCTCCCGCCTCACGTAGTCCCCCTTCTTCTCCTCTTCCTCCCGCTTCACCTCGGCGATAACCTCCAGCTCGCGCTCTGTGGCGTTTATCTTTATATCCTCCTTGCTTACCCCCGGAAGCTCCACGGTGACCTTTATCTCCTTTCCGGTGTCCATGATGTCGGCAAAGGGCTCCCTGACGCCCGGAGCAAGCGCCGGCCTCTCCTGAAGCAGCTCCTCAAAAAGCCTGTTCATTCTCCTCTCTAGGTTCCGAAGCTCTTCGAAGGGGTCTCTCCACATCCTTACCACCTCCCATATTTTATCTCCACCTCGGGAGATAAATAGCTTGCGGAAAGAGATTTTTTCTAACCTTTGGTTAATAAAAAATTTTACATTGTTAACGCCGGCTTTTAAGGGCATGAACCTGGAGGTCCTCCTGAACATGCTCGGAAGCGAGACCAGGAGGGAAATTCTCCAGCTGCTCTCCGAGAGACCCTGCTACGTCAGCGAGCTCTCTCAAACGCTGAACATAGGTCAGAAGGCTGTAATTGAGCACCTGGAGCTGATGCGGCAGGCCGGAATACTGGAGACCCGCCTGGAGAGGATAGACAAGGGCAGGCCGAGGAAGTACTACCACATCAGCGAGGACATCCTGATAGAGGTAAAGATATCACCCCACCACTTCTACATAGAGACGCTGCTTCCGGAGATAAAGGAGGATGTGCTCGCCTCCTTCCCGAAGCTGGCCGAGGTGGTGAAGCGCCTGGAGGATGCCTCCCGCCTGCGCGGCTGGGAGAGGGTGGAGAGGCTCAGCGAGCTCCACAGGGAGGTAATGAGGGAGCACGAGAGGATAAACCAGGCAAAGCAGGTGCTTGAGTACCTCCAGCGGGAGATAAGGGAGGAGATCAAGAAGGAGGTCGCCATTGAGGAGCTCAGAGAGCTGCTCTACAGCTGATTTTTCCCTCTCTGACCATCTTCACCAGCGAGGCCTGCTCCTCCACCGCCCTGAAGCCGTTTCTCTCGTACCACTTCGTTCTGCTGCTGAAGGTCCAGGTGAAGATGTCCTTGTGGGAGTAGTCGGCGATTATCCGGCGCAGCAGCATGCTCCCTATCCCCTCACCCCTGCGGTGGCGTGAGACATTTATCAGCTTTATTTCAGCCCCGCCGGAGTGCTCCACCACAACCGCGCGGGCCACAACCTCCGCACTGCTCCAGTAGAGGTACTCCCTCATGCTGCCGCTTGCCAGGACCTCGAGCATCCCCAGCCCCTGCACAGGAACATTGTAAAGGTTTTCTGTATAGAACATGTTCGGGGAAAGGGTGATTAACATGTAAATTAAGTTTTATAACATGCAACTAAAATTTAACAGATGGGCGGGAGACAGGTGGCTGCGGCGGGGGGTGCAGGCCTTCTTCGTGGTGTTCTCCCTCTACGCCTGGTACCGGCTCTACCTCTTCGTGAGGCACTTCGACACCGGCGGCGCCACCCCCTTTGTGCCCAGACCGGAGAGCATAGACGCCTTCATGCCCGTGGGTGCCCTGGTGGCGCTTAAGCACCTGATTGTAAACGGGCAGATAGACGCCACCCACCCCGCGGCGCTGGTGCTCTTTCTCGCTGCCTTAAGCGTGTCCTTCCTCTTCAGGAGGGGGTTCTGCGGGTGGATATGCCCGATAGGCGCCATCTCCGAGGCTCTCTCGAAGGCCGGTGCCTGGCTCTTCGGCAGAAACTTCCAGATGCCCGCCTTCCTCGACATTCCCCTCAGGGCGGTGAAGTACCTCCTGCTCCTTTTCTTTGTAAAGCTGGTGCTCATCGACATGCCCGCCGAGGCGGTGGCCGCCTTCCTCCAGTCCCCCTACTACAAGGTGGTGGACGCCAAGCTTCTGGACTTCTGGCTCAGGCCAGGCAGAAATACGGTGCTATTCGTGGCCGCCATGGTGGTGCTCTCCCTGATTTTCAGGAACTTCTGGTGCAGGTACCTCTGCCCCTACGGCGCCCTTCTGGGCATCCTGGGCTCTGCCGGCGTATCCTCGGTAAAGAGGGACGAGGCAAAGTGCACCTCCTGCAGGCTGTGCACCCGGGTTTGCCCTGGAAACATAAAGGTCCACGAGAAGAGCAGCGTGAGAACCCCGGAGTGCATAGGCTGCCTCAGCTGCGTTGAGACATGCCCCCGGGGCGCGCTGAGCATGACCCTCGCCTGGGTGCGCCTCAAAAAAGCCGCCTTCGCCGCGCTGCTGCTGGGCACCTTCTTCGCCTTCGTCGCCGTTGCAAAGCTCACCGGCCACTGGGAGTCGGGGGTCACCTACAGGGAGTACGCCCACCTGCTACCCTTGAGGGAGTACATCTCCCACTGAAAAAAAAAAGGAAAGAATCAGGAAATCCCCAGGTCGCTGGCGGTGAGCAGGCGTATGTTCGCCGGCTTCTTGGTGAGGTTGCCCACCTTCGCTCCCACCAGGTACTCCACCTCCTTCTCGGCGGCTATCTCCACAAGGCGCTGGGTTATGACGCCGTCGAATATCACCACCGACACCACGTCCTTTGAGTTCTTCAGCGCCATGGCCAGGTCCCTGACAGCCACCTCCTTTATAATGTTGGAGTCCTGGTCCAGAAGGTAGGCCTTCAGCGTGCCCGAGAGGTCGGTGAAGAACTTTTTGAAGGTCTCCAGTTTGCCGTTCTTCTCCGCCTGCTTCTGGGCATCCTCCTTGCTGGCAGCCGAAGCCTTCTTGCCCCTCTTTCTGCCGGCGAAGGGCCTGGGCTCCTCCTTCTTCTTTATTGAAAGGTAGTCCATCACCTGCTCCGCCGGCACCTTGTTGCGCAGCGCCTTGAAGATTTCCTTCTTTGTGAGGTCCTCCACCTCCTTGCCCTCAGGTGCCCTGGCGACGAAGTCCACCTCGGCCACCTGAAGAAGCTCGCGCAGTATGAGCTCTCCACCGCGGTCGCCGTCCACGAAGGCGGTGACTGTCTTCTTCCTGCTCAGGTCGATTATCGTCTTGGGCACGCTGGTGCCCTCGACGGCAATCGCATTCTTGATGCCGTACTTGAGCAGGAGGAGCACATCCGCCCTGCCCTCAACCACAATTATGGCATCGCTCTCGTCGATGTTCGGCCCTGCGGGAAGCCTGTCCTGCCCGTACTCCCGGATCTCCCTGAGCCTTATCGCCTCCTTGACCTCCTCGGTTATCTCCACGCTGTCGGGGGTTATCTCCTCCACCATGGTGGTGAGGATCTCCTTGGCGCGCTCAATCACCTGGCGGCGCTTGCTCACCCTGACGTCCTCTATGCTGTCCACCACCAGCTTCGCCTCACAGGGGCCGACGCGGTCGATGGTCTCGAGGGCGGCGGCGAGGATCGCCGTCTCTATCTTGTCCAGGCTGGAGGGCACCTTCACCGTGCCCCTGGACTTGCCACCGCGGGTCTCAATCTCCACCTCTATTCTGCCTATCCTGCCCGTCTTCTGGAGCTCCCTGAGGTCGAGATCATTCCCCAGCAGGCCCTCTGTCTGACCGAATATCGCCCCAACAACGTCGGGCTTCTCAACCACACCGTTGGTTTCAATTCTTGCATGAATAACATACTTGGTTGTGCCCAAGTCAATCTTACCCATGGCTGTGACCTCCTTTTAATTCCCCAAAAAAGCAACTGCTCAGATGGAAATCTCACTACCTCTCCCCAACTCAGGAGCAGACCTCAACAGATGAGTTATCAGTGTGACCTTTCCCATCATGCTTCCATACCTTGGTGAGTAGTGAGATTCCAGTGAGCAATCACTTTTTTGGGGACTGTTACACTAGTTGCATCTTTTAGTAACATCTGTAATTTTTAGAAAAACTGTTAAAAAGAATTTTAATTATAAAAGTTTTTGTTTATACTTTCTGGCGGACTCGCGGCTCCTGCCTATAAAGTAGGCGTTAGGTTTTTATATTTAAAAGCACTACGGGATTAGTGCCACCCTCCAAAAGCCCGGGGCCTGTGGCAACGCAGGCCCGCCCCTTTTTACCTCCGGCCGGGAAACTTTATTTAGCCCGCCTTATTATAGTTTATTTATGGAGGGATGTGTGTGAAGGAGTGGATAAAAAAGGCGCTGCTTCTGGGGATAGGTCTTGCCGCAATAACTGAGGAGAAGCTCCGCGAGTTTGTGGCGGAGCTCGAGAAGAAGGGTGAGCTGAGCCGGGAGGAGGGAAAGAAGCTCATCCGCGAGCTCCTCGCCGAGCGGGAGAAGCAGAGGGAGGAGCTCAAGAAGAGGGTCGCCGAGGAGGTGGAGAGGGCGCTGGCCAAGACGGGCGTTGCTTCTAAGAAGGATGTAGAGAAGCTGAGCAAAAAGATAGAGGAGCTGGAGCGCACCGTTGCCAGGCTTGTGGAAGAGAAGTAGTATGCTCAGAAGACGCAGAATAGGCAACGTGGCAAGGCTGCGCGAGATAGCCGGCGTGGTCAGCAAGTACGGCTTCGACATTGTGCTGAAGCGGGCGGGGCTGTACTCCTACATACCCTTCAAGCGCCGGCTCTTCTCAAGGGAGATAGAGGGGCTCACAACACCCGAGAAGGTGCGCCTCATCCTGGAGGAGCTGGGCGCCACATACATAAAGCTGGGTCAGGTGCTGAGCACCCGTCCCGACCTGATACCCAAGGAGTACATAGACGAGCTCAGCAAGCTCCAGGACGAGGCGCTGCCCTTGAGCTTTGACGAGGTAAGGGAGGTGGTGGAGCAGGAGCTCGGCAGGAGCCTGGAGGAGGTGTTCGCCCACTTTGAGCCCACGCCTATCGCCAGCGCCTCCCTGGCGCAGGTGCACAGGGCAAAGCTCAGGAGCGGGGAGAGCGTCGTGGTAAAGGTGCAGCGCCCGAATATAGCGCGAACCATAGAGGCGGACATAGCCCTGCTGCATCAGCTGGCCTCGCTGGTTGAAGCGCGGGTGCGCGAGGCTAGGCGCTACAACCTGGTTGGGATAGTCAACGAGTTCGCCAAGACGATTCGCCGGGAGCTGGACTTCATGCGCGAGGGGAGGAATGCGGAGCGCTTTGCCAGAAACTTCTCGAGCGTAGAGTACATCAGGATACCAAAGATATACTGGGAGTACACCACCAGGCGCGTGCTCTGCATGGAGTACATAGAGGGGGTGAAGATAAGCAGGGTGGAGGAGCTCAGAGCGAGGGGCTTCGACCTCACGCTAATAGCCGAGAGGCTGGCCAAAGCTTTTATGAAGCAGTACTTCGTGGACGGCTTCTTTCAGGCTGACCCCCACCCGGGCAACCTCCTGGTTCTCGAGGGAGAACGCATCGCCATGGTGGACTTCGGCATGGTGGCGCGAATCGAGAGGGAGCTCAAGGATAAGCTGGCAGACCTGGCTGTAGCTATTGTTGAAAAAGACATAGAAAGCGTGGTGGAGCATCTCCTGCGCATAGGCATAGTTACACCCGAGAGCGACCTTGCCGAGTTCCGCAGCGACATAGAGGACCTAATCCTTGAATACTACGACACAAGGCTCAGCCAGGTGAACGTTGCTGCGCTGCTCAATGAGATGCTGGAGATTGCGCTCAAGCATCGCGTAATGATGCCGCCCAACTTCGCCTTTCTGATAAAGAGCATGGTTACCATTGAGAGCGTGGCAAGGGCTCTCGACCCGGAGTTCAACTTTACCCTGGTGGCCAAGCCCTTCGTTAAGGAGATGATACGCCAGCGCCTTGCGCCTAGGCGCCTCGCTAAGGACTTCCTGCGCGAGCTCTCAACCCTGGTAAAGTCCCTGGGGAGGATTCCAGCAGCCACCGAGGCGGTGCTGAGGCGGGCTGAAGAGGGCAGGCTCACCCTGCAGCACCGTGGCTTCAGCGAGCTCATCTACGAGCTGGAGCTGATGAGCAACCGCATCTCCTTTGCACTCATAACCTCGGCTATAGTGGTGGGCTCGGCGCT
>JAADFX010000127.1 GCA_013152685.1 Methanobacteriota archaeon | reverse complement strand
GAGCAGCGCCAGAATCGTCATTCCCGCAAGGAAGGTCACTGCGCCTGTGAGCGCCACCTTCTCGGGAGCAAAGTCGTACACAACCAGCGGGTTTGTTCCCACAAGGTAGTCGAAGTAGTCGTTCAGCGCGAGCCAGGCTGCCGCAATGGCGAGCTCTTTCCGTGCGATCCTCACCCTGTGCAGTATGAGCGCCGGCTGAATCACCATGCCGAAGTGCAGCGCAAACATCAGGTAGTAGTAGCTTCTGTGGTCGGGGGCCAGGAAGTAGTCGCTGAAGTAAAGGATGACGAACATCGTCCAGAAGCCGTACTTAACGCTCTGCGCCATGGCGATGAGGTAAAGCGCGTGGACGCGCTTTTTGAGGTAGATGAGGAAGAGCGAAATTGCAAAAAATAGTGTTGCCAGGGGCGAGTCGGGGATAAAGATCCAGAGCTTCACCGGGAAGAGCTCAAACATCCCGCGGTAGTAGTAGAAGCCGAAGGCTGTCCCGCCCAGGTTTATCAGCGCCACAGCAAGCAGAAGCGCATCGTAGCGCCTCATTTTTCCCCGCCCCTAACCCTCGCCGGAACCCCCGCGGCAAAGGCTCCCGGGGGAATGTCCCTGTTCACCAGGGAGTAAGCCGCCACGGTGGCGTTGTCCCCTATCTCCACACCCGGCAGCACCAAGCTTCTCGCTCCCAGCATCACATTCTTCCCCAGCCTCACCCTGCCCCTGCGCCACTCTTTAACTAAAAACTCGTGCGCAAGTATGGCTGCGTTGTAGCCTATCACCGAGTTGTCCCCTATCTCGATGAGCTCCGGGAAGAAGATGTCGAAGGTCGCCCCCAGGCCAATGGAAACGTTCCTCCCCACCTTCATCCCGATGAGCCTGAGCAGCACCCGCTTGAGCGCCAGCGAGGGCAGGAAGCGGCAGGTGTATATCACCAGGAAGTTCAGCGCCACGCGCAGGGGATTCCTTATCCTGTACCACCTGACTAAAGAGTTGCTGCCCTCGCTTGGGAACACCTCAACCCTGCGCATCCTCAAACACGACCTCCGCCTCGGCTACCAGGTACCTCACCAGGGGGCACCGCCTGTGGCAGGCGCCGCAGGAGGTGCAGCGCTCTGTTATTATCCTCGCCTTCTCCTCAACTACAATCGCATCTCTGCGGCACTGCGCCACGCAGACGCCGCAGGCGAGGCAGTGCTCCGCCCGCTCTATAACGCCCTGCATGCTCCGCACCCTTGCCTCGAGCTCCCTCTCATTCCCTGCCCTCGCCTGGGCGATGCCGCTGCGGTAGAACCTTATGCTGGCGACCTCTATAAACCCATCGCCCTCCCTGGGCCTGCCCAGGGCTCGGGCAAACCCCGCGACTTCCTCAAAGGGGGCGCTGAAGCGGGTTTTAGCAAGCACGGCCTCACCCCTCTCCAGGTGGTACACAAACCTCCGCCTCCTGCTCCTGTGGCCTGCTCCCAGCCTCTCCGCCACGGAGCGCTGCGCTTTGGGCAGGTGTCGCCACCGCCACAGGCCGTGAAGGAACTCCGCCTCGCCAAAGCCCTGCCGTGCAAGCACGTCGCGCAGCTTCTCCCAAAGCGGGGGGTGCCTCTCCCTCAGCTGCACCACATCCGCCATCTCCGCACCGGGGCAGAGCCAGCAGCCCAGGCGGTAGCTCCCCGCCTCGTACAGGGGGTTGGGCTTAACACCTTCTTTGAGCAGGAAGAGCCACACGTGCAGCGCCGTCCAGTTCTGTATCGGCGAGGCGGCGAGCTGGTTCCTGAGCCAGGGGTTGCGCCATACTCGCTGCGAGGCCGCCCTGGTGGAGCTCTCGTAGCGCCGCTGTCCTATAAAGGTGAGGCAGCCCTCGGGAAAGCGCTCCTTAATCGCCCTCGCCGTTGGTCCGAGCTTCACCACCTTGCAGCACCAGCGGTAGTCTCTTGCGGGGAAGCCGAAGAGCTCCACACCGCGCCAGAACCTGTCGCCAGCCTCCACCAGCAGCAGCTCGGCGCCCACGGCTCTGACCGCCTCCCTGGCGAAGCGCAGCGTCTCCGGAAACTCCACACCGGTGTCCACCACCATGGCGGTCGCCTCTCCCAGTGCCTTTTTCACCAGCAGGAGTGTCGCCAGGCTGTCCTTGCCCCCGCTGAAGGCCACCACCACCGGCTTTGAGACCTCGCTGGCAACTTCCCTTATGAACCTCACCGCCTCCCTCTCGTAGTCGGATATAACGCGGAGGTTGGCCTCCACCGCCTGCTCCCAGGTGGCGCTTCCCTCCGCCACCTCGCGGGGAGTGCCTTGCCTCCTGAGCTTGACGAACATCCCCTTCTCAAGCGAAGCTGCTTCTTTGCCGCTGAGCCTCGCCCTGCCCACGCCTATTACCCTGCCACCGCAGGTCACAATCACCTCGTCGCCGCGCTCAATAGCAGCGTCGAAGTCCTTTACCCCCGGCAGGAGCACACTCGCCCCCCTCGCCAGGAACTGCTCCACCTCCGGGTAGACCTCCACGTAGCTCCTTCCCCCCACCAGGCGCTGCGCACCCTCCAGCGAGGGGAGGAGCACATATCCCCTCTCAAAGTCGTAGCGCAGCGTCCCCAGCACGGCGCCGCCGGCGATGACCTCGTCCAGCGCGTCCTCACCTGGAGCGCGGTTGAGGAGGGCGAGCTCCCCCTCGCGGAGCAGGGGTTTGCCGAACCTCTCCCTGGAGGTGCGGTTGATGAGCTCCACATCCCTCGAGAAGGCCGGCCTTACGTCGCCTGGAGGAGTTACCGCCACCTTCTCCCCGCTTCCGCCGCACAGGTTGCACCTCCTGCTCAGCAGCGGAAGATTGCACCTCCTGCACCAGCGTAAGCGCAGCCTCCCCAGGTAGGGCGCCTTCATCTCCCCTCCTTCTCCAGCGCAGTTTTGAGCTTGCTGAGCCCCTTCAGCGCCAGGTGGAGCTCCTCTGGCGAGGGGTCGTGGTTGGCGAACTCCACCAGCTCGCACAGCTCTGCCGCCTCCCTCGCGAGGGAGCGCACGTCCTCAGCAACATTCTCATCGCGGGAGAGCAGCGCAATGCCCTCGCGCAGTGTCATGCTCCCCCCGCGGCCGTACCTGCGCCTCAGGAGCCGCCTCAGCTCCGCGGAGACCTGCTCAAAGGCCTCCCTTTTGTTCCCGGCGTAGAAGGTCTGCTTTGCCTCCCTGAGCACATCCCTGGGCGGCGCCTCTATCTTCTTCTCCCTGTAAATCTTTGCTATCTCCTTTCCGCGCCTCCCGAAGTGCCTCACCACCAGGTAGGCGATAGGGAGTATGCCTATGAGCCCCAGCAGGGAGAACTTAAGGGCCTCTTTCACGGTGAGCCCCTTCTCCTCCTGGGTGTACAGCCTGGTCTCGGCGCTCCTGTTGGCGACATCGCCGGTGAAGTTCCGCCCTCCCCCTGCAGGAGGCGCCGCCGTGACGTGCAGCACCACCTCGCCGGAGCGCAGCACCACCTTCCTGCCACCGGAGGTGAACTCCAGCACCGCCGGGGGCAGGGTGTAGTTGCCCTCCTCCGGGGCTATGATGGTGTAGGAGAAGCTCCGCCTCTCACCGGGGGCCAGGTAGCTGAGGTACTCCACGTAGTTGTAGCTGAACCCGGGAAGAGAAACGCTGTCCCTCAGGGTAAGGTCGGTTATGGGCTCCTTCCCGTTGTTGGTGACGGTGAGCACCACCCTCACGGCCTCCCCGGGCGCAGCGACGCTCTTGCTCACACCCTTCTCGAAGCTAACCCCGCTCTGTGCGCTCGCGGAGCCGAGCACCAGGAGGAGCACCAGCAGGAGAAAACGCATGCCCTCTCGCCAAAGGGTAACTACGGTAAAGATAGTTTCTTAATTTCCTGCACAACCGCCTCCACGCTGCGGCACACTCTGGGGTAGCCCACCTCGGGCCGGCGCACCACCACCACGGGTATGCGCTCCTCCCTGGCGGCGGCGAGCTTCTCCTCCACGCCACCCGCGGGGCCGCTCTCCTTGGTCACCAGCACCTCCGCACAGTACGCCCTGAGCAGCGCCCTCTCAAGCTCTGCGCTGAAGCGCGGGTACATTGCTATTATGTTCTCAGGGCTGACACCCAGCTCCTCCACCCGCGAGATAGCTTCCCTCGTGGGGAGCACCCTGACCACCACCCGGGAGGTGCAGTGCCTCAGAAATGCGGGCAGGTTCTTGACGCCGGCGGTGTAGAAGACCACCTCGCCCAGCTTTGAGGCCAGCTGCGCCGCCTCCTCGAAGCTCTCCGCGAGATGCACACCCTCATACTCGGGAATCAGGCTCTCCCTCTCGTACCTGATGTACTCCACGCCCGCCCGCTCTGCGGCGAGCATGGCATTCTCGCTCGCCTCCCTGGCGAAGGGGTGGGTGGCGTCGATGACCGCTCGCACCCCCTTCTCCTCTATGAGGCGGAGCATCTCCCCGGCGCTCAGCTGCCCCACCACAACCTCCTCCGAGCCGGCGCGCCTTGCAAGCTCTGCCCCGTGCTGCGTTGTGGCGCTGGCAACAACCCTGAAGCCCTCCCGGGACAGCCTGGAGATTATCTCGCAGGCGTCCCTCGTTCCGGCGAGCACCCAGAGCATGCTACCCCCTCATGGAGTACTTGCTCCTGTAGCCGCGGGGGGTGATGATTCTGCCCGCATACACAAAGCTGCGGGAGCTTCCTATTATTAGGGTGGTGAGCATGTCAGCCTTCGCCGGGTTCATTTCCCTGAGAGTGGTCACCTCCACGGCGCAGCCGTCGCGGTAGGCGTTCCTCACCAGCCCCACCGGCGTGGCTTGAGGCCGGTGCTCCAGCACAATTTCCCTCACCCTGCCCAGCTGCCAGTCCCGCCTGGAGCTCCTCGGGTTGTAGAGCACAATCACAAAGTCGCCCTCCGCGGCAAGCTCAACGCGGCGCTCTATCTCCTGCCAGGGCACCAGGAGGTCGCTGAGGCTTATCACCGCGAAGTCGTTGCCCAGGGGAGCGCCCAGCAGCGCAGCCGCCGCCAGGGCGGAGGTCACCCCGGGGACGACCTCCACCTCCAGCTCGAGGCGGTTCTCCGCCAGGTACTCGAAGACGGCGCTCGCCATGCCGTATATTCCAGAGTCGCCGCTGCTCACAATGGCAACCTTCTTCCCGCCCAGTGCAAGCTCCACCGCCTGCCTCGCCCGCTCCACCTCGCGGCGCATCCCCGAGGCCAGGACCTCTTTGCCTGAGAGCAGGTCCTCCACAAGCCGCAGGTAGGTTGTGTAGCCAACCACCACGTCGCTCTCACGTATCGCCTCAACGGCGCGCCGGGTGGTGTGCTCCCTGCTCCCAGGGCCTATTCCCACGAGGTAGAGCTTCCCCTGCATGGCTCAACCTTGGGAGGCAAGTTTTTAATATTTTCCGGTAGAGGCTTAGGCATGCTCCTCCCCCACAGGAGGCCAAGCGTGGAGGCGAGGCGGGCGATGAGCCGCGCCGCCCTGGAGCTGGACGTCCGCTCGAACGCAGAACTGATAAGAAGGGCGGAGGAGGCGGTCGCCCGCCTGACGGGGCACAGGTTCGCCAGGGTGGTGGCCAGCGGCAGCTGTGCCGCCCTTGCGGCGCTGAGCGCCACTCATGGTAGGGTGATGCTCCCAGATCAAGGGGCGTGGCGCGGCTACGAGAGCTACGCCAGGCTTCTGGGCAGGGAGGTGTGCAGGGTGCGCACCCGGCTGGGGATTCTCCAGCCCGAGACGCTGGAGGAGGCGCTGGAGCGGGAGAGGCCCGGTGTTCTGGTGGTTACCTCCTTCGCGGGCTACATCGCCGAGCAGGACCTGCGCCAGGTGCATGAGCTGTGCAGGGAGCACGGGGTTCTCCTGATAGAGGATGCCTCCTCCGCCGTGGGCGATGTGAGGCTCGCGAGGGCGGAGAATGCCGACATTATAGTGTGCTCCACCGGCGACCCGAAGGTGGTCAACCTCGCCTCGGGCGGGTTTATAGCCACCAGCGACGGGGAGCTTTTAGGCAGAGCCAAGGCCGTGCTCAGGGCGTGCCGCTCCAGCGGTGTGGTCGCCGCGGGCATGGTGGAGGAGCTGAGGCTCGCACCCAGGGTGGTGGAGCGCCTGGTGGAGTTTGCCTCCCTGCTGAAGACGAGGCTGCCCGGCGTGCTCCACCGCGACAGGCGGGGCGTTTGCGTGGGCGTGCTCCACCCCTCTCCGAATTCGGTGGCGAGAAGGGCCAGGGAGCTGGGGCTGGGCACCGACCTGGGCAGGAGCCTGCTCACCCTCTGCCCCAACGAGGACCGCTTCCTGGAGCGGGGCGTGTGCGTGGAGCTGAAAAAGCTGGATGTGCTCCGCATGCACAGGGAGCAGGTGCTTCAGCTTGCGGAGGTGCTGGAAGAGCTGCTCAGCTAAGCTTTATATTGTGCCGCTGGGAACTTTAGTTTAATGAGGCACGTGAGGGTAATTGTGAAGAGCGCAATCGAGATAGCCAAAAAGCTTGATGCTTCTGCCATAGTGGTCGTAACCGAGACAGGAGACTGCTTTGAGGAGTTTAAAAAGGCAAAGCTCAGCCTGCCCGTCATCTTCGCCACGGCTTCTGAGGAGCTCTTCCAGAGCATGCTCAAGGAGGCGACGGAGAGCACCCTGGAGGTGGAGTTCGTAAACAAAAAGGTGAGCCACAGCCTTGAGAATGTGCACGTGATCAAGCTCCTGACCAGAAGGAACTCCCCCTGGGAGATGGTGGAGGACGCGGTGGTGCGCGGCGTTGAGAAGGGAATCCTCCACGACAAGGACGTGGTGGTAGCAATAGGCTCCACTCTGGCAATGGAGGCGAGCTCCATCTTCTACTACGAGGTGAGGGAGGAGGAGCTGGACCTGGAGCTGTACCACTTCCTCCGGGACATAGAGGTCAAGCCCGAGGTGTTTGAGGCGGTGCTGAACATCGCCCTTGAGATAGGCAAGGAGGGGAGGGAGGGGAGGATGATAGGCACCGCCTTCCTGATAGGCGACTCGAAGAGGATTCTCAGGAACTCCAGACAGCTCATCCTAAACCCCTTCGAGGGGCATCTCGTGGGGGAGCGCTCTGTGCTCAACCCGGAGATTAAGGAGACCATCAAGGAGCTTGCGCAGCTCGACGGCGTCTTCGTGATAAGCAGCGAGGGAATCATAGAGTCCGCCGGAGTCTACCTCAACGTGGACACCAGCAGCGTGGACATACCCCGCGGCCTCGGCTCGAGGCACGCCGCCGTGGCTGCCACCACGGCAAAGACTAAGAGCATAGGCATCACAGTGAGCCAGAGCGGCGGAATAGTGCGCGTATTCAAAGACGGCAGGGTGGTGCTCACCATCGAGCCCCAGCGCAGGTTTTCGATGAGGTGAACAAGAGTTATGAAGAAAAGTTATCAAACAATAAAGCTCAACCGCCACAGCCACCTTTTCCCTTGGTAAAATATTTATTCTACCCGGGACATGATTAAGGAGGATTGTTATGCCGCGGAACATCTTCGTGGAGCAGGTTGTGCGCACCCCCGTGGAGGAGCAGCGGGTTGAGCTGGTGGAGAGGAAGGGCATAGGTCACCCCGACAGCCTCGCTGATGGCATCGCCGACGCCGTCAGCAGGGCGCTGTGCAGGGAGTACCTGGAGGAGTTCAGCTGCGTCATGCACCACAACACAGACCAGGTGGAGGTGGTGGGCGGACAGGCCGATGTGAAATTCGGCGGTGGAGAGGTGATCAAGCCCATCTACATCCTGCTCTCGGGCAGAGCTACGACGCAGGTGGACGACAGGGTTGTGCCCGTTCACAAGATTGCGATTAAGGCCGCCAAGGAGTACCTCGCCGGCTCAATAAGAAATCTGGATGTGGAAAGCGACGTGATTATAGACTCCCGCATAGGTCAGGGCAGCGTGGACCTGGTGGACGTGTTCAGGCGCTCCCGGGAGGTGCCCCTCGCCAACGACACCTCCTTCGGCGTGGGCTTTGCGCCGCTGAGCGATGCCGAGCGCCTGTGCTACCAGACGGAGCGCTACCTGAACAGCGAGGAGTTCAAGAGGCGCTTTCCCGAGAGCGGGGAGGACATAAAGGTCATGGGGCTCCGCGAGGGTGACCGCATCGCCCTCACCATATCCATGGCGATGATTGCAAAGCACGTCCCCGACATGGACCACTACATAAGCGTTGTGCAGCAGGTAAAGGAGGAGGTGGAGAAGCTCGCCTCCAGGATAACAGAGCGGGAGGTTGAGGTTTTCCTCAACACGGGCGACGACTACGAGAGGAAGGCGGTCTACCTCACGGTCACGGGCACCTCTAGCGAGATGGGCGACGACGGCAGCGTGGGCAGGGGGAACAGGGTAAACGGGCTTATAACGCCCAACCGCCACATGAGCATGGAGGCGGCCGCGGGCAAAAACCCGGTGAACCACGTGGGCAAGATATACAACCTCCTCGCCCCGAGAATAGCGGAGCAGATAACGCGGGAGGTGGCCGGCGTTAGGGAGGTGTACGTGCGCCTGCTCTCCCAGATAGGCAGGCCCATAGACCAGCCCAAGGCGGCGAGTGTGCAGCTCATCCTTGAGGAGGGGGTGAGCCTGAGCGCCGTTGAGGGCGACATCTCGGGCATAGTGGATGAGAATCTGGCGAATATAACAAAAATTACGGACATGTTCATTAAGGGTGAGCTGACCACCTTCTGAGCTTTCTCCTTTTTCGCTGATCGCAATGCGCAGCCGCCCGCCCGGCGGCAGGGCTTTTCTATTATTTTTTTCACGTTAGGTTACTTTAATCAGAATGTATGGTGGGGGAGTACTTCACCCTCGGGGAGCTCGAGGATAGGGCGCCGAAGCTGTTTGGCATTCCAACTGGCACGAGGCTGGATGAGCTCTTCTTTAAGGTTGAGAAGACGGACGCAGACTATGAGCGCAGACCTCTCGGAGGAATACCCTACCTGGCGGTGCTCAACATCACCGGCATTCCCGACACCGGCAAGAGCATCCTGGCGGAGCAGTTCGCCGTCACCCAGGCGGGCGCCGGCTACAGGGTGCTTTATGTTACGGTGGAGAGCCCTGCGAACTTTCTGTACACGGCGCTGAGGCAGAAGAGCGACGCCCTGGGGGTGGACTTCTCGCAGGTTGAGAGGAATGTGGTGGTCATAGACGCCTCCGCCAGCGAAGAGCTCAGGGAGAACCCCAGGGCGCTGCTGGACACCATGGGCTATGCGATTAAGGAGAAGAAGATTACAAATGTGGTGATAGACAGCATCACAGGCTTATACGAGCACAAGGAAGTGGCCGCGAGGCAGATTGTGAGGCAGTTCTTCAACTTCCTCAAGAAGTGGCGCCAGACCGCCCTCCTGGTATCCCAGAAGCGCTCTGCGCAGGCGAGCGAGAGCGCAGAGGCAGCGGGTGGCTTAGCCGTGGCGCACATCCTGGATGGCACCATAGTGCTGGACAAGAAGCTTATTGAGACGCGCTGGGATGTCTCGCTGTACCGCCTGCCCCTGGGCAGCGTGCTGCGCACCCTGCGCATAGACGGCTGCCGTCTCGCACCCCACGACTCCCGCACCTGGGTGTTTGAAATTACCGACCTCGGGATTATAGACATAATCGCTCCACTGGAGGAGTACATAAAGAAAAAGTAAGGGAGGTGGTAAGGTGGAGGTGATCACAAAGCCGGTGAGCACCAGCATCGACGAAATGGCGGAGCAGGTTTTTACCGAGAGCATTGCCCTCCTGGGTGGGCTGAGAAAGCTGGTGGAGTACCGCAACCTCACCTGGCTTCCCTCCCTGGCGGAGGCAGCCTATGTGGTGGTGCTGAGGAATGAGGCGATGAAGAGCTACGCGGAGATCGCCAGGGAGCTGGGCATAACAGAGCAGACCGTGCGCAAAATCGCCACCGCCAGGGAGGAGAGGGTTAGGGCCTACCTCGCGGGAGAGGTGGAGAAGCAGGACGAGCACATCGCCGGAGGTATAGCCAAGCTTGCCTACCAGAAGCTGAAGCGCGAGGAGCGCCTGGGTGAGGAGGTAAGGCTGGCGCAGCGCGAGGCCGAGGTGCTGGGGATAGACTGGGCGGTGCATGTGCTCGCCAGGATTAAGGGGCTGGACTTCCCCGTGGAGAAGGAGCAGCTCACCAGCAGGCTTGGCGGGCTGGTGATAAAGGGCAGGCAGGCGGAGGAGATTCTGGAAAGGCTGGAGTACCCCATTAAAACGCCCGCTGAGCTGCTGCACAGGATAAGGGAGCAGCTCTAGCAGACACCTTTTTATTCTCCACCGCGAAGGTAGTATAAGGGAGGTGATTCTGTGGGAGCGAAGAGGATACTCATGCTGGTGGGAGACTACGTTGAGGACTATGAGGTAATGGTGCCCTTCCAGGCGCTGCAGATGGTCGGCCACGAGGTGCACGCGGTCTGCCCCGACAAGAAGGCGGGCGAGAAGGTGCGCACCGCAGTGCACGACTTCGAGGGCGACCAGACCTACAGCGAGAAGCGGGGGCACAACTTCACCCTCAACGCCACCTTCGACGAGATTAACCCAGAGGATTATGATGCCCTGGTAATACCCGGAGGAAGGGCGCCAGAGTACATCCGCCTGAATGAGCGCGTGCTGGAGATTGTACGCCACTTCGCGCGCGAGGGTAAACCCATCGCCGCCATCTGCCACGGAGCGCAGGTGCTTGCTGCCGCTGGGGTTATTGAAGGCGTGGCCTGCACCGCCTACCCCGCGGTGTCGCCGGAAGTTAAGGCAGCAGGGGCTAAGTGGGTGGATGTTCCCCTCGACGGTGCCCACGTGGATAAGAACATAGTCACCGCCCCCGCATGGCCGGCGCATCCTGCATGGCTGAGGAAGTTTCTTGAGCTGCTGGGCACAAAGATAGAGCCCTAGGGCTTCTCCATCACCACCATGTGGTAGAGGCTCTCCCCCGAGTGCCTTCTCAGCTTGGGCTTTAAGCCAAGCGCCTCCGCCTCTTTCAGGAGCTCCTCCAGGGGCACAATCTCAATCCCCAGCTGCTCTGCCCAGTCGTAGGCGCCCTTGAGCGGGAACCTCGCCAAGTATTCTCTGTAAATCGCCACGTGTATAGTGCCCCCCTCGCGAAGGGCGCCGCAGGCCTCCCTCAGGACGCGCCGCCACGCCCTGCCCACGTGGTTCAGCCCGAAGAAGATTGTCACACTGTCGAAGGCTCCGGCAAGCTTTAGCGGCGAATCACCCTCAAGGGTGCGCGCGGTGCTCAAGCTGGAGGCATCGCCCTGGAGCAGGGTGATGTTCTCCAGCCTTGCGCCGTGCCTCTCCCAGAAGAGCATGGCGAAGTCGGCATAGCGGGTGAATTTCTCGCGATTTGCGCGGATAAACGCCTGTCCCTCTGGAAAGCCTGGAAAGAGCTCTATCGTGGTGCCCTCAATGTAAATCCTGTCCTCACCGTAAACGATGGGGTTCGCGTACGCGCTGTCCAGCGCATAGACCTGCGCCCTCCCGCTCAGAAGCACAGGCACCCAGCCGAAGCCGCTCGCTACGTCAAGCACCCTCTCCCCCTTCACATAGCCGCAGAACTCTCTAGCGAAGGCGAAGCTTGCGTCCGGCTCCGCCTCAAGCTCATTCGAGCTCAGCATTGCCACAAACTCCAGCTCAAGCTCCTCTCCGGAGAGGCGCTCCACCTCCTCAAGGGCGCGCAGGGGCACCGCGTACCCCCTCCGCCAGAGCGCCACGTTCTCCTTCAGCAGCTCAAGCTCCTCCTCAGGGATCTCCGCCACGGGCTCTGTGGCGAGGGCGAGGTACAGCTCCTCCAGGAAGCTCCTGTCATCGCCCAGCAGGGGCGCCACCCTGGCGAGCGACTCCTCAGAAAGCAGCACGTACAGCTCGTACATCCTACCTCAGCCCGGGCCTAGCTCCGCTCTCCAGCAGCGCCTTCGCAAACCCGTAGCCCAG
>JAADFX010000126.1:11942-14967 GCA_013152685.1 Methanobacteriota archaeon | reverse complement strand
GAGCACAGCGCCCGGCATGGCATTTACAGCTACTATTCCAGTCCAGTTATTTTCAACTCCACCTTCCGCGGCAACAACTGGACAGGTTATGCTGCCAGTTATGGCAGTCACGTGCTGCAGAACAACACCTTCACAGTAAACGGCGGCGGGATTTACTTTGGATCAGTTTCCGGTGGAAGAATTGCAGACAATGCCATAGTTGCAAACAAAAACTACGGCATACACCTCTCATCCTCCGGGGGCAACACAATCTACAACAACTACCTGAACAACGCCAGGAATGTGGTTTTCTCCGGCAGCGTACCCACCAACACCTGGAACACCACAAAGACAGCCGGCACAAACAGGGTGGGAGGACCGGTCATAGGCGGCAACTACTGGGGCACGCCCTCGGGTGATGGCTTCAGCGACACCTGCAGCGACAGCAACGGCGACGGGATGTGCGACTCTGCCTACAACCTCACCGGCGACTGGAGTAATGTGGACTACCTGCCTCTTGCGAAGTCCGGCAACATGCCCACCATAGGTCCGCCAGACCTCACGATTATCAACCTCACCTGGAGTCCCCGGAACTACTCCTCTGGGGAGAGGGTGGTGCTCAATGCCAGCGTGAAAAACACAGGCACAGGAAACTGGGACGGTACGATTAAGGTTAACTTCTACTACAGGAACACAACCCTCCTGGGCTCAACACGGCAGAGCGTCACCCTCAAGCCGGGAGATGTGTTCCACATAACACTCGTGTGGGAGGATGCCCAGACAGGTGACTACTACCTCAGGGCAGTTGTGGACCCTGACAATGCTATTTACGAGGCAGATGAGACAAACAACGAGCTCTCAGACAGGGTTAGTCTGCCAATGCCTGACCTGAGTGTGGAGGACATTTCCCTCAATGTGTTCCACCCTGTGGTAAGGGACGGGAAGAACAATAACAACATCTTCTGGCGCTACACCACCACCTCACCCGGCTCAGGCTGGCAGAACCTGAGCTTCAACGACTCCGCCTGGAGCCTGGGCAGAACTCCCATAGGTGATGCGGGCAGCCGCCGCACTTATGTTGACCTGCAGTGCGGTGAGATGTACCTCCGGAAGGAGTTCAACGCCACCGGGGGCAGGGGGTACCTGCTCAGGCTCGCCTTCGATGATGTGGTGGATGTCTGGCTCAACGGGCGGCTGGTGGCAGCCAACCTGTCGTCGCGCTACAACTACCGCAACAACCCCTCGGTGTACTGGGACAGGGAGATAGACCTCACCCCACATGTGGCATCCGGAGAAAATGTGCTTACCGTCAGGCTCAGGGACAGCGGCTGCGTGTACAACTACTTCGATGCCGAGCTGGTTTCAAACATCACCGCATCGCCGGGTTCTGCTGCCCTGAGTGCCGGTGACACCGTGGAGGTCGCTGTTACTGTGAAGAACTCTGGGCCCGGGAGCATAGTCTCCAGGAACATCTCCGCCGCCCTGAACATCACTGGAACCTACTCCTCCAGGAAGTTTTCCGGGGAGCTGAGCATAACCCGGCTACCCCCTGGCGGGACTGAGCGCTTCACCTACCAGTGGAAGGTGGAGTACCCCGGCAACTACTCGCTGGCGGCGCATGTGGACCCGGGTAATCAGGTGGACGAGCTATCGGAGACAAACAACACCCTTGGTGCAGCTACGGCGCCCGTGGAGTATGCCGACCTGGTGGTAAAGAGCATAACCTGGAGTCCGGCAAACTACTCAGTGGGCGTACCCGTCACCTTTGTCGTCACCCTCAGGAACAACGGCACGGGCTACTCCTATCCCGGGTTCTACACCCGGCTCTACATGGACGGCGCCGCCCTTCCGGCCGGGAACATCTACTATCAGGGCGTGGTCCCACCGGGAGGTGAGGTGAACATCTCCTACACCTGGACCTCTCAGGGAGGCAGCCACAGGATAAGGGCGGTGGTCGACTCCTCCGGCGCTGTGCCCGAGAGCAATGAGAGCAACAATGCGCTTGAGGTTCTCCTTCCCTATGTTGAGCTCCCCGACCTGGTGGTGAGCAACCTGACCTGGTCACCCGCAACCTTCTCCACAGGGGAGAGCGTGACCATAACCGCCACGGTCAAGAACATCGGGAGGGGCAATGCGACTCCCGGCTACAGGTATGTGCACTTCTACCTGAACGGCAACTACCTGACCTCCAGGTACATATACCTCTCTCTGGCGCCCAACGAGAGCATACCTGTGAGCATAAACTGGGTGGCCACCCCGGGCAATCACACAGTGAAGGCGGTGGCCGACTCCACCAACACCCTCCCGGAGAGCAATGAGAGCAACAATGCGCTTGAGGTTCTCCTTCCCTACGTTGAGTTCCCCGACCTGGTGGTGGAGAATGTCACCCTCTCGTCCTCAAGCCTCGAGGCGGGCGGAAGCACCAGGATAACCGCCTACGTTAGAAACGCGGGAGGCGGAAACACCACCGGGGGCTGGTACGTCGGGTTCTATATAGATGGCAGGCTAATAACCACATTGCGGGTGGGGAGCCTGCTGGAGGCTGGCGGCTCAGTTGCCGTAGTTGCCAACTGGAACGGCATCACCCCCGGCAACCACACCCTCAGGGTGGCGGCTGACGTCTACGGCGCTGTGCCCGAGAGCAATGAGAGCAACAATGCGCTTGAGGTTCTCCTTCCCTACGTGGAGTTCCCCGACCTGGTGGTGGAGAATCTGGGCTTCTCATCACCCATCACCGCGGGTGCCCCGGTGACCATAAATGCCACGGTGAGGAATGCCGGGGCAGGCAACCTCTCCCTGGGCTACATACAGGTGTCCTTCTATGTGGACGGCAGCAGAATAGCCACCGGCAGTGCGTACACCCGGCTGGCTGCCGGTGAGCGGGTGAACATCTCCACCGGCTGGACGGCTTTGCAGGGTGTGCATGAGATAAAGGCGGTGGTGGACGCCTTCAATTCGGTGTCCGAGTCAAACGAGTCAAACAACGCACTGGCGGTGAACCTGAGCGTGGAGGCCTCAGACCTGGTGGTTTCAGGAATCTCCTGGA
>JAADFX010000126.1:0-11918 GCA_013152685.1 Methanobacteriota archaeon | reverse complement strand
CGACACGGTAACCCTGTACGCAAACATAACCAACAACGCAACGGTGGACACTGGCAGAAGCAGCTTCTCCGTGGACTTCTACATAGATAACCGGAAGGTTGACAGCTTTCTGCTGCAGCCCATGGTGGCGGGCAGGACGGTGGAGCTGAGCACAGTGTGGAAGGCGGTGGGCGGAAACCACACCTTCAGGGTTGTGGTTGACTCCCACAACACCGTGGTGGAGGCCAGCGAGGACAACAACCAGAGGAACCTGTCTCTGCCCTACATTCCGGGTCCCGACCTGGTGATCACGAATGTGACAGTTCCGGCATCACCCTCACCCTACGAGACCGTGGCAGTAAAGGTGAACATAACCAACAGGGGGGACTACACCACCGGAATAGTGCCGGCGCTGTGGGTTTCCCTGCTCAGCAACTCCAGGACGGTGGCTTCGCACTACAAGATAGTGGAGCTCGACCCCGGAGAGACCACCCAGTACACCTTGCACTGGCGCGCTTTACCCGGGAACAACACCCTAACCATTGTGGCTGACTCGGGGAATGCTGTGGACGAGAGCGACGAGGGCAACAACCGCTACTCCCTGAGCATCTCAGTGCCGAGCTCCTTCCCGGACCTGGTGGTAACCAACCTGAGCTGGAGCCCCTCCTACATAAAGCCCGGAAGCCTGGTGGAGCTGAGGGCAACTGTGAAGAACGTGGGCAGGGAGCCAGCCATCCTGTACAGGGCGCACCGCTTCCTCATAAACGGAAACCCGATTGGTACTAATTCAACCAGCAGGAGGCTGGATGTGAACCAGAGCGCCACCTACACTATCTACTGGCGCGCCGTGCCCGGGAACCACACCTTCACCCTGGTGGCTGACGCCTACAATCATCTGCCCGAGGAAAATGAGAGCAACAACAGAATGACGGTCTCCCTCCCGGAGGTGAAGTTCCCGGACTTCAAGATAGTGAGTGTTCAGCCGGTGCAGTCCCTCAATGCCACGGGCGTCAGGGCGCCCTTCGAGGTTAAGATAACAAATCTCGGCGAGGACTACGGTGGCAGAATACCCGTGCAGCTGTATCAGGATGGGATGATATACTACACCACAAGCTGGGGCAACTACTACATCCCGGGACTGAAGAGGGGTGAGGTGAAGAGCCTGTGGCTCTACTACATGGTGAACGGCGGAACCCATGAGGTAAAGATAGTGGTTGATCCTGATAACGCCATACCGGAGGCGGATGAGAACAACAACCAGTTTGTCGGGAACTACACCACTCCCCACCCGGACGTTGTGGTGGAGCTGGAGCTGGCGAACACCACGCCCATAAAGACCTATGACAGGGTGCCGATAAAGGTCAGGCTGAGGAACAACGGCACCGGGGACATAGTCCTCCAGGATCCGAACCTTGTGGTGAAGGTTTACGCAAATGGCAGGGTTGTCAGGAACCTCCCCTTCTACTCCCTCTACGCCGGTGAGGTGAAGGAGAGTACCGTTTACTGGGTGGCGGAGCCCACCAACGGAACCCTCACTCTCAGGGCAGAGGCTGGGGGGAACCTCTGGATACCCTTTGAGAGGCTGGTGTTCCCAATCAATGAGTCCAGCATGAGCAACAATGTAGTGGAGAAGAACATCACCCTCCACCTGCCGCCTCCCGACCTGAAGGTCGCCAACATCACCTTCAGTCCGCGGCAGGTGGGCTCCAGCAGGCCCTTCCGGGTGAACATTACGGTGGAAAACGCCGGCGCCGGATTTGCACCCGGCAGCGTCACCTGCGTGTACGTGGCGGGCAGGAACTTTGACGTTTCCACGCCCACCCTGTCACCGGGTGAGTCTAGGACTGTGAGCACAACCCTGGTGGTGAGTAATAAGGTCGGAAACTTCACCATCTCCGCCAGGGCCGACTGCGATATGGGTGTGGTGGAGTCCAACGAGAGCAACAACCTGTTCTCCGGCGACGCCATACAGGTGCTCCCGGTGGAGGACTTCAGGATTGGAAACATCTACACCAGGGCACCCCTCAACACCACCCTTCCCCTGGAGGTGGAAGTGGTAAATGCAGGCACCGCTTCCACCAACCTCTCCCTGGGGCTTTCGGGGGTGCCTGGCTACTTCCAGCCCTCACAGATTTCCCTCCCGCCCCTCTCCAGCGGGAAAGTGTGGCTGTACGTGGACGTTCCCGCAAATGCCACTCCCTACACCTACCTCTCCTCAAACATCACCGCCGTATCCACCACCGGGAAGAGCGTCAGCTCAAAGCTCAACATCTACCTGATGAAGGGAAATGAGATTCAGGGCCTGTTGCCCGCCAACGGTTCGAAGTTTGGCACCGCCTCTCCCCAGATATCCTGGAGAACCCCCGGGAATTCAACGGCGGCGGTGTACTACCGCGAGGCAGGCGCTGCAACCTACACCCTCGTTGCCGGCAACACGGGCACCTACCATGCGGTGGTCATCCCCAACCTCACCAGGGGCAGGTGGTATGAGTTCATCGCCAGCAGCAGCAACTCCTACGGCACCGTCAACTCCTCCCCCAGGCACATATACATAGACAACGGCGTTAGCTTCACCAGTAAGGTGTACTCCAGTGTGGTGAACAGGGACTACAACCAGCTTATAAGGATAGAGATTGTGAACACCGACAGCGTGGGGCACAGAATCCTGGCCCGCCTGAACAACACCTACGATGACCTGATCATAGGCTTCGTCGGCTCCGGTGCGGATGCGGAGCTATACCTCAACCCCAGAGCCGCTGCAACTCTCACAATTGCCGCCCACCTTCAGGACTCCAGGAGGACCTCCTACCAGCTCCCCATCTACCTCACCACCGTGGACGGGTCGAACCTCACCGACTACGCCACCCTCAACCTCACCGTCCACATACCGGTTATAAACTTCACCATCAGAGACCTGGGCATGAACACCACCACCCTGGAAAGGATGTACGCCGTGGAGAACTACGGGGACACACTAACAGACTTCAGCGTGTCCCTGGAGGGAGATGCGACCTACCTCACCATGGAGCCGGTTATGGAGCATGTTTACCTGAGGAGCGGTGGTGTGGTCAGATTCTCTGTGAAGCCGGACCTCTCCGCCTACATCCACGACAACTGCCTCACGGGAGGTATAGTCAACGGTACAAGGGAGTGCAGCTTCACCGGCTTCAACTACACCCTCCGCGCCAGGGGTGCCGGGGTGCAGAAGACCATCGGAGGCAGCATCACCCTGCCACCCGGGAAGCACCTCTATGCGGTGGCGCCCCAGGGTCTTAAGATAGAGTACCTGAGGGAGTTTGAGGTGGACAACAGCTCGGCAACAAACCCCTCTGGAGAGCTGGGTTATTTGAGTATGAACGGCACTCCGGTTTTCACCAGCTGGATTGGTGCAAATGTCAGCATCGGTGGAAAGTCCTTTGCGGGAGCGGAGATCACCCTCTTCTACTGGAATGAAAGCGGTGTGGTGCGCAACATCACCACCAAAACAGACGTAGAGGGTGTGGCGCTGTTTGAGCTGGCAGGCACTTCGGGAACCTACAGCTACTACCTGGCTCTGGGAGAGTACATAAAAACTCCTGTGAAGACCTTTAAAGTTACCTATCCCATTGCTTCCCTGGACATTGCAAATATAAGCGAAATTTCTGTGGGCAACATCACCTATTCAAACTTCTCTGGAATCGTCTGGGTGGACCAGTACAGAACTCTACGAGTAAAGGTTGAACTGCAGAGAAACGTGACAAGAGCCTTCGCCTTCCTGATTGTGGACGACCTGCGGATGATGAGCACATATGTGGTCAGGGGAAGTGTTTCCAACTCCACGGCAGAATTCAGGCTTCCTCCGATGTTCCCTGGATTCTATTCTGTGGGAGCCCTGATAGCCGCCGATAACTGGACGGCAGTCTCCAACACCATCACTATTTATGTGGACGGAATGCCGCGCCGGCTATCCCCGGAGGACCTGAAGGTTGAGTACAGCATGCTCCAGCTCTACAAATTCAGCATACTGGACACCGAGATTTCGAGCCTCCCCATGGGCTACAGCCTCGTCGAGTCTGACGGGGGGAAGAGCGCCTGGATTGGATACGTAGGCTCCGTCAACTCCACACACCACAGGGTCAAGCTCATACTCTACAGCACCAGCGATCTGAGCGACAATCTCACAGTCATCGGCTACAGGAACGGGAGCGTGCTTTTCAACATAACCCGTCCGGTGAACCTCACAGCAGGCGAGCTCCTCTACCTCTCTTTAGACGTGCCGGTAGCCAACATGAGCGGTGTGAGCATTTCGGTAGTCCTCCAGGACAGGCTGGAGATGCTGTACAGAGCTGGCAACATAGTTAAGTCGAAGGTGATATATCCCGCAGTCAGGTACGGGAAGGCCGGAGCTAGGTACGTGGCACACGGCGCCAGAAAGGTGTACAACGCCTATGAGAAGTTCAATGAAAAGGTAGATGAGCTCAAAAATTCGCCGGCAGGCAGGGCATACCAGTATGCAGCTACTGCGGTTGGTGCCTACAGAACAGCGAGTGAATTTAGAAGGGACTATGAAAAAATGCAGAGCAACAACAGGGTGGCGTTTGTAGAAGGCGCACTTGGAAACCTGGGAAGAATACTGAGTCTGAGCGGAATTGGAAAGTTACCCGTGCTGGGGCAGTTATATGAGGCGATAGTTTCAGGTGAGGGCACGAAAAAGGGTTTGAAAGCCGCTGCACTCTACACTCAGCGTACCGAGGATATTTCAAAACTCGTGCACAGGTGCCTTTTCAGCTGGAGCGATCCCGAGTGCAAGAGGAAACTGCTTGAACTTGAGGGTAAAAAGCTTCCTGGATTCAGGAAGAAGAAGTTCGGCACCAGCTTCTGCACCAACAGGCTGAGGCAGGAGATTCCGGTGCGATTCCCGCCAATCAGAAATGCCGGGAAGGACTCATGCATAACCTACGATTACATCCCAAGCACCGGGACAAAACCCTACACTGGGAAGGTGCTCATAAACGGGCACACTGTGCTGGAGTACGGTGGTGCAAGCACAGGAGGAGTGTACACCTCATGCTTCAGCAGCAGCTACATAAACTTTGGCGGCAGCAACAGCCTGGTGTACCAGAACAACCTGCCAAACCCCGGCCACTACCAGACCGTCAGCGGGATAACCCTGGCTGTGCCGGTGCATCCCTACGAACCCGAGCCTTACGTGGCGGACACGCCCGATGTGGCGAATGTTACACGTGTCTCAGTAGGTGGCGGAGTCTCGGACCTGTATATAAAGGGCGACGACATAGAAGTGGTTGGAACTGATGCTCTCGCGGCAGGGATGCCTGTACTTGTAAAGGCAAAGATATACAACCTGGGCACAGGGCTGTCGCCTCCGTATGTAAATGTCACCTTCTACGCCAACGGGAAGCCCTTCTACAGCACCACCCTGGGATCTATCTACCCCTACAGGTTTGCGACAGTGTATGCTTTCTTCACCCCTGACACCACCGGAGGAACCCAGGTGATAGGTGTCAGTGTGGATCCAAACAACAGGGTCAGGGAATTAAATGAGGCGAACAACTACGCTGTGAGAACTGTGGAAATACCCGGGATTCCTCCCGACTACCTGAAGATAGAAAATGTGACCACCACCTTCGTCTCGGGCAGGCTGCGCGTTAACGCCACCCTGACCACGGGCTACTACAGGGTTTACAACAATGTGCTGCACAGCCTGCCTGTGGATGTCTATGTGGAGATAGACGGCGCCCCTGTGGCCCAGGAGACCGTGTACCTCAACCTCACCGGTCAAACGAGCACCGCAAAGCGGAAGCACGTAGTATTCACCCTGCCCGTCTCCCCGGGCACCCACAACATCACCATAGTGCCGGACCCATTCGGCACGATCCCCGCCCACTCCGAGGCATACACCTTCACAGTGGGCATCTCCCAGGCGAAGTTCGCCCTTCCCGACCTCTGGGTCAAGTCGGTTAACATCACCCCGGCAGCACCCTATTCAGGAGACAGAATCAACCTCACCGTAACCGTCGCAAACCGGGGCAACCTCACCCTCCCCCAGCCAGTCAACCTCTCAGTGCTGGTGAACTCCACGCCTCTCCACCTTAGCACCCTCCTCAGCATGAGCGGAAGGAGCGAGGCCAGCGCCAGCTTCAGCTTCAACCTCACCGCCGGCAACCACACGGTGACAGCCACGGTTGACCCCCAGAACACAGTAAATGAGAGCAACGAGTCCAACAACCGCCTGGTCACACTCCTGCAGGTGCTGCCCAGGGATACCGCCCCGCCCGTAATAACCATCCACTCCCCGGCAAACACCACCTACACCACGGCAAGTGTGCCGCTCAGCGTCTCTGCGAATGAGCCCATTTCCGCCTGGTGGTACTCCCTGGATGCCTCGGCCAACAGGAGCTTCACCCCCAACACAACCCTCACCGGTCTTGGCGATGGCCCCCACACCCTGGTGGTGTACGCAAACGACACCTCGGGTAATGTGGCGCACGCCAGGGTTGGCTTCACGGTGAGCACCTCAGCGCCGCCCTCTCAGGACACCACCCCGCCGGCGATTTCCTTTGTGCCGCCCACGCCGCAGGACGGCTCAGTGGTGGGCGCATCCCATGTTTATGTGAACATCTCCTCCAGCGAGCCCCTCGGCATGGCTCTTCTGGAGTGGAACGGCACCAACAGGACTATGCAGGGGTCCGGCACCAGCTGGTACCTCAATGTTACGGCACTCCGCGGCGGAGTTTACAGCTACAAGGTTCATGCGAGCGACACCTCCGGAAACTGGAATGTTAGCGAGACCAGACGGGTGACTGTGAATCTCACCGCTGCCGACACCGCGCCTCCAGTGGTTACCATCCACTCCCCCGGGAACCTCACCTATGGTAGCAGCAGCGTGACACTTCAGGCCTCTGCCAGCGAGCCAGTTTCAGCCTGGTGGTACTCACTGGATGGCGGTGCCAGCACCTCCTTCACACCCAACACCACCCTCTCCAACCTGAGCGATGGGGGACACCTGCTGGTGGTCTATGCCAGGGACCTCAGCGGCAATGTGGGCTCTGCCCGCGTGTACTTCACCACAGACACAGTCGCCCCCGTGCTGAGCGTCTCTGCTCCCAGGTATGTGCTCCAGTACATCGGCACTTCGGTGGTCAACTTCACCGTAGCTGACCTGAATCCCGGCAGCTACACCCTGCTCAGGAATGGCAGCGCCATGACCAGCGGGAAGTACTCCTCGGGCGACACCATATCCGTGAGGATTCCGAACCAGCGCCGTGGCCTCTGGAACTTCACCCTCGTCGCCAACGACAGTGCCGGCAATTCCGCCTCCGCCACTGCCCTGGTGCGGGTGCTTCCCGCGGAGGCGGAGGTCAGGAAGAACCTCACCGGCAGGCCGGTGCTTGTGAATGAGACCAGGGGCAACACCACCGCCAGCTTTGAGCTTCTCCCCGACTCCATCAGTGGCACGATGACCCTGAGGGTCAGCTTCAGCCGGAATGCCAGTGAGCTGGAGCAGCGCACCAGCAACGACGAGTTCTCCACCTACGCCGTTTCAGGGGGTCAGAGTGCGCTGGGCAGGTACCTCAGGGTGAAGGTGAGCGGAGCCGCCAACACCTCATCGCTGCGGTATGTGGTGATCCGGGTGAGCTACTCCACCTCTGACCTTGACAGGAACGGCGATGGCGACACCCTGGATTCGGGAGACATCTCTGAGGGCACGCTAACCCTGTGGCGCTACTGCAGCGCCACCGACGAGTGGCAGGCCCTGAGGCCGGGTAACATCACCTGCGGCAACACCACAATATCCGTGTTCGATGCCGGTGTAAACACCTCGGCGAAGTACGTATGGGCCAACCTCAGCCGGCTGAGCCTCTTCGCCCTGGCGGGTGAGTCAGTGAGGTTTGTCTCCGCGCCGCCCGCCGCTGGTGGCTCCTACTCCCCCGAGGCGGTGCTACTGGCGAACAGCATAGACCTCTCCCTGGCCTCTGAGCTGGTTGAGTACCTCCGGCAGAGGGGCATAAGGCTCCACATCGTGGATGCGCAGAACTTCAGCGAGTACTCCGACAGGCGCTATGTTATTGTGCTTGGCGGACACCTCGCCTACGGCGGTGTGGGCGAGATAGTTGCGGGCATTCTCGGCGACGACGAGATGAGGCGCGTGGCGGAGGGCAGAGCCTACCTGAAGAAGCGCTCCGTCTTCAGAGAGGGGCAGGTGGTGTACGTCTTTGCGGGCAGGGACAGGTACGCCACCGCGGAGGCGTGGAGAGAGGTGTACAGGGATGTGGCTAGGGAGGTAGAGTACAACTGGGGATAGGCCAGGTGTTGGAAAAAGCCAGCGCCACGCCATGGCGGTTTTCCCGCCCTCAGCACTTCCGCAAAAAGGAGGTGTGGTTGGGAGGGAGGAGGCCCAGGGATGATGAAGAAAAAACAGTTAATTTCCTATCTCCCTGGGCGATATGAATTATAACCTTCATAGCACATAATCTTTTAGTTTACGTGTATGCACATTTAAGTTTACATTTCTAAACTCTAAAAATCCCCGGCGTTTCCGCAAGTTCCAGAAAAGACTGTCTGAAAAATGCATTCATCCATTTACGAGCCTAGGCGCTGAACTGGAGCACCGGCAAGGTGCAGGGTAGCCTGCGAAGGTTAGAGGATGACCTTAGAGTAGAGGTTGTTGAAGAGGGAGGCAGATTAAAAAAGCGTTATTATGTCATAAAGAGGTTGGGATTTCCGTCTCGCGCGTTTAACATATAAACTTTTCGCAATCTTTATTAATGAACTATTTATCTCACCTCTTCACGACCGAATAATCCCCCTCTGGTTGCTGACCGTCAACCGTCCTTTCCTTTCTGCTTCTCTCATCCCGGTGGCTTTGCTGCCAGCAGCAGGAGGTCTTGTGGAGTACTCGTGCACCAATCCTCCAGAGGCAACGGAAAAATAAGGTGAGCGGGCCCGGGGGGATTTGAACCCCCGATCTACAGCTTAGGAGGCTGCCGCCTTGTCCAGGCTAGGCTACGAGCCCTACCCGCGAGCACAGAAATTCCCGTTTTTAAGAATATCTAAAGCCACCGGGTGGCAACGTTAACCTTTTATCTCCGGAGGTCCATGGATAAGCATGGCAGAGCTTGAGCTCAACGGCGTGGAGGTTGAGGACACCTACTGCGAGGCCTTTGACGGCCTCTTTGTGAGGATGATAATCACCGCAAAGAAGGAGCGCTACCTCCGCAGGGCAGCCTTCGGCGCCACCTGCCTGCCCAGCACGGTTGTTGGCAGAACAGAAGGCGGAGTGGAGGCGTGGCTCACCCGGGAGGAGACGCCCGACGGGCGCATCGGCGCCCTGGTGCAGGTGTGGGGCATCGCCGGCGGCAGGAAGGCCCTCGAGAAGTTTGAGTATGAGCTCTCGCTGCGCATACGCCAGGGCGTGCTCGTTGTGCCGACCACGAGGATCTTCAACGCCTGGGATGGGGAGGAGTACATAGACACCATGCGCCGAGTAGGTCACTGCGGCGACGGCTACGAGAGCGTTGAGACGCGCTTTGGCAGGGAGATGATTAACATCCCCCTCATGATGGGAGAGTGGCTGATTGAGCGCCGCTTGGGCGTCGGGAAGGGCGTCGCGGGGGGCAACGTGTGGTTCTTTGCGCAGAGCGAGGAGGCAGCACTTGAGGCCGGAGAGCGCGCCGTGGAGGCGGTCGCAGGCGTGGAGGGTGCGGTTACCACCTTTGATGTGTGCAGCGCTGGCTCCAAGGTGGAGACCAACTACCCGGAGATAGGCCCCACGACCAACCACCCCTACTGCCCGACGCTCAGGGGAAGGATTCCGGACTCCCTCGTGCCCGAGGGCGTGGTCTCAATACCCGAGGTGGTGATAAACGGCGTGAACCTCGAGGCGGTTGAGCGCGCCATGCTGGCTGCGATGGAGGCGGGAAGCGAGGTGGAGGGCATAGTGAGGATAAGCGCCGGCAACTACGGCGGCAAGCTGGGAAGGCACAAGATTTACCTCAGGGAGCTGCTGGAAAAGCGATAGCCCCGCTGTGGGTGTGCCGTCAGGAGGCGAAGGAGGATGCAGGAGGATAGAGAGGCTCTTGCCATTGCGGCTGTGCTGTCCCTTATCTACGTTGTGCTCTCCTATGTGGTTTCCAAGGGCGTTGGCGGCAGTTTTGCGGGGGTTGTCGCCCTGCTGCTCCTCCTCATTCCCGTCCCCGGCGCGGTTGCCTTCCTCTATGGTTCGCGGAGGGGCGGCAGTCTTCCCTCCTTCCTCCTCGGCTTCTTCCCCCCCTTCCTTTTCTTCATGTCGGGTGCGCTCTTTGGCGCCTTTGAGGGTGTCCCCCTCTTCTCGGGGCTATTTCTGGGCGCCTGCTCCGGCGCTGTTGGGTACAGCGGAGCTGTGAGGCAGCGGGGCGAGGGCGACTGGGTGGTGTTTGCGCTTATCGGCGCCCTGCTGTGGTTTATTGTGATGCTCAGGGTGGTGTAGCTACAGCGCAAGTACCGGGGGCTTGCTGAGGTGCCGCATGGCTATCGGCGGCACCGAGTACAGCTTCTCCTGAAGGTTCCTCTCAAGCCTCTCTCTCACCTTCTCCTCCGCCCTCGTCCTGCAGCGCCTGCAGCGGTAGCCCTTTCCCCTGCCGGCGCTCTCCATCCGCCTGCCGCAGTTTTTGCACTGCGGGTTGACGAGCCTCTCCCTCCTGAGCCTGAGCACCTCCAGCTTCTCCAGGTTTATTGTCCTGCTCTCATCCACACCGCCGTAAACCTTAACCCTGTCCCCCGGGATGAGGGCGCGCACCACACCGCGGAATTGCCTGGTGGGCTCGTAGGCGGCACAGGTAATCTCCTCTCCGTGGTCATCGCGGAGCCGGAAGAACACGTGACCTCCGCGGATAATCTCCGGCTCAGAAGCCACCTCGCCGGTGAGGATGACGGAGGAGAAGGGCCTCACCTCAGCTACGCGGCTCACCTCTTCAAGGTGTGCGTCCGTACCCTGGTTGGTTTTGTACACGGCGCTGAGGGCGATCTCCTCCCCCGGGAGCACCAGCTTTGCCGCCTCCTCTACAACCTGCGCGTTAATGCCGCGGATGCCGAAGAGCACGGGGCAGGGTGTGTGAGGTGCTATGAGAACCCTGCCCTCGCCGTAGTCGAAGTTGTTGAAGGTCAGCGGAAAGGTGAGCGCATCCATGGCGAGCACAGATGCAGCGTCGATGTTGCGGCGCGTTCCCCAGCGCTCCCTTGCGCGGTAGGCGATGTACTCGTAGGTGGCCTGCTCGAGCTCAGCTCCAATAGCTGCAAGCGCGCCCACGATGCCCCTGCCGAGCTTGTACTTCACATACTCGGCGCCATGCCTGCGCAGCAGCCTCTCGGCTTGGTCAATCCCCACAACCTCATGCAGGGCGCGGTGGTAGAAGCGGGAGAAGTCCTCGGGGAGCTCGCCCTCGTGGAAGACGATGCCCGGGTTTGTGTTCTCATCCTCAAGGACGGCAAACTCCTCTACCGCTTGCTTTGTGATGCGCTTCGCCTCCTCCACCTTCTTTGTTCTAACCGCAAGCGCAATGGCGGCGTTGCCCCTGGTTTTGTACTTGATGTTCGGGTTGAGGCGCACCAGCTTGGCTTCTTCCACCTCACCTACCTTCGCAAGCCTCCTCATGAGGACTGCGCCGATGTAGGTGGTGCACATCCCGTGCTTCCTCGAGTCAGTGTCGTCAATGCCAATGTGGAGGAGCATGTCCTATTCACAGCAGGATAACGGGGTAAGCGATTTATAGGAGGAGGAATAAAAGAGATGCGGTGAAAATGCAGGAGAGGCTGAATTTATTCCTCAGGGTGCAGGAAATTTTTGAGAATCGCGGCTACGAGATTTCAGAAGCCTGCGTGCTCAGCAACTCCTGCTTCGACTTTTTTGCCCGGAAGGGAGAGCGCCTTCTGCTCATAAAGGTGCTGAGGAACATAGACAGTCT
>JAADFX010000125.1 GCA_013152685.1 Methanobacteriota archaeon | reverse complement strand
ATCCAATTAATATAAAATAAAAAATAAGCAGTTTTTCCGACAAAAATTTAAAAAAATTTTTTATTTCATTCTTATTCCTCTTTTCATCTACCGTAATTCCTAGATATATTATGAGAACAGTTGCAAGACCTAATATGAGTAAGCTAAAATTTTGTTCTTCAAAGGCAAACTTCATTATTTCTATCCAATTAAAAATTTCATTTATATTTGTGATACCATATAAAAACACGACTATGTACCATAACGTAATAAGCAAAAAAATAAAAAGAACGAAAATAGTGATTATTGCATCAACAGGTTCCTTATATATCCTTTTATCTGGTTTAAGTTGTCCATTATTTAGAAACTTTGACCAAATAAGATATGCAAGAAATAAAACGATAGCAATATATGTAGGTAACCCCGGGAAATATTCTATCATTATTAATCCCCATTGTCTGATTTAAAATTAAATATATATAAAACTTTCGTAAATTAAAAGTTATTTACAAAAATAAGAAGGGTTAGGCCGCCAGGCCAAGCTTTCGGCGCTTCTCCAGTATCACCTCCTCCAGCATGTCGGCGCTCTCCCTGGGGTCGGGGCTGTGGATGAACTTGGCCCCGAGGAGCTCCTCCGCCTTCTGTGTGAGCAGCTCTGTTACCAGCTCGCTGCCCATTATCCGGGGTAGCGGGTTGACGTGGGTGGTAACCCCCAGCGCCACCGCCCAGGTGCCTATGCTTATCGCCTTCTCCGTGGTCAGCTCGGGTGCACTCGCCGCCACGGGCAGGTCCTTTATGGCGACGTTGAGCTTTTCCGCCAGGGCCTTGAGGAGCTGGTTTATGCGCGAGTTGTCCACGCAGGAGCCGAAGTGCAGCACAGGTGGGAGCGCTTCTAGGCCGGCGGCCTCTCCCAGAGCCTTAAGCACGCGCTGCAGGCGCTCGCCCGCGAGCCTGTAGCCAGAGGGCTTCATCAGCCCCGCCTTCGCATGCCCATGGGCTGCGCAGCCCGTGGCGAGGACGAGGATGTCCCGCTTCACCAGCTCCTTCGCCAGCTCCACGTGCATAAGGTCGTGGGGCACGCGTGGGTTGTTGCACCCCACTATTGCGACAGCGCCTTTAATGTCGCCGGCTGCGATGCTGTCAACCAGCGGGGCGAGGGGGTCGCTGGGGTTTATCTTAGAGAGCACCTCCAGCAGCGCCTCGACGCTGAAGCCGGCAACCACCTCGGTTTTAAACTTTGGAATGTGGATTTTGCCCGGGTCGCGCTGCCTGTAGCTCTCTATTGCAAGCCTCACAATCTCCTTGGCAACCTCATCCGCCCTGCGCTCCTCAAACTCTATGTGCTCCGCTCCCGGGATCTTGACTATGGGGGCGGTGGTTATCAGCTTCGTGTGGAAGCAGCCGGCAATCTGGGCTAGAGATGGGAAGATGCACTGGTAGTCCACCACCATGGCGTCCAGCGCACCCGTGGCGACCACCAGCTCCGAGTTCAGCTCATTTCCCACCGCGGGTATGCCCTGCCTCTCCAGAATCTCATTGCCTGTGCAACATATCCCCACCACCCTTATTCCCTTTGCGCCCGCCTTCCTCGCCTCCTCCTGCAGCGCCTCTGCGGCCTCAACTATCTTCTCGCTGAGTATGGGCACGTGCCCGTGGCAGGCGATGTTCACATACTCCGCCTCGAGAACGCCCATCCCGGCGCTGCTGAACTTTGGTCTTGGGGTGCCGAAGAGCACATCCTGCAGGTCTGTGCTCAGGTGCAGGCCGTAAAAGCCGTCGGCTATCCCCGCCTTGATGCAGCCCAGTATCAGGTTCACCGGGTCGGCGTCGTTGCCCATGCTGGTGCGGTGCATCCCCTCCAGTACTGGAAGCATCCCGCCCTCGGGGAGCACCCCCAGCCTTGACCAGGTCTCCAGGCGCTCCTGGGTGGCGTGCATCCTTAGCCACCTGCCGCCGTTTGCGTGGGTGGCGCCGATCTCCTCCAGGGCGAGCAGGGCCACGCGCTCCGCAAGCTCCCTGAGGGGCATGCTCTCAGCTCCCTCAATTCCCAGCGCCCTGCCCAGGCTGCGCAGCTTCGCCTCGTCCCTGATGGGGTAGGGCGCTTCCCCCCTGGCGGCGTGCAGCAGCGTTAGCGCCACGTGCCTGGCGTGGTCCACGTGCGAGGCGGTCCCGCCCAGGGTGTTCCTGAGCAGTCCCCGGGCAACCATAACATCAGCGGTGGCGCCGCACACGCCGCGGTCCGCCTTCGCGGTGATTCTGCACGGCCCCATGACGCAGTTCCTGCAGCTCACGCCGGTGTAGCAGTAGGGGCACTTGGGCTCCTGCCTCTCCAGGCGGTCGAAGACCGTCTCAATCCCCGCACGCCTTGCAACCTCGAACATCTCCAGGTTCGCGGGGTCTATGCTCTTGTCCTCATCCCCCCTCGCCTCTATCTCGCGCTTCTCCCGGGTAATCAAACTCTCTCCCTTCACACCTTCACCTCCCTATATTAACTATCTCCTCCGGAGAATAAATACTTTCCCGGGAGGGTGACGGAAGGTATTTAAGGCACTGCCGGAAGACTAGGTGACAAAGGAGGGAGACCCCTTGGACAGGGAGAAGATTGTGGAGCTCCTGAATCAGGACCTGAGCGGTGAGATTGAGGCAATCCTGGTGTACATGCGCAACGCCACCGTTGCGCTCCGCGAAGCCTGCGAGGCGGGGCACGAGCTGGAGGAGATAGCCTTCGACGAGATGAGGCACGCGGAGTGGCTCTCGGATTTGATTGTTGAGCTGGGCGGAAGGCCGACGATGACCCACAGGGAGCTGGACTTCGGGGGCGACTCCCCCAGGGACTTTGTCAGGCGGGTGATTGAGCTCGAAAAGGAGGCGATTGCCATGTACAGGGAGCACATCTCCGCCATAGACGACCAGAAGGTCAGGGAGAAGCTGCAGCACATCCTGAGGGAGGAGGAGTGGCACCTGGAGGAGTTTGAGGAGCTGCTGGAGGAGCTAGGGCGTTAGCACCCTCACCCCCTCTTTTGTTCCCAGGCGAACCTCGCTCACAAGCTCTGGAGAGAAGAGCCCGTTCTCCAGGACGCCCACAATGCGGTTTATCCTGGCTTCCAGCTTTTCCGGCTCTGAGATTTCGCCGAAGTCGGCGTCCAGGAGATAGTTTCCGTTGTCGGTGATGAGGGGGCCCACCTTGCCCTTCGCGCGCCGCAGGGCGACGCTCTTCGCTCCAATCTTAACAAGCTCCCTCTCGGCGACGCGCCAGGCGAAGGGCAGGACCTCTATGGGAATGGGCATGCTCAGCCTCTCCACCAGCTTGCTCTCATCCGCAATGACAATAAAGCGCTTCGCGTTGCAGGCCACCACTTTCTCCCGGAAGAGCGCCCCGCCGCCGCCCTTTACCAGCTCGAGTTTCCCGCTCACCTGGTCGGCGCCGTCTATGGCGATGTCCACCTGCTCAAACTCCTCGAAGGTGGTTATTGGTATCCCGAACTCCAGCGCGTGGATGCGGGTGTCAACGCTGGTGGGTATCGCCTTTATGCTCAGCCCCTCCCTGCGAATCCTTTCCCCTAAAGCGCGTATCGCATAGTAGGTGGTGGAGCCCGTGCCCAGCCCGACCACGTCCCCGTCTCTGACCAGCTCCACGGCGCTCTCGGCGGCGATCTGCTTGAGCCTCTCGCTCATGCTACCCTCTTCCTCCCAGCCTCTTATAAATCTTTGTTTTCAGCAGCTCCAGGAAGCTTGCCGGCGTCCCGAAGATTTCCACCCTCCCCTTCCTGATGTCCTCAGGGCTTTCCACAACCACACCCGCGCCGCCGATCTCAGCGTAGGTGTGCGCGTCGCTTCCGGCGGTGAGCTTCAGCCCGTGCTCCAGCGCAAAGCGCAGCGCTCTCCTGTTGGAGCCCTGCATTGCACAGCGCGCATTGAAGACCTCTATCGCGTCCACGTAGGCGTGGAGCTCTTCTATGCCGCGGAGGCGGTATATCCTGAAGGGGTCGAAGGGGTGGGGGACGCTCACCATCCCCCCCTGGGAGCGGATCTCATCCACCACCTCGAAGAACTCCCTGGACCTGATTTCCTCCTGGAGGAAGTAGCCCAGAACCTCCCCACGGTCGGTCTTTATCTCCGCCCCGGCGATGACCACGAAGTCGTCGCTGCTCAGCTTCCTGGCCTTCAGGGCGCCCCGCGCCGTGCCGTGGTCGGCTATGGCTATGCCGCCCAGCCCCTTCGCCTTAGCTCGCCTGACTATCTCCTCCAGCTTCATGCTGCAGTCCCTGGAGTAGGCGGAGTGGACATGGAGGTCGATCTTCATGGGATTAAATTCGGCGAAGAGAAGATAAAGCTTAGCCCTCATAGGAATAGCAGCACCTGCGGGTGAGGAAGATGGATGTGCACGCCATCATAGACAGGCTGAGGGAGAGAAACCGGGAGCTGGAGGCGGAGGTTGAGAAGAACCGGGAGATAATCGCCGCCCTGGAGGACTTTGCGGCGGGGAGCATAACCCGGGAGGAGCTGGTGCAGGAGCTCCGGCGCATAGCCCGGCGCCACGGCGATGAGCTCAGCTCGCGGATAATTGAGATGCTGGAGGTGGGGGAGTGAAGCTGGGTGCGATGAACAACCCGGGCAAGGAGGTGGTGGCCCAGCTGGAGTTCATCGCCGCCGCCGGCTTCGACTTCGTGGAGCTCGCCGTGGAGGCGCCGGAGGCGTCGCCGGAGGTGCTCAGGCAGAGGGAGAAGAGGATAGGGGAGATACTCGAGAGCCACTCGCTGGAGGTGGTGGCACACCTGCCCTGGTACTTTGAGATTGCCCACCCCTACGCCAGGGTGAGGGAGGCCTTCCTGCAGGAGGTGCGCTCTGCCCTGGAGGTTGCCTCAGACCTCGGGGCGAAGCTCGCGGGGCTGCACCTGCACCGCCTCCCCAAGTTTTTCAGGGATAAGATGCTGGAGCTTCATCTCTCCGCATTGCGGGAGGTGCTTGAGCACGCTGAAGCTCTCGGGCTCGTGCTGGGGGTGGAGAACTCCGACCTGCGCAGCTTTCCGCCGGAGAAGCTGGAGGCGCTGCTGGAAGCTTTGCCTGGACTGAAGCTTGTGCTCGACATAGCCCACGCGCACATAGGCGCCTCCGAGGAGGAGGTTCTCGCCTTTGTTCGGAGCTTTTCCCCGAGGGTTGTGCATGTGCACGCCCACGACAACAACCTCAAGGACGACCTCCACCTGCCGATAGGTGCGGGCGCCATAGAGTGGGAGCGCCTGCTTCCAGAACTGAAGCGCTTCTACGACGGCGGGATTACGCTGGAGGTGCACTCCCGCGACCCGGAGTACCTGCTGCTCAGCAGGCGCAAATTTCTTGAGCTCTGGAGGGGAGAGGGGAGCTTTTAGTTTTATTTTTCGACATGAAGCTTTTCAGCACTGGCAGAGCCAGCGGGGGTACCCGAGAGGCCAAAGGGGGCAGACTTAAGATCTGCTGGCTAAGTGCCTGCGTGGGTTCGAATCCCACCCCCCGCATAGCTTCTGCGCAGCGGCGTGGTATTGGCTTCAGATGGCCAGCGGATGTGCATTTTATTTCCATTCTGTGCTCTGAAACTCAAAATTTATATACCAAGAGATAAAAAAATTTAAACAGGTGTGGAAGGTGGTTGGTGGCTTTTTGGAGGTGCTTGCCGAGATTAGCAGGGAAAATCCGACGCTTTACGGTGCTATAGTGGTGGCCGTCATAGTGGTGGAGGGAATGCTCCTCGCGCTGCTCATGGAGCTGGTTTTCAAGATTCTGGGGATTGAGGTGAAGGAGGTCCCCCATCATTAGGGTGGTGCCATGTACCTTCCTCTCGCGGGAGTGGAGATAAGCGGCTGGCTGCTCCTCGCCATAGGCTTCTGCGTGGGAGTCCTTGCAGGTTTCTTCGGAATCGGCGGAGGGTTTATAGTAACTCCCGCGCTGAACATCTTCGGCTTCCCCATGGCCTACGCCATAGGCACCGACCTGGCGCAGATTATGGGCAACTCCATTGTGGCAACCTTCAAGCACCGCAAGCTGGGGAATGTGGACCTGCGCTTGGGATTTCTGATGATAGTGGGCACCGCCTTGGGCGTTGAGGCGGGCAAGGAGGTGGTGCTCTACCTGGAGGAGATAGGCGCTGTCGGGAGCGTGGTGAGGGTCATCTACATCTTCCTCCTGGGCGGGACGGGTGCCTACATGCTCTTCGACTACTGGAAGTTCAAGAGGGAGGAGGAGTCGGGCAGGGAGAAGAGGGTTGTAACGGAGCGCGTGGGCAGCAGGCTCTCGGAGATGGTGCACCGCATAAATCTGCCGCCCAAGGTGGCGCTGCCCACCTCGAAGATAAAGTCCATCTCCATCTGGGCGATTCTGCTGGTGGGCTTCGTCACCGGCTTCCTGGCGGGCTTCCTAGGCGTGGGCGGCGGCTTTATACGCATGCCCGCCATGATCTACGCCCTGGGTGTGCCCACCACCATAGCCATAGGCACCGACCTCTTTGAGATAATCTTCTCCTCCGCGATAGGCGCCTTCCTCTACGCAACCGAGGGCAGGGTGGAGATCGTCGCAGCCGCGGTGATGGTGTGCGGCTCCGCCGTGGGGGCGCAGATAGGCGCCCTGGGGACGCGCTATGTGCGCGGGATGAAGATACGCTTCTACTTTGCGCTGACAATTCTCCTGGCGGCGGTGAGCGTGGTTATGAAGCAGCTCGCCGTGAGCTTCTCCATACCTGTGCTCGCGACCTATGCGGGTTACCTGATTCTGGGCGTCGCGGGTTTGATGACCCTCAACATAACCCTGAGCACCGTTAAAGGCATCGTCGAGGAGAGGGCCGTTTATCCAGAAGTGAAGCGCAGGATGCGCATCCTCCTGGCAAGCGGCGGCTCGGAGCATGCCGTCAGGGCGATTCGCCTGGGAGCGCGCATAGCGAAGGGCTACAACGCGGAGGTGACGCTGCTGGTGGTGAGGGACCCGGCGGAGGAGATTCAGGTTGCGGAGGTGCAGCACCGCGCGGGCAGGGTGCTGAAGGAGCTGGGCGTGAGGGCGGAGCTCACGGTGCGCGAGGGCAACCCGGCGAAGGAGATTCTGAAGGAGGGCAGGAAATACGACCTGCTGGTGATAGGCTCCCACGGCACTAAGAGTGTGGCGGAGCGCCTCCTCGGAGATAACGCCACGCGAATTGTGGAGAACATGAGCACCTCCACGCTGGTGGTGAAGCGCAATGCGAAGGTCACGCGGATCCTCGCCTGCGTCAACCTGCCGCGGTACCGCAGGGCGGTGGTGCGCAGGGCGATAGAGCTGGCGAAGATACTGGAGGTGCCCCTCGAGTTCCTCTATGTGCTTCCCGAGCCCCTGATGTACCCGATACGGAGGCTGCACCTGAGCAGCGAGGAGATTATGGAGCTCTACCCCGAGAAGCGGGCGGCAGCGGAGGAGATCCTGGCCCTGGCGCGGGAGGCCGGCGTGGAGGCGGAGTTCAGGTGCAGGGAGGGCATACCCGAGGAGGAGATTCTGCTGGAGAAGCGGAAGATCGGCGCCGACCTGGTGGTGCTGGGCGACTCCGGCTGGCGGGGTGTTATGGGCGAGCTCATAGGCTCCCTCTCGGCCCACATAGTCAAGCACTCGCGGGTGTCTGTGCTGGTGGTTCACAGGAAGGCACCGTAGGGGGTGTGGTGGAGTGAGCCTGGAGCAGGCCCTGAGCGGCGGAGGCGGTGTCACCCTGCTCCGTGTGCTGGTCACCCCGTGTGCGGGCAGGGACGGCATAGCAGGCTACAACCCCTGGAGGCGCAGGCTCAGCGTCAGGGTGAGGGCGCCTCCCAGGGGAGGTGAGGCGAACAGGGCGCTGGTCCGCCTGCTGGCATCGGCGCTTGGAGTTTCCAAGGGAGACGTTAAGATTGTGAAAGGGGTTAATTCCCGCGAGAAGACGCTGCGCATAAACCTGCCCCGTGAGAGGGTGCTCGAGGCCCTTGGGAGCCATGAACCTGAGAGAGTTTGAGAGGATAATGGAGGAGATTGAGGACCTCCGCGAGGAGGCGCTGAGCACGCCCATCCTGGTGGAGGGGAAGCGCGACGTTCTAGCTCTTGAGAGGCTGGGGATAAGTGCAAAGTTCTTCTGCGCCTGCAACGGCAGGCCTCTCTATGAAGTGTGCGAGGAGATAAGCAGCGCCCATCGCAGGGTGATACTGCTTCTGGACCTGGACAGCGCCGGAGTGGCGATAGCGAAGAGGGTGAAGCACTACCTCTCCCAGATGGGGGTGCAGGTGGTGGAGAGGCACCGCCTCACCCTGCTGAGGAGGCTGGACACCCACCAGGTGGAGCACCTGGCGAAGCGGGTGGAGAGGGTGAAGCGGGAGCTCTTCAGGTGGTAGCGCACCCCAAAATTTTTTATACTGCAGCCTCCCTAATTCGCCACAAAGCTCACAGGAGGATAAGGATGAGCACAAGAACGGGAGAGGTAAGGGAGATAAAGGTGGGCAAGTACGTGGTCATCGATGGTGAACCCTGCAAGGTGGTGAGCTACACCACCGCAAAGACGGGCAAGCACGGCCATGCGAAGGCGAACGTGGTGGGGATAGGAATCTTCGACGGAGTGAAGCGCACCCTGGTGGCGCCAGTGGATGCGAAGGTGGAGTTCCCGATAATAGACAAGCGCGTTGCGCAGGTGCTGGCGATAATGGGCGACACCGTCCAGCTTATGGACATGGAGACCTACGAGACCTTTGAGACCACAGTGCCTCCCAAGGAGGAGCTGGAGGGTGAGCTCAGGGAGGGCGCCGAGGTGGAGTACATAGTGGCCATGGGGCGGAGGAAGCTGACGAGGGTGCGGGGTTGATATACTCTCTTCCTTTTACCTTCGGGAGGAGAGAGCTGGACGCAGGGGAAGCGGAGTATGCTGTAGTGGGCGTTCCCTACGACTCGAGTCAGAGCTACCGCTCCGGCTCCAGGGAGGCGCCAGCGGCAATCCGGGAGGCCTCCCGGGAGATTGAGGACTACGACATGCTGGAGGATTTCGACCTCCTCGAGCTTAAAATAGCCGACATGGGCGATGTGGAGGTGTCCTTCGGCAGCAGCGAGGAGACCCGCAGGCGGGTGAGGGAAGCTGTGGGTCACATACTGGACAACGACGCCGTGCCGGTGCTTCTCGGCGGCGAGCACACCATCTCCGCCTTCGCCGTGGAGGTCCTGCCCGAGGATACGCTCTTTGTGAGCTTCGATGCCCACCTGGATTTTAGGGAGGAATACCTGAACAACCCCTACTCCCACGCGTGCGTGCTCCGCCGCGTGGCTGAGCACGTGGGCTACGATAATGTGCTCGCTGTGGGTGTGCGGAGCGCCTGCAGGGAGGAGCTCGAGGACGCCAGGAGGCTGGGGGTGGAGTTCATACCCGTTACCGAGTGCTTTGACCTGGAGGGGGTGGCAGCCAGGCTCGCCGGGGCGGTTGAGGGAAGGAGGGTGTACCTCTCCATAGACATGGACTTCTTCGACCCCGCGGAGGCGCGGGGCGTCGCAAATCCTGAGCCCCCGGGCCTGGGCTTTAGGGATTTTCTCCGCCTCCTGGACTCACTGAGAGGCGCAAGACTTCAGTGCCTGGACGTAACCGAGGTTGTGCCCCGCCTGGATGCGTACACCCCCGTACTCGCCGCCAGGCTGATTTTCAAGGTGCTGGCCAGGTATAAAAAGGGTAAATAGGTTTTTTCACCTGATGGACAAAATTTTTATATTAAAACCGTTATAAGGGTGCTGTCAAAACTGAAAGAGCGGGGGCTCGTATGTCCACCGGGGGCTCCGGGAATGCGGCAGAAATTGCCAAAGGGGCGACGACGGGAATGCTTCTGGCGCTAATAGCCTACGCCATCTCCTACAGCTACCCCTCCCTGGACGCCCTGTTCCTCGCCCTCTTCTTCGGGATGGGCGCCAGGGTAATACTGGGCGCCGGTTTCATCAGCAGGGAGGCGATAGACTGGAGCGTGAGGTTCTTCATACCCGCGGGCATAGTGCTCTACTCAGCCAATATCCCCTTCTACGTGTTCAGGGTTACCAACCCTCTCAGGATAGTGGAGATACTCTGGGTGGTGTTTCTTTACTTTGCGCTCATCATGGCCATGGGCTCCGTGCTCAGGATGGAGAGGCGCCTCACGGCACTGCTCGCCACCGGCTCTGCCATCTGCGGCGCCTCGGCGATTGCGGTGGTGTCGCCCCTGATAAAGGCCAGGAGGGAGGAGATGTCCATCGCCATAATGACCATTACGGCGGTTGGCCTCACGGGCGCCATGATCTACCCCATCCTCAGGGACCTCCTCAGCATTGGCGACGCCGCCTACTCCTTCCTGTGCGGCGCCACGCTCCACCAGATGGGGCTGGTCAAGATAGCCAGCTCCTACGCCGGGGAGGAGGTGGTCAGCTCCGCCCTGGCCTTTAAGGGGGTGAGGGTGAGCCTGATTGCGCTGGCTGCTCTGGCGGTGCCCTACCTGCTGGAGAGGAAGCCCGCCTTTCCCCTCTTCATAGTGGGCTTCCTGGTCCTCTCCTTCCTGTTTTCCTTTGTGGAGGAGCTCAGGGGGGTTGCCGTGCTCGTTTCGCCCTTTGCCACCTTCGCCTTCTCCGTCGCCATGGCGAGCATAGGGCTCAGCATAGACATGCAGAGCCTCCACAGGGCCAGGCTCAGGTACCTGAACGTGTCCTATGCTGCCTGGCTGCTGGTGGTGGTCTTCGTGCTTGTAACCGAGGGGGTGATATATTGAGGCTCAGGATGTTCCACAAGGTATTTCTCCTGTTTCTGCTGCTTTCAATACTCCCGCTGGTGGTGGTGGGGACCAGGATAACTCTGCTCAACTACAGAACCCTGGAGCACATCTCCCAGGAGATGAACACCTCCATGGAGCTCTTCCTGCCCATGTTCGAGAGAACACTGCAGGAGGGGGTTACCTACTCCCTGTATGTGATTATCATCGTGGTCATCGTGGCCATCTTCTTTACCGCCAGCATTGTGGGCCCCATCGAGAGGCTGCGGAGGGCTGCCCAGAGGATGAGCGAGGGCGACTACTCCTCAGTGCCGGAGATTAAGACGGGGGATGAGCTGGAGGACCTCGCCAGGGCCTTCGGGGAGATGGCGGAGAAGCTGGAGCGCACCATGAAGGAGCTGGAGCTGGCCCACAATCAGAAGAGGGTGTTCCTGGACATTATGTGCCACGACCTGTCAAACTACCTGTCGATAATCGGCGGCTTCACATCCCTGCTTATGGAGGAGGAGAGGAGCAAGGAGAGGAGGGAGGTGCTGGAGGTGATCAACAAGAACGTGAGGCGGATGGAGGAGGTGCTGGACAACGCCCGCCGCCTCGCCAGGCTGGAGAGGGGCACCGCCCTCGAGCTCAGGGAAAGGGACATAAGGGAGCTGCTGCTGGTGGTTAAGGAGCTCTTCTCCCAGAACGGCGAGGCGGAGAGGATAAGGCTCGAGCTGCCCGAGGAGGAGGTGACCGCGGAGGTGGACGAGATAGTGGAGGACGTGTTCCTCAATCTCATTTCCAACGCCCTGAAGTACTCAAAGGACGAGGTGGTGGTGAGGGCGGAGCTGAGGGGTGACAGGGTGAGGGTCAGCGTCAGCGACTACGGTCCGGGGATACCCGATGAGCACAAGCAGACCATATTCGAGAGGTTCTGGAGGCTTGACAGGGGCGGTGTTAAGGGCACTGGCCTGGGCCTGGCGATTGCAAAGAGCATAGTGGAGCTCCACGGCGGCAGGATATGGGTGGAGGACAACTCCCCCCGGGGGAGCGTCTTTATAGTGGAGCTGCCCAGGAGGCATGCGGACTAGCCAGGTGCCAGCAGGAAGATGCTGTGGCACCCGCTGAGGGAGCATGTGTTCTCGGATATCACCTTCATCGCCTCCCTTGAGGCGTTCAGGTCTCCCTTTTCGAGGGCCCTTTCCAGGTTCTCCACGTACTCCGGCCTCATTCTCTGCTCCGTCATCTCCGGCAGGAACTTTGCCGTCATCTCCCTGCTCTCGAAGAAGT
>JAADFX010000124.1 GCA_013152685.1 Methanobacteriota archaeon | reverse complement strand
AGCACCGCAAGCGGAACTGCAGTGGCTGAGGCGAGCAGCACGGCGCTGGTGGATACCATAATCTGAACCTTGGCGACGCTTATAACGTAGGGGTCAAGGGCTACAAGCAGCTTCACGGCGCGGAGGATTCCCTCTATGAGGTACTCCATGGGGACACCTTGCTGTACAGCAGTATAAAAATAACTCCGGAAAAAAGTAAAGGGGTGGAGCCGCCTAGCCCTTCGGAGGCAGCGTGACTCCCGTGTAGGGCTCGCCCTGCTCGTTGTACAGCCCGTGGATGGTCACAGGCAGGTACTGGTTGTAGTTCTCCCTGTCCACCAGGGCGTCGGGGTAGAAGAGCTGCTCGCCGTTCTTCTTGAACTCGGCGATGAGCTTCTGCCCCTCGGGAGAGGTGAGGAAGCCTATGTAGAGCATCGCCAGCTCGTAGTTGCGCTCCGGGTACTTCTTGGGGTTCACCGCAATCACCGCATAGGGGTTCGCCAGCAGAGGATCGCCGCCCTTCACCGGGCCCTCCACCAGAATCTCAAGGTCAAGCTTGCCCTTGTAGGCGAGGTAGGTACCCCTGTCGGTCAGGGTGTAGCCCTGCTTCTCATTGGCTATGGTGAGGGTCTTGCCCATCCCCTGCCCTGTCTGCTCATACCACTCGCCGCTGGGTGTTATCCCGGCGAGCTTCCATATTGAAAGCTCCTTGGTGTGCGTACCCGAGTTGTCGCCGCGGGACAGGAACTTGGCCTTTGCCTGGGCAATTTTCGCAAAGGCCTCGGCGGCGCTCTTCATCCCCCTTATGCCGGCGGGGTCGCTCTTGGGCCCGACAATCACGAAGTCGTTGTACATCACGTTGCGCCGGTTTATGCCGTAGCCCTCCTCCAGGAACTTGTCCTCCTTGCTGCGCGCGTGCACCAGAACCACGTCAACCTCTCCGTCCTTTCCCATGCGCAGCGCCGCGCCCGTGCCCACTGCGTGCACCTCTACGAGCACGCCGTACTTCTTCTGAAATTCGGTGTTGAGCACCTCAAGCAGGCCCGAGTTGTAGGTGCTGGTTGTGGTGGCGAGCACCAGCTTTGGCATCTCCTCGGGGTTCTTCTCAGCCGCCTGCGGCGACTGTGCAGCCTCTTTGGCTGCCGCTTCAGGGGCCGCACCGCCTCCCTTTGCGGTGCACCCCAGGCTCAGCATGAGCAGAAACACCACAAAAACCAATCCCAGCTGCTTGGGCTTCATGTTGCACCTCCTGAAAATTTTGTAAGGTAGAATGATAACCCATTATATAAAGATTGTGTAAATATTTCCGAATAGTAAACAAAATAATTTACATAATCTCCAGAACACCCACTGGCGAAGCTAACCCGTCTCACATCTCCCCAGGAGTTATATAAACCTTGGGGCACAGGTAAGCGAAATAGCTTACCAGATGCGCAGCGTAAGCGCAAACATTTATTTTATAGGAAAGCAAGCTTATTCCCGGTGGTAGGTTGCCTCGCGATACGGGATTTCTGACGGAGAAGCAGCTGAGAATTCTTGAGCTCCGCGCCAGGGGCTACAAGCAGCGGGAGATTGCAGAGCTTCTCGGCACCAGCAGGGAGAATGTGGCAATACTGGAGAAGCGCGCCAGGGAGAACGTGGAGAAGGCCCGGCGCACCATAGTCGCCTTCGAGAGGCTCTCCCCGGTGAGGGTGGTGCTGGAGGAGGGCGAGGAGCTCTTTCAGGCGCCGGAGAAGATACTGCGCGCCGCCGACAGGCACGGCATAAAGGTGGTGCACAACAGGACCTCCCTCATAGGCCTGCTGCGCAGGCACGGGGGCAGCAGGATCCAGGGCAACCGCATCGCCGGCAGAATAGGGGTAAGCATTCTGAGGAGCGGCAGGATTGTGGTGGAGTGATGGAGATGAGGCTCGAGTTTCTAAGCAGGTCTCTTCCGGTGGAGGATGGATGCTGCGGTGTTGAGCCGGGAGAGGAGGGCTCCGGGGAGGAGGAAGCTGTGCTCAGGGCTCTGGAGGAGCTCACCGGCGTCAGGTGGGTGAATTCAGTCTCCATATATGAGGACCTGCGGGGCAGGAGGCTGGTGGTCTACCGCTTCCCCAGAAACCTGCGCAGAGCGGAGAGGCTGGGTGTCTCTGAGCTTCCGGCGCTGGTGGTTGAGGGCAGGACCCTGCTGGAGGGCCCTGCGAGCACTCCGGAGCTCCTGGAAAGGCTTAAAGGCGTGATTAAATAGTAGAAATGTAAGTGAAATTGGTTTTAAATAAAATAAATTAATTTTTTATTGTTATAAATTTATGATTTTAAGATGCGGATAGGCGACTTCAAGTTTGACAGGGTGGAGGCGGCGGGCTCGCTGGGCGACCTGGGCACCCTTCTGCCCCTTGCCCTGGGTATGATACTCCTCAACGGCGTTAGCGCTGTGGGGCTCTTCTTCATGGTGGGGCTGTTCTACATTCTCGCCGGTGCCTACTACCGCATTCCCATGCCGGTGCAGCCCATGAAGGTTATAGGCGCCTACGCCATAGCGAGCTACGCCGTTATAACCCCAAGCACAATATACGCCGCCGCGCTGCTGGTGGGCGTGCTTCTCCTCCTCCTGGGCGTCACCGGCTTAATAGAGCTAAGCCGCTATGTTCCCAAGACGGTGGTGAGGGGGGTGCAGCTCAGCGTGGGCACCCTGCTGCTGGTGCGCGGTCTTGAGTTCATCCTCGCACCTCCCACTTCTGAGCTGGTTCCCCAGTATCAGCATGCGCTGGTGCAGCTCAGCATCGCGGGGCTGAGCGCCTACACCCTCCTGGGCCTGCTCGGCCTGGCAACCGCCTACCTGCTTCTTGAAAACAGAAAGGCGCCTGCCGCGCTCATCCTCGTGCTGGGCGGCTTTGTGGTGGGCTTCGCCTTCCAGCTGCCCCGGGTGAGCCTGGGCCTGCACCTCCCCGAGCCCATCTTCCTCACCGGCCTGCCCAGCGCGGGCGACTTTGCCACCGCCCTCTTCCTGCTGGTGCTCCCCCAGATACCCATGACCCTGGGCAACGCTGTCATAGCCCAGCACGACCTGGCGAGGAGCTACTTCGGAAAGAGGGCGAGCAGGGTCACCTACCGGGCCCTTGCCACCAGCCAGGGGCTGGCGAACCTGGGCAGCTTTCTGCTGCAGGGCATGCCCATGTGCCACGGTGCCGGTGGACTAGCGGCGCACTACCGCTTCGGCGCGCGCACCGCCGGCAACAACGTCATAATCGGCGCCTTCTTCCTTGCCATTGCGCTACTCTTCGGCGAGGGCTCGGTGGAGATAATAAAGCTGCTGCCCTTCTCGGTGCTGGGGGTGCTGCTCTTCATCGCCGGCGCAGAGCTTATGACGATGATAAGGGACCTGCGGGGCAAGAGGGAGTTCTACGTGCCCCTGGTGATGCTGGGCATTACGCTGGTGAGCAACCTCGCCTGGGCCTTCGCCTCCGGCCTGGTGCTTGCCTACCTGCTTAAGTACGAGAGGATAAAGGTGTAGCGCAAAAAATAAAAGTGCCGGCGCCAATATTTTTCTAACCGCTGTTTACTTAATTGTGTGGAGGTGGTTGGAGTGATGGCGACAATGGGAGGACAACCCGTGCTTATACTGAAGGAGGGCACCCAGCGCACCCGCGGCAGCGAGGCGAGGCGCACCAACATAATGGTGGCGCGGATTATCGCCGAGACCCTGAGGACAACCCTCGGTCCGCGAGGGATGGACAAGATGCTGGTGGACAGCCTGGGGGACATCACCATAACCAACGACGGCGTCACGATTCTCAAGGAGATGGACATTGAGCACCCCGTGGGGAAGATGATAGTGGAGGTGGCCAAGACCCAGGAGAGCGAGGTCGGAGACGGCACCACCACTGCGGTGGTGCTCGCGGGTGAGCTTCTGAAGCAGGCGGAGGAGCTTCTTGACCAGGAGGTGCACGCCACGATTATTGCGAGGGGCTACCGCCTGGCGGCGGAGAAGGCCAGGGAGATTCTCAACGAGATGGCCCACGAGATTTCCCCGGAGGACGAGGAGATGCTCAGGAAGGTTGCGGTAATGGCGATGACGGGCAAGGGGGCGGAGAAGGCGAAGGAGCACCTTGCTGAAATAGTTGTTGAGGCGGTGCAGAGGGTGCGCGAGGGCAACGAGGTGGACAGGGACCTGATAAAGATAGAGAAGAAGGCGGGCGGCGGCATAGAGGACACCGAGCTTATAAACGGCATTGTCATAGACAAGGAGCGCGTGCACCCCGGGATGCCCCGTTCCGTTAAAGACGCCAGAATTGCGCTGATCAAGAGCGCCCTGGAGGTCAGGAAGACGGAGGTGGATGCTAAGATAAACATCACCGACCCCAACCAGCTCCAGGCCTTCATCGACGAGGAGGAGCGCATGCTCCGGAGCATGGTGGAGAAGATCAAGGCGAGCGGGGCGAATGTGGTGCTATGCCAGAAGGGTATAGACGACCTGGCGCAGCACTACCTTGCGAAGGAGGGCATCTTCGCCGTGCGCCGGGTGAAGCAGAGCGACATGAAGAAGCTCGCCCGCGCAACCGGAGCGAGGGTTGTCACCAGCCTCGACGACCTGAGCGAGAAGGACCTGGGCTACGCTGGCATAGTCGAGGAGGTGAAGATAGGTGATGATGAGATGGTCTTTGTGCGGGAGTGCAGGGACCCGAAGAGCGTTACGATACTCATCCGCGGCGGCAGTGAGCACGTGGTGAACGAGGCGGAGCGTGCCATTGAGGATGCGATAGGCGTTGTGGCGGCGGCGCTGCGCTGCGGAAAGGTCGTGGCTGGCGCCGGCGCGCCCGAGGTTGAGGTTGCCAGGAAGCTCAGGGAGTACGCCGTGACTGTGGGCGGCAGGGAGCAGCTCGCAATTGAGGCCTTCGCCGACGCCGTCGAGGCGATACCCCGCGCTCTGGCAGAGAACGCCGGCCTTGACCCGATAGACGTGCTGGTGGAGCTCAGAAAGGCCCACGAGGAGAGCCCGGACTATGGCTACGACGTGATTACCAGCGAGCTCAAGGACACCTTCAGCGCAGGCCTTATAACGCCGGTGAATGTAAAGACGCAGGCAATTTCCTCGGCGAGTGAGGTCGCGGTGATGATTCTGCGCATCGACGACATAATCGCCGCTGGCAAGCTTGAGAAAGAGGAGGAGGGCGAGAAGCCGGAGATGCCCTCGATGCCCGAGTTCTGAGCTCGCTCACCCGTGCACCCGGCGCCGGTGCAGCAGGCACAGGAAGCTGTCCCTGCCCAGGAAGTCCCCCTCACACAGGGCCCTGAACCTGCACCCGCCGCGGCACTCCGGAAGGTGCTCGCAGCCCCTGCAGGCGAGCTCCTCCAGGCGTGGCAGGTAGTTCGCAACCAGCCTGTCCCAGGCTTCCCTCAGGGAGAGTTCCTTCAGGCTGCCCACACCGCGATCAAAAAACCCGCACTTGGTCACCTCTCCCCTAACGTTTACTGAGCACAGGTGGGCGCCGCAGGCGTAGTCCTCGCTGCCCTGGTGCGTACCCTGGGAGAAGCCGTAGCTGGCGTAAATGCGGGCCGCATCCTGAGGTGGAGGCAGAAGCTCGGCGTTCTCCCTCATGCTTCCCTGGAGGGAGGGCACGTCCAGGCTCCACTCCTCCACCCCCAGGCTCCTGACCAGCCTCTCCAGCCGCGGAAACTCCCGGAGGTTCTCCCGGTGAATCATCGTGGCGATGCTCACCCTCATGTGCCTCAGCGCAAGCTTCGCCCCGCGGAGCGCCCGCGCAAAGCTCCCCCTGCCCCGCAGCGCCTCGTGTCCGCGCCTCATGCCGTCTATGCTTATCTGCACCTCGTGCGCATGCTCTGCGAGGCGCTCTGCTGTGCCCTCATGGATGAGCGTGCCGTTGGTGAGCACCACCACCCTGAGCTTCCTGCGGGAGGCGAACTCCAGGAGGTCCCAGAAGTAGGGGCACAGCAGGGGCTCGCCCCCTGTGATCAGGAGCTTCCAGCCGAAGCGGGAGAACTCCTCCACCGCCCTGAAGGCCACCTCCCTGGGCAGGTCCTCCGGCGACTTCTCCCCCAGGTAGCAGTGCCTGCACCTGAGGTTGCACCTCTCAGTTATGTGCAGCTGCAGGTAGCGCAGGGAGGGGGTAAAGCTCTCCACGCTGAGGCGCTCCTCCGCGTGCTCAGCGTGCTCGTTCACCAAGCACCCCTCCCGCAGGAGGTACTCCACCGCCTCCTCCACCTTGCCCCTTCCGAACTCACCGGCGAGGGCTTCGAGGCTGTTTCTGCCCGTGAAGCGGCGCAGAAGCTCAAAGGCTTCTTCGTCCAGCTCGTAAACCTCGTCCCTGGCGTAGTTGTACAGGAAGTAGCCCTCACCGGCACGGAGAACGCAGTTCTTCAGCCTTGGGTACATGCTCTACAGCTCGTCCAGGCTCACCTTTCCCTGCTCCACCAGGCGCTTCGCAACCTTGAAGGCGGCACACTCCAGGGTCTCCCCCTCCTTGTAGAAGTCGCAGCGCCTGCACAGCCTGGCGCGAACCTCATCCTCTACTCCCATTGCCCCACCTCAAAAAATAAAGGGGGAGCTACATGCAGCTCCTGTGGCACTTGCAGGTGGCGTAGCCCTTCTTCTTCTCCTTCTTCACAATTCTCATCCAATCACCCCAGATTAACTCCCACTGCGGCGTATTTATAGCTTTGCGATGTTGCGCCTCCTTCTGAAAGGATTTAGGAAAAAGTAATACTCATCTTCGGGGCTTTATTATTCCGGACGGTACTCCTCCTTGTACTTCCTGTACTCCTCCTCCGCCCTCTCCCTGGGCTCGCCCAGCAGGCGGCGGGTGATGTAGAGGCGCATCCAGGGCGCCTCGAGCACGCGGTACGCCGCCGCCAGGGGCGAAGATTCGCCCGCTGCTATGGCGTCGATGCGCTCCCCCTCCACCTCGCGGGCTATCTCGAATATCTTCGCCGGCTCCTCGGCGAGGGCTATCAGGAGGGGGTCGTAGCAAAGGCGGTCGAAGATATCCTCCAGGCTCTCCTCCAGCACGTTGCCGGCGCTCCAGGCGTAGAGCGCATGGGCCCCCGGATAAACGTTGCCGTCGTCGCTAACCTCTATGCCTATGAGGGGGAGCTTTATCTCACCCTTCCCCTTCAGGAGCTCCCTCACCTGCTCCCTGAAGCCGGGGAACTCAAAGGCGTCCAGTGCAGAGGCCTTGCCCATGCTCTCCACCACCGTGTAGAAGATGAGCACCGGCTTGCCCTGGGAGCCCTCAAACTCCAGGTACGCCTTGAGCAGCGCGGGCTTTGTCACCAGCCTGCGCTCCTCGTCCAGCAGGTTCACAGTGACCCCCGGCTGGGTGACCTTACGCGTAATCCTGACCTTCATCCCCTGCTTCTCCAGGAGCTTTATCAGCCTGGCGAGGGGGTCCTCGTAGGAGGTGAGCTTTGTGAGGAGCACCACCTCAATCTCCGGGAACTCCTCCTGGGTGAGCTTCAGCAGGTTGAGCACACACTCTATGGGCACATTCTGCACAAACTCGCCCCTCTCGAAGCGCACCTCCTGGTGGAAGGCGTCCAGGCTGACCTGGAGGGTGAAGTGGAAGTCCTCGTTGCGGTTCTCCCTCGCAGCGGCGCTGAGCTTTGAGAGGATCTCCCTGGCTTTGCCAACGTCGCGCGCCCAGTAGGCGCTGGTGGTTATGTCCAGGCGGGAGCGGGCGTGTCTCACTAAGTATAGAACGCGCTCCAGCTCCAGGAAGGGCTCGCCGCCGGTGACGGTGACGATGAGCCCGCGCTCCCCCGCGAAGTTTATCACCTCGTCCGCGATGACCTCAAACTCCTCCTCTTCAATGCTGCGCCCTATCCTCTCCTCGCAGCTCGCCTTCCAGGCTGCGAGACAGAAGCGGCAGCTGTTGGGGCACAGCTCCGTGGGAACTATGCCCACGTTCACCAGCCTGAACTCCGCCCTTTTCCCGCCCTGCTCCCGCAGCCTCTCGATAAGCTCCCGGCGCTTCCTCTCGGGCTCCGAGTTGAGGAGGGAGTAGAGCCAGCGCTTGCGCTTGACGACCTGCGCCACCTCCCACTCCTGCTCCCTCCCGAGGCCGAGCCAGGCGTAGGCGGTTGTGACCAGCTCCACAATCTTCTCCTGCTCCTCCTGGCTCTTCTCCGGATACTCGATGGCAACCGCAAGGGCAATCTTCGCCTCCAGGTTGAGCCCCATCAGCGGACGGAACTTCTCCAGGGGCCAGGAGGTAAAGGAGAGGAAGTTTAAAATGCGGTCGGCGAAGCGCATCCCAAGGCGGTCTATGAAGTCGTAGATGTATATCATCATCACCAGGAAGGCAAGCTCCTGGGCGAGCTTCTTCCTGTCGAAGAACTCCTGTATCCAGGCGAGCTTGTAGAACAGGTAGGTCTGCTTCTGCCTTACAAACTGCTCCTCCAGCGTCTCCTCGGGGTCAACCCGCTTCAGCTGGAACTCCAGGTGGTCCTCCTCGGCTGCCATAGCTTAAGAGAAGGAGGAGGGGAAATAAATATCTTGTCCTAGCCGCGCGCCTTTAACCTGAGCACCTTCTCCAGAAGCTCCAGCTTGAGGGAGGTCTCCTCCTTAAACTTCCCCTTCTTGGCCTCCCTCACCTTACCCAGGTCGTAGCAGGTGGTGTTGTCTATATCCACAAGCACCCCCTTTAAGCCGAGGCGCTCAAAGTCGCGCTGGTGCTTTATGAAGAAGCTCTCACAGCAGGTGCCGATGAAGCTCTCAATCCCCCGCCGGCGCAGGCTGCGCAGCGTCTCCTCCAGGTGCTCGTAGTTCACAATGGTAATCGCCTCCAGGCCGAGCTCGTCCGCAAGCTCATAGGCCCTTCCAACGGTGCAGCGCCCGCACTTCCTGCAGTCGTTCTTGTAGCGCAGGTCGCAGTCCTTCGCCTTGGCGCAGTAGGGCAGCAGCAGGACCTTCGGCGTGGTGATGTCCTCGAAGTCGCCCAGCACTGTGAACACGTGGTTCGCCTCATCTGTGGCGATGCCGTACTTCTTCAGCCTGAGCTTCGCCAGCGCGGCGAGCACCACCTCCACGAAGTCGTCCACACTTGCTCCGGGAATCTCCACCTCTCGCTCGGAGAAGAAGCGCCTTATCTCCGCCTCCACCGCCTCCGGCGCGGCGCTTGCGTCCTTGAGCCTTGCCTCGAGGTCGAAGATCGCCCTCTTCGGGTAGGCGAAGAAGTCTCCGGTAATTAAAGCGAAGTGGATGCGCTCATTCTTCGCATCCACCACGAGCTGCACTCTAATCAGACCGCCGGGCGTTTTTTTGGCGGCGCGCAGCGTGGTGCGCTGCTCCGGCGCGCGCCTCGTGCCATAAACCCAGGCACGGGATTTGAACTTGGGCAGGAGCTTCCCGTACAGCTCCACCTCCTCGGGCAGGAGTTCACCCTCCTCAAAGCGCAGGCCGAACTCCTCCGCAAAGCCCTGCATCAGCGCCCGCTTCACCTCCTCCAGCGCTGGCAGGCGGCCCAGCTCCCACCTGACGCAGGTGACGCGCTCCTTAACCGACTCTATCTCCTTGTCCTTGAGCTTCTCCGTGGGGATGCGCAGCGCCTTCAGCATGGTCTCCACGTCGAAGTCCATGAGCAGCGTCCCCTGGAACAGGAAGACGTCCTCCTCCAGCGCTCCCCCTGTGCCGGAGATTTTTCTCCCATTGACCTCTATGTCGTTCTTGGGGCGGAAGCTCGCCTCTATGCCCAGCTTCCTGAGCCCCCTCGCCGCGGCGCGGCATATTACCTCGTAGAGCTCCTCCACCCGCTTCGGAAAGGCCTCATAACCTCGAGGCGCGATGAGCTCCCAGCCCAGCTGCGACTCGTCGAAGTACAGCGCTCCTCCGCCGGTGATGCGGCGGTTTATGTCTATACCCGCCTGCCTGCAGAAGTCCTCGCGTATCTCCAGCTCAACGCTCTGGTGGAAGCCCACCAGCGCGGCGTGGGGCGAAAACTGAAGGAAGCGCAGCGTGTTTGGCGTTGAGTGCCTCGCCCTTGCCAGGAGCAGCGCCTCGTCGAGGGCAAGGTTCTCCGCGGCGCTCCGCCTGCCGGTGTCCAGAAGCCGCCAGGTGTGCATAGCCACTATTGCCGGAAGGCTGGCAAGGGCAAAGGATTCTACCAGCAGTCAGGTAAAAAAAGCGGAAGGGGGAGCCGCTACTGTCCGGGTATCGGCATCCCCGGTATCTGCATTCCTCCCTCGCCCATGCTGAACTCGTTGACCACGTTGCCCTGCTCGTCGTACTCCCTGAGGAGGAACTTGCCTCCCTCCATCTTCCACTCTGCCCGCAGCCTGTCCTGCTCGTCGTAGAATAGCACGTGGGTGTACTCTCCATCCTTGGTGAAGTAGCCCTCCATGCGGGCGTACTTCTCGCCCGTCGTGCTCTTCATCTCCGCCTTGCAGGTCTTCTTGCCCTCGTGCTCCACTATCCCCTTAACCTCGAGGCTTGCGCTCTCACCGGTGGTGGGGTTTGCCCACTGCCAGTAGGAGCCCTTCACGCACCAGTTGTCCGGCGCAACCTCCTCCTTGACCTTCTCCGCCACCTTCTCTCCGACAGCCTCTCCGGCGCCACCGGCTTCGCCACCACCGCCGCCGGTGCAGCCGGCAACCAGCACCAGTGCCACAAGAGCCACCATCCACTTCATGTTTTCACCTCACACGTACTTCTCTGCGATGTCCCCGGCGAAGGGGACCTTGTACCTCTCGCCCTTATAAGCCTTGTACATTAGCAGCACCCATAGCACCACGGTGAGGATAAACACCACAAGGCCGAGGAGACCGCCGAGTATCCATCCCAGGAAGGGCACCATCATTATTATGGGTATAACAACCCAGTTTACAATCAGCAGGGCTCCGAAGACCACAATGCTCTGTACTGCATGGAAGCGCACAAATTTGTTCTCCTTCTCAATGACATAAAAAATTATTCCGGTTATTACCCCAAGAAGGTAGCAGAGCAACCCGGCGACGTTCTCATCCAGACCTGTACTGGTTCTTTCACCCATTCTAGCACCTCCTTTATAGCTCGTACTTCGTCAGAATATAATTGTTTCGCTCCTCCACTCACCGCTTTTAATAATTAAATAATTTTTTTGGGCATCTCCCATAAAAATTTTGCTTTTTAGGACACCCCGGGTTCGCCGGCTGCGGGAAGGCTCACGCAGAAGGTGGAGCCGGCGCCCAGACGGCTTTCCACACTCACCCTTCCCCCGTGCACCTCCACTATCTCCTTCACAATCGCCAGGCCGAGCCCCGTACCCCCGTAGCGCCGGGTGGGCGAGCTGTCTACCTGGTAAAGCACGTCGAATATCCTGTCAATCTTGTCCTCGGGTATGCCTATGCCTGTGTCGCTGATGCACACCTCAACGCCGTTCCTCCTCCTGAGGCGGATGTGTATGCTTCCGCCCTCCCTGTTGAACTTTATGGCGTTGCTGAGCAGGTTGCGGAGCGCATGCCTCAGCAGGTCCCTGTCTCCCCTCACCGGGGGAATGCCGTCTTCCACGCTCAGCTGAAGCTTTATCTTTGTTCTCTGCAGCTCAATGGAAAAGTCGCGGCATACAAGTTCAACGAGCTCCCTCATGTCTATCCTGTCGAACTTCGGATTTATGTCGCCCTTCATGAATTTTGATGCTCCGATTATGTCCTCCACTATTAAGCTCAGGCGTGCCAGCGCATTCAGCGCCATGTTCAGGTACTCATTCCTCTCCCGGGGGTCCTCCTCATACTCCGCCAGCTCTATAGCCCCCTTGGCTATGGTAATCGGCGTGCGCAGCTCGTGGGAGACATTGGCGAGGATGTTCACCTTTAGCTCTTCCAGTGCCTTTATTTGTTCACTATACCTCTCCATTGCCCTCCACTGTTCCAATCAGGCTCCCTCCCGTATAAAATCTCTCATTAAAAAATCGCCAGAAATCTGATAAAAACTCAAAATAACGATAAATTATGGAGTATATTCCCATATAATGCAAATCCTCCTTTTAATCTGTGCGGGATGTCCTGCCAGCTGTCCCTGATTTGCATGCCCGTACATTTACCCCTCTTAAACTTAGGGTACCAACAAATATATAAATTTTTTCTTAAATTTATTTCAATATAGATAGCAACTTTCTTGTATTCTTTTAATATTTTTTTGTGCAATAATGGATGTATTTTGAAAAGCGGCACATTTTAAAGCAGAATTAAAATATAAAATATTTTAACCAATATTATCAATATGTTTCAGATTTAGAAAAGAAAAGTTTATATTTGTGCTATATACGAGTGCTATGTAAAAATCAAAAATTTGATAGCAGCAAAGAGGATGATTAAATTGCAGATATACAAAAACCTATCAGTAAATCTGTCAGATATGCGAATTGGTCAAAAACTGATTTTGGTGCAGTAGCTTGACGAGGTGGTGGGCAGGTTTAAGGTGGAGGAGAAGGTAGTGGCGAAGGTCAGGAGGGAGGTGTAGTCGCTTTAACCGCCATTCAA
>JAADFX010000123.1 GCA_013152685.1 Methanobacteriota archaeon | reverse complement strand
GAGGCGATTAAGCTGGGTGCAGACGCTGTGAGCATCCACGTCAACGTGGGCGCAGACGACGAGGCGGAGATGCTCACCCAGCTTGGCGAGGTCAGCGCAAGGTGCATGGAGTGGGGCATGCCTTTGCTTGCGATGATGTACCCGCGAGGGAGGAAGATTCAGAGTGAGCACGACGTGGAGGTGGTGAAGCACGCAGCACGTGTTGGCGCGGAGCTGGGAGCTGACATAGTGAAAACCAACTACACGGGAGATGTGGACTCATTCAAAGAGGTGGTGAGGGGCTGCCCGGTGCCGGTGGTTATCGCAGGAGGACCAAAGATGGGAAGCGATAGAGAGGTGCTGGAGATGGTGGCTGGAGCAGTAGAGGCTGGAGGAGCAGGCACCAGCATAGGAAGAAACATCTTCCAGCACAAAAACCCAACCAAAATGGTGAGGGCAATAGCAGCAATCGTGCACGAGGGCAAGGACGTGGAGGAAGCGATGAAGATACTCGAGGGATGATGGAGCAGACAGGGTGAGGAGATGAAGTTCTTCTGGGTTGACGCCACGGCGCAGGAGAGCTGGGATGAGCGCAAGGCGGTGGTTACTACAGCGCTGGAGTCCGGAGCCTCCGCCGTGGTGGTGCGCAGCGAAGACGCCGAGAGAGCCAGGAAGCTGGGCAACCTCAAGCTGGTGTGCGACGAGGGCTGCGATGTCGCAATGGTGCGCTTCTCAGAGGAGGAGCTCCCAGCCGAGCTGGAGAGCCTCGAGGGCGTGGCGCGCCTGAGGGAGCTCAGGGGCGAGGGCATCGAGCTGGCGGCGCGGGTTGAGATTCTGAGCAAGGCGCACGAGAGGCTGGCGGCAATGCTGGCGAAGCTTGTGGACTACCTGGTGGTGGTGGGAAAGGACTGGAAGGTCATCCCCCTGGAGAACCTGATAGCGGAGCTGCAGAAGGAGGAGGTCAGGGTAATCGCCGCAGTGAGAAGCGCCGAGGAGGCGAGGCTTGCCCTGGAAACCCTAGAGGTGGGCACCGACGGCGTGCTCTTGGAGGGCGGAGACCTGGCCGAGATAAAGCGCGTGGCGGAGCTGGTCTCCAGAAGCGCCGAGAGGCTGAGGCTGGTGAGCGCAAGGGTGGTGAGCCTCAAGCAGGTTGGCATGGGAGATAGAGTGTGCATAGACACCGCCTCCCTGCTCAGGGTTGGCGAGGGGATGCTCGTTGGAAGCCAGGCGGCGGGGCTCTTCCTGGTGCACTCGGAAACCCTTGAGAGCGAGTACGTCGCCTCCAGACCCTTCAGGGTGAACGCCGGGGCGGTGCACGCCTACGTGCTCGCTCCCGGAGGAAGGACCCGCTACCTCAGCGAGCTCAAGGCTGGAGACGAGGTGCTCGCCGTGGACGCGGAGGGTAACACCAGGCGTGTTGTGGTGGGCAGGGTGAAGATAGAGCGCCGCCCCCTGATGCTGGTTGAGGCCGAGGTGGAGGGGAGGCGCTTCAAGACGCTGCTCCAGAACGCAGAGACAATAAACCTGGTCTCAAAGGACGGGAAGCCCATCTCCGTGGCAAAGCTCAAGGCTGGTGATGAGGTGCTCCTATACCTCTCGGGCGAGGGGAGGCACTTCGGCATGGAGGTGGAGGAGACGGTAATAGAGAGGTAGCTACCTCTCAAGCGCCCTCTTAAAGGCGGCGATGTGCACCTCGCCGGCGAAGTGGAGGGGCGCCTTCCTCACCTGCCCCACCTCGTAGCCGGCAGCAGCTCTGCACACAAACTGCACCTCCAGCGCAAAGCGGTGCAGGGCCTCCTCCACCGGCAGGCCCCTCACCTTCTCCGCCGCCGCCCAGGTGGCGCCGCAGGGCGCACCCCTCTTCACCCTGACGCTTTTCACCCTCCCCTCCTCCACTTCCACCTCAAGCTCCGGGGTACCGAACTGCCTGCCGTACTCCCCCGCCTCCTTCGAATCGCCCAGACCGCAGCACGTGGGCGGGGTTATGGCTCCCTTAAGGCGCCTGCCCGGTGCTATTACTGGTATCCCCTTCCGCTTGGCAACAGCAAGAAGGTGCTCACTCAGGTCGGGGTGGTAGAGGTAGTCCAGCACCAGGTCTGCCTCCAGCTCCTCGGGCAGGAAGTCCTCGGGATTGTCTATAAGCTCGGGAAGCGCCTCGGGCACAGAAAAAACCTGAAGCTCAATGCCCTCCCCGTACCTGCGCACGCCCTCTATCTTGTGCCTACTCCTCTCTCCGCGCTGAAAAACAGCTATCCTCATCACGGTCCCGGCTGAAAGTCCGGACACCTCCTGTTCTTCCAGGGGTTCAAATTCCAGCGGTTGTGCATCAGGCACCTTCTCAGCGTGCTGTAGTCGGTGGGCAGGTTCTCCAGCAAAGCGCAGTCCTCGCACCTTACCATGGCACCACCCGGGGTCGAGGTTTTTTGATGGAGTTTCCCTATATAAAGATTTCTGTGCCAGACCTCAACCTATTTAACCTCGCGGAGAGATAAAAGGGTGTGGTGGAAATGCGCACCATAGAGCTCAAGGGCGAGAAGGTTGTGATGATAGACCAGACCCTCCTTCCCGAGGAGGTGAGGCTGATTGAGTGCGCCGACACCGAGTGCATCGCCGAGGCGATAGAGAGCCTCAGGATACGCGGCGCGCCCGCTCTCGGCGTTGCCGCCGCCTTCGCCCTGGCGCAGACGGCGCTGAAGAATGCTCACAAACCCGCGCAGGAGGTGCTTTCAGAGCTGGAGAAAACCCGCAGGAGAATCGCCGCAACGCGCCCAACGGCGGTGAACCTGCACCTGGCGCTGGAGAGGGTGATGAACAGGGCGAGGGAGAGCCCCAGCCCCGCGGAGGCCGCCTACAGGGAGGCGCTCAGGATATACGAAGAGGACCTGGAGGCCAACCGCAGGCTGGGCGAGCATGGTGCAGAACTCCTCGAGGACGGCGATGTGGTGCTCACCCACTGCAACACCGGTGCTCTGGCAACAGCCAGCTACGGCACAGCGCTCGGGGTTATAGTTACAGCGTGGCGCCAGGGCAAGAGGCTCCGAGTCTTTGCCGACGAAACCAGGCCCCTGCTCCAGGGCGCGAGGCTCACCGCGTGGGAGCTGGTGCAGGAGGGCATACCCGTGACGGTAATAACCGACAGCAGCGCCGGCTATGTGATGCGCACCCGGGGGGTGACGAAGGTCATAGTGGGTGCCGACAGGATAGCCGCAAACGGCGACACCGCCAACAAGATAGGCACCTACTCGCTGGCGGTCCTCGCGAGGGAGCACCGCATACCCTTCTACGTGGCCGCCCCGCTCTCCACCATAGACCCGGAGACGCCTGATGGTGAGCGCATACCCGTGGAGTACAGGGGCAGGGAGGAGATAGAGTTCTTCAACGGCAGGCGGATTGTGCCCAGGGAAGCAGAGGTGCTCAACCCCGCCTTCGACGTCACCCCTGCGCGCTACATCACCGGCATAATAACCGAGGCGGGTGTGCTTACCCCTCCATACGAGGAGAGTATCCGCCGCGCCCTGGAGGGGCGCTAAGCTATTTATATACACCCTGGCTAATGCTATCTATGCGCTTCCGGGTGCCCCTGGTGCTCCTGCTGCTCCTCCCCCTGGTGCATGCCGAGGCGCAGCTCAGCGCAGTGGAGCACAACATAACCTACCTGCTGGGAGAGGAGAACATCTCGGTGGAGGAGGTGGTGCTGCTTCAGAACAGCCCCTTCTCAGTGACCTCGCCGGTGTACTACCACCTCGCCCCGGGGGCGGAGAACATAGCCGTCAAGGCAAGCGGCGGCGCCAGCTACCAGGTGGACGAGACCTACGGGGGGGTTATCTTCAGCTTCAGGAACGCCTACTCGACGCGGGTTAAAATTGAGCTCAGCTACTCCTACACCGGGAGCCTGCGCAGGAGCGACGGGAGCTACCTCTTTGAAGGCGAGGCCCTGAAGCGCGCCTACCCCTGGGGAATAATGATGGTGAACCTGCGCTTTGTGCTCCCTCCCGGCTACAGCTTTGGTGAGGTCTCTCCAGAGCCCACGAGAAGAGAGGAGAGAAGCCTGTTCTACAGGATAACCTACCTCCAGCCCGAGGCGTACCAGGGGTTCCCCGTGAGGATTGAGTATGGGAACTACCGCGAGCTGGCGGAGAAGAGCCTGAGCCTGGCGGAGGCGAGGGAGCACGAGACCTTCCTGGCGATAAGGGAGGCGAACCGGAGCATACTCAACGCCCTGAGCTACGGTGCGAACGTGTCGCGGGCGGAGGAGAGCTTCGAGCAGGCGCTGGAGCACCTGCAGAGCTACTTCCAGCTCCGCCGGGAGGCGGAGATGCTGCTGGAGCAGAGCAGCTACCTGGCGTACATGAAGGCAGAGGAGGCGGTGGAGGAGCTGGAGCTCGCGGGAATAAGGGCGAGGGAGGTGCAGAGCGGCGCCAGCTATGCGATTCAGCAGGCGCTGGAGAGGAAGCTGAGCTCCTTTGAGGAGAACCTGAGCAGGCTGCGCACACCGGAGAAGGAGGAGCGAATAGTGGTGGTGGAGCGGCAGGAGAGCAGCCTGTACAAGTACGCCTTCTTCGGCCTTGCCGCACTCTTCGCCCTCTTCATCGCCAGCGAGGTCAGGCGCATCCTCGCCCCCAGAAGCTACCGCAGGAGGAGCAGCGTGAAGGACTTCAGGGTCATAGGCGACCTGAAGCACAGGACCTTCAACGGCTTCGAGAAGAAGGTGGCGCGCGTAAAGCGGGGTGTGGACATCGCGCAGGAGATTCGCGAGCTGAGGAGGAGAAGGGAGAAGCTCAAGCTCGGGGTGGAGAACGCCAGGAAGAAGTTCGCCGCGGGGGAGATTAGCAGGGAGATGTACCAGGCGGAGAGGGAGAGGTTTGAGGCAGAAATCGAGGAGATCGACGCCAGGATAGCGGAACTGGAGAGAGAGCTCAGCCGGGTGAAGAAGAGATGAAGAGGGTTGGCCAGGTGGAGATCAGGCGGGGCATGAGCGTCGACGAGCTGATGCGGGAGTACGGCAGAGCGGGCGTTCTCGGGGCGGGCGCTCTGGCGAGAGCCTGCGACATCCTGGAGGAGATGGTTAAGGCTCGAGCTACGGTGTTCCTGGGCCTGGCAGGGCCCCTGGTGGCAGCAGGAATGAGGGGGGCGATTGCGGAGCTCATAAGGATGGGCGCCGTCAGCGCGGTGGTTACCAACGGCGCCAACGTGGTGCACGACGTTATAGAGGCGATAGGCGGGGCCCACTATGTGGGCAGCTTCCGCAGCAGCGATGCGGAGCTGCACAGCGCCGAGATAGGCAGGATAGGCAACGTCTACACAAGGGTTAAGGACTTCGTTGCCTTTGAGGACTTCGCCAGGGAGCTGCTCTCCAGGATACCCGAGGAGAGGAGGCAGAACCTATCCATCAGGGAGCTGCTCACAGAGATAGGCAGGAGCCTGAGCGACGGGGGCTCCTTCCTGAGGGCGGCCTTCGAGCGGCGCGTGCCCGTGTTTTCTCCCGCGGTGGTGGACTCCATGCTGGGGCTGCAGCTGTTCTTCTTCGCCGAGAGGCACAGGCTGGTGCTGAACGCCGTGAAGGACATGAAGGAGCTCGCCCAGCTTGTGTTCGACGCCGAGCAGGTGGGGGCGCTCTTCCTGGGGGGAGGCGTGCCCAAGCACTACATCCTGGGGGCGAATCTGCTGCGCGGCGGGATAGACTACGGGATTCAGGTTACCCTGGACAGGGAGGAGGCAGGCTCCCTGAGCGGAGCTAAGCTGGAGGAGGGGATAAGCTGGGGAAAGACCAGGGAGGAGGGCAAGGTGGTTAGCGTTGTGGGCGACGCCACCATTATCCTCCCCCTGCTGGTGGCCAGCCTCAAGGAGCGGCTGGGGTGATGGAATGCTGCGCAGGGAGCATGGACTGATTCTGGCACTGGACGTGACCTCCCGCAACAAGGCACTGGAGGTGGCGGAGCGCGCTCTTGAGCATGTGGACGCCCTGAAGGTGGGCTACCCGCTGGTGCTCTCCTGCGGCATGGAGGTTGTGGGAGAGCTCTCAGAGCTGGGAAAGCCGGTTATCGCCGACTTTAAGGTTGCGGACATACCCTACACCTCCCGCCTTATCTGCGAGCAGGCGAGGCGCGCAGGAGCGAGCTTCGCCATTGTGCACGGCTTCGTGGGCGAGGATGTGATTAAGGCGTGCGCTGGCGTAATCGACATCTTCGTGGTGGCGGAGATGAGCCACCCGGGCGCGAGGGAGTTCCTTCAGCCGGTTGCGGAGAGGATAGTGCTCCTCGCCAGGAGGCACGCCTTCGGCATCGTCGCGCCCGCCACGCGCCCGGAGCGAGTCGCAAAGCTGCGCTCCCTGGCGGAGGGGCTGGTGATAATCTCCCCGGGTGTAAAGGCGCAGGGGGCGAAGCCGGGTGATGCAATACGCGCGGGCGCCGACTTTGAGATTGTGGGCAGGGGCATCTACGCCTCTCCCGATCCGGGCAGGAGCGCCGCGGAGATTGCCCGGAAGCTGAGAGGCGTGATGGAGGAGCTACACCTCAAGCAGAGAGGCAATGTAGAGGAGGAAGAGGATTAGCAGCGTCGCCAGGGCATACTCAGCACCGAGGGCGGAGCCCAGCTCCTGCCGGAAGTGCGTCGCGTCGTGAGCTGCTGCCCTCTCCATCCTGCGCGCAAGCCTCAGGGCGAGAGCAACGCTTGCGAGAATCGCCGGCACCTCAAGCAGGGCGTGGGGGAGAAGGAGGGGGAGCAGGGCTGCGCCATACCTCCAGAGGAAGGCGCTCACCACCGCCAGGTTGACGAAGAGGCTGAGCAGGGGCACCGCGTATAGGTAGAGGAGGCACGCCCGCTGGGGCGAGGGTGCGCGAAGAGCTGAGAAGCGGAGCAGCGCGTAGAGGGGCTCCGAGAGCCTGTCCAGCGCCGCGTAGGTTCTGGGGGAGACGTGCCTATATATCCAGAGCTCCGCGAGGCTCAGAAGCGCCCCCAGGTAAAGCGTAGCCAGCGCCGCCAGGGCGTTCTTCAGGAAGATGCTGCCCCCTGGCAACGGAAGCGCGAGGAAGAGGGAGGTGTGGTGCCTCAGCAGGTAGCCCGCGAGAAGAGAGGCGGCGAGCAGGCAGAGCAGAAGCCTCATTTCAGCAGAGCAAAGAAGAGCTTCCCCTTCTCAGTGATCTTGATGAACCTGCGAGGTCTGTTGCCGCGGAGCTTTGTCTCCCTGACTTTTACCAGGCCCTTCCGCTTCGCCTCGTCGAGAGTGGCGTCTATCTCATCGCGGGGCTTGCCCAGCGCCTCCGCCAGGCGAATCTGGCACACCTCATCCTGGGCGCAGAGGTTCAGCCCCAGCATCCTGCACCTCCCGCAGGTGTCCTCCTCCCCCGCGGGCAGAACCTCAGAAGCAGGAATAAAGCTTATCTTTGTCCTCATTTTCCTCCAATTAAATTTCCCTGCCACGGCTATTTAAAATTTCGCCTCAGGGCGTGGAGCACCTGGCAGTGCAGCTCCTCGGTGCGGCTCGCCACCAGGTTCAGCCTCTCTATGCGCAGAAGGGAGGCGTTCAGCCGCTCACCCTCCAGGCTGGTGACCACTCCCCCGGCCTCCCGGAGCACCAGCTTAGCTGCCGCCACGTCGATGTTGCGCAGGTAGGTGCGCACATCCACGAAGAGGTCCATATCGCCCCTCGCAACGTGGCACAGCTCCAGGGCGGCGCTCCCAAGGGTACGCACCCGCTTGATGCGCCTGAGCAGGGGGAGGAGAAGGTCAATGCTCTGAGGCGTGGTGTACACGCAGGCGGTGGCCCTGCCCAGCTCCGGGGCTCCTGCTGTGGTTATCCTGCGCCCGTTGCAGCGCGCGCCCCTGCCGCGCTCTGCGGTGAACTCGTCTCCGGAGTAGAGGTTGAGCACATAGGCGGCGCACACGTCGGCAAGGCTAGCTCCCTCGCTGTAGGGCGCGAAGGCTATGGAGAGGGCGTAGAAGGGAAGAGAGTGCAGGGCGTTGTAGGAGCCGTCGATGGGGTCCACGACGGCAACGTATGCTGGCTCCTCAGCAAGAGCCACACTGCCCGTCTCCTCGCTCAGCACAAAGAAGTCCCCCGCCTCGCGCAGGCGCGTGAGCACAATCTCCTCGGCGAGCCTGTCTATCGCCTCGGTGGGGGTGCCATCCGCACCCATCCCCACCTCCCTGTCGGCGCCTCCCCTCGCCAGAGCACCTGCCACGGCTTCCCTTACCTCTCTGCCTATTCTGCGCGCAAGGTTTAGCAGATTCACGGGCTTAGATTGGAGGCGGGGTTTTTATTTTTTAGCCTGCACCCAGGGAGCGCAGCCACCTGCGCAAAGTTTAAATACCCCCACGGCGAACTGATAAACCTCAAAGGAGGATAGGAAATGGCGCAGAGACCGCTGGATGTGCTTCACAAGAGCCTGGACTCACCGGTGCTGGTTGGACTCAAGGGCGGAAGGGAGTACAGGGGCACCCTCAAGGGCTACGACATGCACATGAATGTGGTGCTTCAGAACGCGGACGAGATAAAGGACGGGACGCCGGTGCGCAGGCTGGGGCTGGTGATAATCCGCGGGGACAATGTGGTGTTCATCTCGCCATAAAATAAGAGAGAGGGGTGCTTTACGCAGGGTGCTGGCAGTCTATTCTGAACCCGAGCCATCACCCTTGTAGAAGCAGCTTCCCGCCAGGAAGTGCTCGCAGGTTCGCCACACCTCCCGGGTGCGCCAGGAGTGCTCGCACACGTGGAAGATGCAGCACATCCTGCAGGAGTCGCGCTCCCGCTGGCAGTTAACCTTTGCGTAGTCCTCATCGCTGGCTGTGCACAGGAGCTTCATGGTCTATCCTCCTCCACGGGTCTGAACTTGAAGCCGTAGTATATAAGTCCTGCCTCTCCGTCCTCCTGAATTTTTCTGAAAACGCTCTCAACGCGCATGCCTATCTCTACCTCCTCCGGGTTAACGTCAACCAGCTGGGTTGTGAGCATAACCCCCTCTTCCAGCCTCACCAGCGCCATCACATAGGGCGCCTGCCTCTCGAAGCCCTCGGGAGGGGTCCTGATTACGGTGAAGCTCACCACCTCTCCCCTGCCGGAGAGCTGCACCTCCTCCAGCTCTCCCCTCCTGCGGCACCTCGCGCAGAAGTTGCGCGGCGGGAAGTACACCTCGCCGCAGCGGGTGCAGCGCCTGCCTATGAGGTTGTACCTGCTCTGCATGTTGCGCCAGAAGCGTGGAATGCTGCCCATGCCTATCACCCCTTTTCCAGAATGTGGACCACAGCCGTGCCCCCGCTTCCGCCCACGTTGTGGGCAAGCCCCACGTCCGCGTCCACCTGCCGCTTCCCGGCCTCCCCTCTGAGCTGGAGCACCACCTCCACCACCTGCGCCACGCCCGTGGCGCCCACCGGGTGCCCCTTCGCCTTGAGCCCGCCGGAGGTGTTCACGGGTATGCGGCCGCCTATCGCCGTCTCCCCCTCCTCGGTAGCCCTGCCACCCTCTCCTATCCTGAAAAAGCCCAGGCCCTCTATGGCGAGGATCTCGCCTATGGTAAAGGCGTCGTGCACCTCCGCAACCTGAATGTCGTCCGCGCTGCGCTTCGCCCTGGCGTAGGCCTCCTTCGCCGCATTCACAGTGGCGTCGGCGACGGTTATGCTGCGCCTGTCGTGCAGCGCAATGGTGCTCGAGGCCTGGCCGCTGCCGGTGATGTACACCGGACTATCCACAAACTCTCTAGCTTTTTCCTCGCTCGCCAGAACAACGCAGGCGGCGCCGTCGGTGATGGGGGAGCAGTCCAGGAGGCGCAGGGGGTCTGCCACGAGGGGCGACCGCAGCACGTCCTCCACACTTATCTCCGTGTGGAACTGCGCATAGGGGTTGTGGAGCGCGTTCCTGTGGTTCTTCACCGCCACCATGGCGAGCTGCTCCCGAGTTGTGCCGTACTCGTGCATGTGTCTCCTCGCTATCAGCGCGTATAGGCCAGGGAAGGTCATGCCCATAAACGCCTCCCACTCGCTGTCGCTGGCGGTGGCTAGAGTCTGGGTGGTCTTCTCAGTCACCAGGTCGGTCATCTTCTCAACGCCGCCCACGACCACGACGTCGTGCATCCCCGAGAGTATCGCCATAACCCCCTGGCGAATCGCCAGCCCGCCCGAGGCGCAGGCCGCCTCCACCCGCGTCGCTGGTATCGGCGTCAAGCCCGCGTGGTCGGCAATCAGGCAGGAGATGTGCTCCTGGTCGACGAAGCGCCCGCCCGACATGTTGCCCACGTAGAGGGCGTCGATGTCGCTGCCGTCTATGCCAGCGTCGTTTATTGCCTTAACCCCTGCCTCGACAAAGAGCTGGGAGAAGCTGGTCTCCCAGAGCTCGCCGAACTTGGTTAGCCCTACCCCTATGACAGCTACCCTCTTCATACTCACACCCTTATCTTCTTCCTGAGCTTCACGTAGGTGGCGTAGTCCACGTAAACCTTCCTGGCTATGTAGTCCTCAACGCTTGGAGCCAGGGCACGCTTCTCCTCTATCGCCGGCTCCACCACCACGGAGAAGGCGTCGCTGCCAGCTCCAGAACCGAAGGACGCCACAAGAATCCTGTCCCCAGGCTCAGCGATGTCAAGCAGCTTCGCAAGGCCCAGCAGGGAGGAGCCCGAGTAGGTGTTGCCTATCCTGTCCACCAGTATCCCCGGCTCCACCTGCTCACTGGAGAAGCCCAGCCTTTTCGCAACAACGCGGGGAAACTTGCCGTTGGGCTGGTGGAAGACCGCGTAGGTAAAGTCCCCAGGCTCTAAACCGAGCCTGTCCATAAGCCCCTTCGCCGCGCTGTAGACGTGCTTGAAGTAGGCGGGCAAACCGGTGAAGCGCCCTCCGTGGCGCGGGTAGGCCTGCCCCTCCCGGCGCCAGAAGTCTGGTGTATCTGTGGTGTAGGAGTAGGTGGCCTCTATGCTCGCCACAAGCTTGTGCCTGCCCACCACAAAGGCGGCGCCGCCGGCGGCGGCGGTGTACTCCAGGGGGTCGCCGGGGGCACCCTGAGCGGTGTCGGCGCCTATGGCTAGGCCGTACTCTATCATGCCGGAGGCAACCAGACCCATGCAGGTTTGCACCCCAGCGGTGCCCGCCTTGCAGGCGAACTCGTAGTCGGCGGCGGTGAGCTCGGGCTCCGCGCGTATCGCCGCCGCAACTATCGTGGCCGTGGGCTTGACCGCATAGGGGTGACTCTCGGAGCCCACGTATATGGCGCCTATTTTGCCCGGGTCAACCTGCGCGCGCCTGAGCGCATTCCTGGCCGCCTCCACGGCGATGGTGGCTGCATCCTCGTCCAGCGCAGGAACCGCCTTTTCGCCGATCTTTAGCGAGGCCTTTATGGTGCCCGCGTCGCTGCCCCAGACGCGGGCTATCTCCTCAACCCTTATCCTGTACCTGGGGATGTACACCCCGTAGCCTGTGATGCCCACCTTCACGCAACTCACCTTCAGCTGGTCTTTCTCCTGAGCTCCCTAATTAAATCTTCGCTGCTCCTGTGATGGGAGAGTATCACGGGTATGCGCTCCTTCTCGGCGATTTTAACCCCCAGCTCGTCGACGCTCTTCAAACCATGGAGCACCACCAAGCCCGGCTTTATGGTGGAGACGCGGATTGCTATGAAGGGCGACCTGCCGCTGCTCACGCGGGTAAACACCAGGGCGCGCTCTGAGGTGAGGCCGTAGATCTTCAAAAACTCCTCCGCCGAGAGCTCCAGTATGGCGCGCGGCGAGTCGAGCACCGTGTAGCCGTAGATGTGCTTGTCCAGCAGCTCCCTGTTGGCCACCACCTCGCCGGCGACAATGTCCACGAGCTCCGAGGCGCGCATGGGCGTCGCGAACTCACGAATGTCCAGGATTGCGTCCGTCTTTATTTCGTTGCCCAGCATGCGCTCATAGGCGCGGAGCACCTTGGAGCCACGCTGCTCGTCTATCGAAATGAGCGCCTCCACTATGCGCCTGACCACCGCCACGCCCGGAGAACGCCTGCGCCCGCTCTCGTAGTCGCTTATGACGGAGGTGCTCACCCCGAGCACCGAGGCGAGCTCCTTCTGGGTAATCCCGAAGACCTCGCGCCACTTTTTAAGCGTCGCCGCGGGCTTCGAGGAAAGCACCACCTCGCCCGCGATCTTCACCGACAGCTCCTCGCGCACATCCATGGAACTCCTTCCCTTCCTTGCCCCTCCCCATATATAACCATTTCGGCAAAAGCGGCAAGGCGATACGACGATTGCCTTATATAGCAGAGTATTTATGTTGTTAACTTTTGGGATTCTTCCGCTTTTCGGGGCTGTAGGGTAGCCTGGTCATCCTCGCGGCTTCGGGAGCCGTGGACCCCAGTTCAAATCTGGGCAGCCCCATACCCCGCTTATTTTAAATTTAAGATAAGTAAAAATTATAGTCTCAATATTTTGTCAGGAATTTCTGCGTCTCTAACTATATATTTGTCTCCTGTTTTTACTACCCATCCATATTCTTTGAGATTGTATAGTTCTTCTATCAACTGACTATAAGCTTTATCTCTGTTTGAGTCGATTTCTTTTCTTGCATGGCCCGTAATTCTTCTTGAGGAAACTTCAAAAAGGGTTCTATCATCAATAGGGTCTTTTGATGATAACAAATATTCGTATGAATATTGTATAAGAAGTTTAGAAATTATTGCATTCATCTTCTTATTTGGTCGTTTTTCTACTCTTAAAATTCTTCTAAATTCTGAAGCCATGAAAATAAGTCTTATTAGCCCTCTTAAAGTTGTATGGATATTTTTAGGGACTTGATCAG
>JAADFX010000122.1 GCA_013152685.1 Methanobacteriota archaeon | reverse complement strand
CGACGCTCTCCCTTTCTACAGCGATCAGCGCCTTGCCCTCGTTGCCCACGCTGAGGGGGTCTATTCCCAGGAGTTCACAGGCTGCGCGGACCTCCTCCCTAATGGGTAGCTGCTCCTCCCGCACCACTATCCCCACCCCCGCCTTATGGGCCCACTCGTTGAGCGTACTCGCAACCCCCCCGCGGGTGGGGTCCTTCATCGCCTTGACCCTGCCCGCGCCAAGGGCGCGCTCCACCGCGGGCCAGATGGGGGCGAGGTCCGACTCCAGCGCCGTCTCAAACTCGAACCCCTCGCGGTAGGCAAGAAGCGCCGTGCCGTGGTCGCCTATGGTTCCGGTGACTATAATCACATCCCCCGGCTCAATTCCAGAGTCGGTTACCACCCTCTCGGCTATTCCCACGCCGGTGGTGGTCACAACCAGCCTGTCCAGCTTGCCGCGCTCCACCACCTTGGTGTCGCCCGTAATTATCGCCACCCCGCACTCCCTAGCCGCGGAGTCCATGCTCCTTATCACCCTCTCCAGCTCGGCTCCGGGGAAGCCCTCCTCAATCACCAGCGCCGAGGCTATGGCGATGGGCCTCGCCCCCATAACAGCCACGTCGTTAGCCGTGCCCACCACGGCGAGGCTTCCGATGTCGCCGCCCGGGAAGAACAGGGGTGAGACGGTGTGGGCGTCGGTGGCTATAACCAGCTCCCTCCCGCCTATGCGCAGCGAGGCTCCATCGTCCAGGGCGTCCAGCCCAACACCTCCGGCGCTCCTGTTGGTGATGTTCGCCACTATCACCTTCTCTATGAGCTCCTCCATCAGCCTGCCGCCGGCGCCGTGGGCGAGGGTTATCTCCTTCAAAGGGGCACTACCTCCGTCTCAAGCCTGTCCGCGGTCGGGTACTCCTCCACAATATAAACGCTCCCCTCCCTTAAGTACTTTGCAAGCTCCCGGGCGATTTCCCTCGTGGTTTCTATGCGCCTCTTCTGCGCGTCCACTGCGATGAGATGCGGGGGTATCTGGAACTCCCGCATCAGGCGCAGACGGAGCTTCGCCAGGTCCTCCCTGGAGTAAACCACGCCCTTGAGCAACAGCCCCTCCTCGGTGACCTCCTCGTAGGGCTTCGCATTCGCCAGGGCGGTGCGCAGCAGGCGCAGGCGGAGCTGCCCCGCATCCTTGTAGCGGGAGGTGCACAGGTGCACCCTCACATCGACGCCCTCCTCCTCCAGCCTCTCCATCACCCTCAGTGCCGCCGCCCCGCTCCCCCGGGCGCCGTATGAGTCCTCCCGGGGGGAGAAGCCCCTCTCCTCAAGCGCCCTGGCGTTGGTGTCCGAGAACTCCAGCTCGTTGAGGTTCAGAAACCCGCCGAGTTCGCCCACTTTTACTGCGATTTTGAACATCTCCTCCTCTCCGCCCGGAAGGGCGGGTATTTCCACCCCCACCTCCAGCTCAGCCCGCCCCGCGGCGCGGATGCTCTCCCACACCCTCCGGCGATTGCTCTCGGTGATGTGGAACCTCAGCTCGTCCAGGCCGGCGCTCCTGAGGCTCTCCAGCTCACCTTCGCTGAGGCAGGAGGCGGTGTACATGTGGATGTGAAACTCCTCCCCCAGCTCCGACTTTAGGAGCTCAATGTAGTGCAGTGTTCTCTCAAGCCTGAGCGCGGGGTCTCCGCCGGTTATCCCCGCTCCCAGGGCGCGCATGCGCCGCGCCTCCTCCAGAACGTCGGCGTCACTCCTCACACGCCTCTCATTCACCCAGGCGAGGTCTTTCCCACGACGCTTCTCCGACAGGGGGCAGTAGTAGCAGCCCTCCCGGCATACGCCGGAGACGAAGAGCACCAGCTTCGCCCCCTGCATGCAGAGCTCGCATCCCGCGGCGAGTTCCCCGATGTAGGCGTTGCCCTCCTTGGTTGTGCGCATCGTCCTTGGGGAAGAGGATAACCTCGGAAAATCACCTCAGGTGGATGCACTCCCCGTAGAGCACCCGCCTCTTCTCGCCGGTGGGGGTTCTCACCATGAGTGCCCCCTCCTCGTCTATTCCCACCGCCTCGCCCTCTATGGTCTCCCTCGGCGTGAGTATCCTCACCCTCCTTCCTATTGTGGAGCACAGGTCCTGCCAGTCAATCAGCAAACTACCCCTGCCGCTCTTAAGAAAAACCTCGTAGGAGCGCTCAAACTCGTTCAGAAGCTCCGCAAGCAGCTCATTCCTGTCCACACTCCTGCCGAGCTCCTCTCTCAGCGAGGTTGCGCCCTCCCGGATTTCCTCCGGGAAGCCCTGGGTGGAGTTGTTGGCGTTTATCCCCACTCCGGCCACAAGAAAGGTGAGCACATCCAGCTCAGCCTCCACCTCGGTCAAAATCCCGCAGACCTTCTTCTCCCGAATCAGCACATCGTTGGGCCACTTTATCCCGGCGTCCACGTGGTAGAGCCTCCGCAGAGTCTTCGCCACTGCGGCGCCGAAGATGAGCGTTATTCTCGGCGCCTCCTGGGGTGCCATGCGGGGACGGAGAATCAAGGAGAACCACAGCCCGCCCCTCGGCGAGAGCCAGCTCCTGCCCACCCTGCCCCTCCCGTGAGTCTGCTCCTCGGCAACAACCACGCTCCCCTCCTCCTCTCCCGAGCGGGCGAGCTCCTTGGCCAAGTCGTTGGTGGAGGCCACGCGCTGGTGGAGGTGCAGCCTCCTGCCGAACCTGCGCGTGCTCAGCCTCGCCCTTATCTCAGACTCCATCAGCAGGTCGGGCATGCGTAGCAGGCGGTAGCCGTGCCTGTCCACCTCTATCTCCACGCCCAGCCTGCGGAGGGCGCGCACCTGCTTCCACACGGCGGTTCTGCTCACCCCCAGGAGAGAGGCGAGCTCCTCCCCCGACACACTCCTGCCCAGGCGCTGAATCAGCAGGCTAAGCACCCGCTCACGCATGAGAAATTATTTTATCCAGGAGGTTATAAAAAGGTAATTATGAGGAAAAAGCTCAAAATCCTCCGCAGGGGGGAGAGTGAGAGGGAGATTAACCCCGGCTCGGGTGCAATACGCCTGCTGGTGCGCAGCTCAAGGCTTGAGGGCATGGTGGTGGAGCTGGAGCCCCACGCCGAGATACCCATGGTGTACTCCCACGAGGGCGAGGAGCTCAGAATAGTGCTGGAGGGTGAGGTTGAAGTGGAGGTTGAAGGCGAGCGCCACCTCCTGCGCGAGGGGGACTTCATGTGGTTCGACTCGAGCCTAAAGCACAGGATAAGGAATCCCGGCGATAAAAAGGCGGTGTACTTCTCTGTCAACTCGCCTCCTTCGCTGAAGTGGTAGCCAGAGTTAAGCCTCCCCCACCTCTTTCAAAATCCTCACAAACATCTCATTGCTTATCCGGAAGTTTTGTCTTATTAGGGATTCCAAAAGAGGTTTTAGATGTTCCACTCTTCCAGACTTCTTTCCCCATACCAGCACACCAATTGTGCCAAGAACTCGAAGTCCTAACTTTTTTGCTCTTTTTCTCGCATCTTTCTCATCAAGAAGCACAAAATCTGCACCATGCTCAAGAGCAAGTGTTATAGCCTCTGCCTCTCCGACATCAAGATTCTCGGCAAGCGCTTTTACCATTTGAACGTTCTGAACCTTTTCTACTTTTATCCATTCTGCCTTCTCAACTTCGCGGGCTCCTCGCCGTCCCTGCCCCCTCTCCACAACCTCATAGTATACCGCCTCCGGGATTGTTACGCCTGAAAACATCTCCCTTAACAGGTTAAGCAATCCGATCTGCGATAGAGATATTAACACCGAGGAATCAGCGACCGCCTTCAAAAAAGTCCTCCAGGGTTTTTAAATCTTCCTCGAGGTCCTCTATATCGTATCTCCTTTTTACCCCCTCTTTAGCGAGAAGCTCTGAAAATTCCCACACAGACATCTCTGCAAGTTCCCGGGCTTTGCCAAAGCTTGCTATACCTTTTTTGTAGAGTGTTACGGCAAGTTCTCTTTTCAGTCTTGGAACCACCTCCGACTCGGGAATTTTCAAAGAATCTACCAGATCTTTAGATAGCTTAATAGCTATTGCCATTTTATTCCAATCCTCCTCCTACTGAGGAAAAATTTAACCTTCTCAAAATAGTAATTTACTCCCTCTCGTACTTCTCCTCCGCCTTCCTCCTCGCCTCGCTCATGTACATGCTCACCGCCGTGGCTATGGCTGCGACGCGCCTGTCCTCGCGGAAGGCCTCCGTCAGCTTCTTCAGCCTGGCCTCGTCCTCCCTTATTATCTCTGGTATCCTCGCCAGGATGTTCTGCTCCTCTATGAAGTTGGTGGAAAGCTCACCCCTGCGAAAAGCGCTGTTGCGCATCACCGCCTTGTGGAAGGGGATGTTGGTCTTCACGCCGGTGATTATGTACTCGCTCAGGGCGCGCTCCATCCTCGCTATGGCCTCCTCCCTCGTCCTGCCCCAGGCGACCAGCTTTGAGATCATGGGGTCGTAGTAGGGCGGGATGGTGTAGCCCATCCGCACACCCGAGTCTATCCTTATCCCGGGTCCTCCCGGGGAGCGGTACCTGGTTATCTTTCCAGGAGAGGGCGCGAAGTCGTTGAGCGGGTCCTCGGCGTTGATTCTGCACTCTATCGCGTGCCCGAAGAGCGGAACATCCTCCTGCTCGAACTCTATCGCCTCACCCGCGGCTATGCGTATCTGCTCCTTCACTATGTCTATACCCGTGGTGCGCTCCGTAATGGGATGCTCCACCTGCAGGCGGGTGTTCATCTCCAGGAAGTAGAACTCCCCCTGGGAGTAGATGAACTCCACGGTGCCCGCGTTGGTGTAGTCTATGTACTCGGCCGCCCTCACAGCGAGCGCGCCAATGCGCTCCCTGAGCTCCGGCGTGACGATGGGGGAGGGGCACTCCTCTATCAGCTTCTGGTGCCTGCGCTGTATTGAGCACTCGCGCTCATTCAGGTGGAGCGTCTTCCCGTGCTTATCGGCGAGCACCTGGAATTCAATGTGCCTCGGGCTCGAGAGAAACTTCTCAATGAAGAGGGTTGCGTCGCCGAAGGCGGACTTCGCCACGCTCCTGGCGGACTCTATGGCCTGCTCAAGCTCAGCTTCGCTCCTCACAACCTTCATCCCTATTCCGCCGCCTCCCGCGGAGGCCTTGAGCACAATGGGGTAGCCCACCTCCTCGGCTATTGCCTTCGCCTCCTCCGCATCGCTGACCTCGCCCTCGCTCCCAGGCACCACCGGCACGCGGGCGCGCTTCATCGTTTTCCTGGCCTCAATCTTGCTGCCCATCAGCTCGACTGCCCTGCTGCTGGGCCCTATGAAGGTCACGCCCAGCTTCTCGCAGGCGCGCACAAACTCGGCGTTCTCCGCCAGGAAGCCGTAGCCGGGGTGTATCGCGTCCGCGCCGCTCTTCTCCGCCGCATCCAGAATGGCGTCGATGTTGAGGTAGCTCTGGCTGGGAGGAGGCGCGCCTATGAGATACGCCTCGTCAGCATACTTCGCGTGCAGCGCATGCTTGTCGGCCTCGGAGTAAACCGCCACGGTGGCGATGCCCAGCTCCCTGCACGCGCGCATCACACGCACGGCGATTTCTCCACGATTAGCCACAAGCACCTTTCCGAACATTGGCTAAAGCTCTCCCTCAGCCTTTTTATAATTAACGCGTGACCCGCTGCAGCGCCACCTTAACCAGCGTCAGACCGCGCTCGCAGCTGAGCTTCTCCCCCGTCTGCAGCACCACCACGCGGTCCCCCTCCTTCAGGCCCTCGGGCACGCACAGGGGGTAGCTCCCGCACAGCACCCTGTCGCAGGAAAGCGGCGCAAAGCTCAGGGTGGCGCCTATCAGCGCGCGCCTCTTCTCCATGCCCGCCTCCACCTCGGCCTCCTCCACCTCTACCACCACCGCCTCACCGCACAGGGCGCAGCTGTGGCTCTGCTGCCTCACGGCTACCACCCGGTACTTCCTCCCCCGCTCCAGGTTTTCCACGCAGGCGCGGCGCAGCCTGCACCCCTCGCACTCCTCCGCCTCCCCGTAGTGGATAAAGGCGTATCCCTGCCTCGCATGCTTCCTGTCAATCAGCGTAACCGGCATCACACCACTCCTGTGGCTCTGGCAACCTTCTCCGCCTTATCTCTGTCCAGGTTCACGTGCTCAAGGATGGTGTATCGCCCGGGGCGAATTTCCCTCGCCTTCAGCAGCGCCTCCACCACCTCCTCTCCGCTTACCCCCAGCTCCTCGGCGCAGGTGGGTGCGCCTATCTCGGCCAGGGCCTCCCTCAGGGCCGCCCAGTCCCCGCCGTGCAGGTACATCATCATTATCGCCCCCACGCCGCACTGCTCCCCATGCAGCGCTGGCTTCTCGGCTATCATGTCCAGGGCGTGGCTGAACTTGTGCTCAGAGCCGGAGCCGGGTCTGGAGCTTCCCGCAATGCTCATCGCCACGCCGCAGGATATCAGCGCCTTCACCAGCCTGCGCACCCCCTCGCGGGAGCTCCTGATTTGCTCCGAGGAGCGCAGCACTATCCTCGCGCTCATCCTGGAGAGGGCGATGGAGTACTCGCTTATCTCCTCGCCGGTGATGCGGTGCGCCAGCTCCCAGTCCCGGGTTGCGGTGAGCTTTGAGAGCACATCCCCGCAGCCGCTTGCGGTGAGGCGGTAGGGCGCGGAGGCGATGACCTCTATGTCAGCCAGCACGCCCAGGGGTGCCACCGCCTCCCTGGAGGCGACGCCCTCCTCGCTCCTTATGGACGCCCTGGCGCTGGCGATGCCGTCGTGGCTCGCGGCGGTGGGCACGCTTATAAACTCCACCCCCAGCAGCTTCGCGGCAAGCTTGGCAACGTCTATCACCTTACCCCCGCCCACCGCCACCAGGAACTCCGCGCCAGAGCTCCTTGCCAGCTCCAGCGCCTCCTCCACGCTGGAAAAGCTCGCCCGGGTAACCTGGAAGAGCTCAACCTCGTGCTCTCCTTCCAGCAGGCGGGCGGCGCGCCTTCCCGCCACGCCTGCGGTGTTCTTCCCCGTAAGCAGGAGGCACCGCCTGCCAAGCTTGAGTCGTGCCACCAGCTCCGGAAGCTGCGAGAGCGCCCCCTCGCCCACAACAACTGCACGGGGGAGCTGCATCCACCTGGTGCGCATAAAGAATAAAAGCGCCCGGGTGCTATTTAGCTATTTCTGAAGCAGCGCCTCGATGGTGGCAAAGAGCTTCGCCATGTTTATCGGCTTGTCCACGTGGGCGTCCGCCCCCGCGTCCCTGCTCTCCTCCTTCGCCTCCGGCTCTGACATAACCGTCAGGATTATAAGGGGAATCCCCCTGAGGCGGGCATCAGACTTTATGGCCCTGCACGCCTCAGTTCCGCTCATCCCCGGCATCATGAGGTCCATAATTATCAGGTCGGGGAGACTTCCTCCCCTCAGCCTCTCAATGGCCTCCTCGGCGCTCTCGCACAGCTCAACCTCGTACCCGCGCTTTTTCAGCATCCTCAGAAGCACCATCCTTATGTCCGGCTCGTCGTCCACCACCATTATCCTCGGCATCAGCCACACCCCTTTGGAAGTTCTACCCAGAAGATGCTTCCACCGCCTGGGTTATCCTCAACGCCCACCCTGCCTCCATGCAGCTCCGCGATGCGCTTCGCTATCGCAAGACCCAGCCCGGAGCCCTTCACGCCCTCCTTGCTCATCCGGGAGAACCTGTTGAATATCCTGCCCTTCTGCTCCTCCGGCACACCTGGACCGAAGTCCGCCACCTTCACCACCCAGCAGTTCCTCATCTCCTCCGCGTACACCTTCACCCTCTTCCCCTCCCTCGCATACTTGGCGGCATTGCTCAGGAAGTTCCAGAAAATCTCCCTGACTATGGGATTTGCCACCACCTCCATCCCGCGGCTTATGCTGCTCTCCACCCTCATTCCCGCCTCCCTGAAGACGGGCTGCAGCTCCTCAAGCACATCGCCTATGACCTCTGCCAGGTCCAGGCGAACCACGGAGACCCTTCTCATATCTGCCAGCTTTGAAAACTTCGTGGCACTCTCTATGACCTCTATTATCCTCTCCACATTCCTCTTTACTATTCCCACCTCCTCCCTGTCCATTCCCGTGTTCAGCGCAACCTCCGCATGGCCCCTTATGATACTGGCGTAGTTCAGCAGGTCGTGGTGCAGTATGTCTATAAATAAATCTTTGAGTTCATTGCTCCGCTTAAGCTTTTTGGCGTAGTCCCTCAGCTTCTCCTCAGTTCTCTTGAGGCGTGTTATGTCGGACATGGTGGCAATGGAGCCGGTTACCTCGCCCCTCTCGTTTATGAGGGGTGAGATGCTCACCAGCACCTCCCTTATACGCCCCCCGGCGTCCACTATGCGCGTCTCCAGGGAGAGGGGCGACTTCTCGGGCCTCCTTACTCCTAGCAGGAACTCTCTGGAGCACCTCTCGGCGCAGTACCTTGATATGGGTGTGCCCACAATGTCCCCCTTCCCAGCGCCCAGAAGCTCCACCGCCTTTGAGTTGGCGTAGCTTATCCTGCCCTCCCTGTCGACTGTCACCACGCTCTCATTCATGGTCTCCACCAGGGTCCTGTACATCTTCTCAGACTCCGCCAGCGCCTGCCCCTTCTCCTCTATCTGCCGGATGAGGCGGTAGGTGTGGAGCATGCCTCCCGACAGCACGGCGGAGAGGGCAAGCAGCGCGAGGGCCCTGAACTGGTCGTCCAGCTCGGCGCTGAGCAGCATCGCCAGGGGCGAAACCACCAGCAGGGCACCACCCAGCAGGAGCCAGCCGCTGGAGCGGTTCACCAGAAGAAGCCGGAAGGCCAGGCAGGCGGCGAGCAGCAGAAGCAGGATTGAGATTGCCATCAGTACTGTTATCAGACTACCTCCCATCAGTTTCCCTCTCTGGTTCGCTGAGCCGGGCGGACAATTTCTCCTCCCATACCTCTCTTTGTAAGAACAAATATTTATACGATTGGGAGGAGTGTTCTCTGCAGGTGAGAGAATGGCAGTCTACACCCCAATGGACTACGTCAAGAGCTTTGCAATCCTCCTCCTCATTCTGTGGGCGCTCAGGAGGTACCTCTTCACCAGGGTGTCCCTGGACAGGGACTTCATGCTCGCCCTCATACCCCCGGTTGTTCTCGCCATAACAATACGCATGCTCGCCGACGCGGGTGTTTACGAGAAGTCCCAGTGGTGGAGCGTCACCCCCGGCATATACGTGCTGGGCGTTGCCTACGGCGCGGTGCTGGTGGGAATCGGCCTCGCCCTGGAGCGGCGGTTCGGGATAAGGTACTGGAAGGTTGTGCTCCTCCTGGGCGCCATCACCATACCTCCCTTCCTGCTGAAGCTCATTGCCGAGATGACGGCGCCTCACAGGTTCCTGTACCCCGTTGCCCTGGCGGCGGCCCTCACCTTGGGGGTGTACTGGCTTGCCAGGGTGGCGGGGCTGGGCTTCCTCCACTCGCAGGGCAACCTCGCCGTGGTCTTTGCCCACATGCTGGACGCCAGCGGCACCTTCATAGGCATAGACTACTTCCACTTCGGCGAGGAGCACATCCTGCCCGAGATCTTCATAAACCTTGCCGGAACTGCTGCGGTGATGATACCCCTGAAGCTCCTCGTGGTGGGTGCGGTGCTCTACCTGCTGGAGAAGTGGCGCCAGGAGGAGGGCGAGGACCAGTACTACCGCATAATAAAGATAACCATATTCATCCTTGGCTTCGGGCCCGGGACGAGGAATTCCCTGCTTCTGACACTGGTGTGACCAAAAAGATATTTATAGGGACTGGGGCTATTTTATGATAATGCCTATTCCCAGGGTCAGAACCTTTGTGCGCGGCCTCGACGAGAAGATGGAGGGAGGAATCCCGAAGGGAAGCGTCAACCTCATATGCGGCACCGCGGGCACAATGAAGTCCTCCCTCGCCTACAGCATCCTGTACCACAACTCCATAAATGCGGGCATCCCCGGGCTGTACGTCACCCTGGAGCAGGACCCCAGGAGCCTGCTCACCCACATGAAGAAGCTCAACATGAAGGAGAGGGCTGTGGACATAGTCAGCTTCAACGATATAAAGGAGAAGGTGAAGGAGCGGAAGGTGGAGAACTGGATACAGAAGCTCTCCGGGTACCTGAAGGAGATGAAGGACGAGAAGAAGTATGAGCTGCTTGTGCTGGATTCGCTGAATGCACTATACTCCCTCACCACCATCGAGGACGTGCGGGCTGAGATATACTTCTTCTTCAAGTCCCTCAGCGACCTGGGCTTCACGTCACTGCTCATCTCAGAGATGCCGCCGGAGGGCGGGAGGTACGGTGAGTACGGCGTTGAGGAGTTCCTGAGCGACGGGATAATCCACCTCCTCTTCCAGCGCAGGGGGGGAATACTCACCTCCCTGGAGCGGTACATCGGCATAGTGAAAATGCGCGCCACCAACCACGACACCCACTACTTCCCCCTGCTGTACCAGGAGGGAGGGTTCACCATCTACACCCGGGAGGACCTTGAGCTGTGATTGCAGACGTTAACCAAGAGAATTAGGAAGCTACGGCATCCTCGAAACTTTTATATTGGTGCTCCACGAGCTTTTAAATTCCCTTCCGGTGATTGTTATGAAGATGCCAAAGGAGAAGCGAACCTACTGCCCCAGTTGCAGGAGGCACACAGTGCATGAGGTGCTGAAGGTCAAGAAGCGCAAGGCGAGTGAGCTTAAGGCGGGGCAGAGGCAGTTCCGCCGCGTGCTCGCAGGATACGGTGGATTTCCGCGCCCCCTGCCCAGCGGCTCAAAGCCGACGAAGCGGGTGGCGCTGATACTGAGGTGCAAGAGCTGCAAGAAGGCCCACAGCATTAAGGGCTTCAGGGTGAAGAAGCTGGAGATGGAGGCGGTGTAGTTGGCTGAGGATGAGCTCATCCCAAAGCCGAGGTCGCGCTTTCTCCGCGTTAAGTGCGACGACTGCAGCAATGAGCAGGTGATATTCGGCTCTGCCTCCTCCAAGGTGCAGTGCCTCGTGTGCGGTAAGACGCTGGCGGTGCCCACGGGAGGCAAGGTTAAGGTACTCACCAAAATAATCTCTGTGCTGGAGTGAAGACCTTGGTTCTGAAGCGCGAGCCCTTTCCGAGTGAAGGCGACCTGGTGGTCTGCACCATAACGAAGGTGTACCCCCACGGAGCCTTTGCCAGGCTCGACGAGTACCGGGACAGGGAGGGGTACATCCACATCTCGGAGGTTGCCTCCACCTGGATAAAGAACATCCGCGACTTTGTGAAGGAGGGGCAGAAGACAGTAGCCAAGGTTCTGGCGGTTGACCGCAGGAAGGGGCACATAGACCTCTCGCTCCGCCGGGTTAGCGATGCGGCAAAGAAGAAGAAGATGCAGGAGTGGAAGCGCGCCCAGAAGGCGGAGAAGCTTCTTGAGATGGCGGCGAAGCAGCTGGGCAAGAGCCTGGAGCAGGCGTACCGCGAGGTAGGCTTTGTGCTGGAGGAGGAGTTCGGCGAGATTTACGGTGCCTTTGAGGAGATCTCCGCCCTGGGCGAGGAGGCGCTCAGCGGGGTTAAGATTCCCAGGGAGTGGATCAAGCCCCTGGTGAAACTGGCGCAGGAGAACGTCTCCATACCGAAGGTGAAGATAGACGGCTACGTGGACCTGCGCTCCCGGGCGCCCGACGGTGTGGAGATAATCCGCGAGGCGCTGGTCTCGGCGAAGAACCTGAAGCACGGGGATGATGTCAGCCTGGACATAAGCTATGTGGGCTCTCCCAGGTACCGCATAACCGTCGTGGCCTACGACTACAAGACCGCGGAGGAGGCGCTCCGGAAGACGGCAGAGCACGCGATAAAGCTGGTGACGGACAGGGGCGGAGAGGGCAAGTTCTACAGGGAGATAGAAGAGGAAAAGTAGCAGATGAACCGCCTCAAGGTTTGCAAGAGGTGCAGGGTGTACACCCTGAAGGATTCCTGCAGGCAGTGTGGCGAGCCCACGGTTTCTCCCCACCCGCCGAGGTTTTCGCCTGAAGACCCCTACGGGGAGTACAGGCGCAGGCTCAAGCGTGAGCTCATGAGAGAGGGGAAGGAGTATGCAGTTTGATGTGGTTTACACGCGCAGGCCGGAGCTTCGCTCTCCGGTGCTTGTGGAGGGACTCCCGGGCATAGGGCACGTGGGCAAGATAGCGGCGATGCACCTAATACGCGAGCTCAGGGCTAAGAAGTTTGCTAGGCTGTACTCCGCCACCTTCCCGCCTCACGTGGTTATCAGGAAGTCGGGCATGATTGAGGAGATGAAGAACGAGTTCTACTACTGGGAGGGGGAGGAGCGGGACATAATTTTTGTGGTGGGCAACACCCAGAGCACCTCGCCGGAGGGGCAGTACCTGCTGTGCGAGAAGATACTGGACATCGCCCAGGAGCTGGGCGCAGAGGAGATGTACACCCTGGGCGGGCTGGGCGTTGGCAGGCCCGTGGATTCGCCCCGGGTTTTCGGAGCGGTAAACCACCCGCGCTACATCCCGCCCCTTGAGGAGAGGGGGGTTATTGTGAAGCGCGACGGTGCGGGGCAGATTATAGGAGTCTCCGGGATGCTGCTGAGCCAGGGGAAGCGCCGCCGGATATACGGCGCGTGCCTGATGGGGGAGACCTCCGGCTTCTACGTTGACCCGAACAGCGCCCGCGCCGTGCTGGAGGTGCTGGTCTCACTGCTGGGGGTGGAGGTGAGCATGGAGCGCCTTGCCAGGCGGGTTAAAGACGCCGCCAGGCGTGTGGAGGAGGCAGCAAAGCTGGAGAGGAAGATGATGGAGGACATGGGCATTCTGCGCCGCGAGCCGACCGACGACGAGATGCGCTACATTGGCTGATTAAGCTTCCGGGTGAGATGCCCCGAGGGCAAAGGTTATATTCTACAGTGCCCATTTTTCAGCATGGCTGCAGTGGGGATTATAGGAGGCTCAGGCTACACCGGCGGCGAGCTTCTCCGGATACTTGCGCGGCACAGCCAGGTGGAGGTGGCCTGCGTCACCTCCCGCGAGCATGCGGGCAGGCCGGTGCATAAGGTTCACCCAAACCTGCGCCGGGTGCTTGAGCTTAGCTTTGAGGCTCCCGACTATGACCGCGTGGCGGAGCGCTGCGACCTGGTTTTCTGCGCCACTCCGCATGGGGTGAGCATGCAGGTTGTCCCCCTACTTCTGGAGCGGGGCGTGCGCGTGGTGGACCTGAGCGGAGACTTCCGGTTCGGCGATGTGGCGGTGTACGAGAGGTACTACGGGAGGAAGCACGTGGCGCCGGAGGTGAGGGGTGTCTACGGCCTGCCTGAGCTCTACAGGAAGGAGATTGAGAAGGCGGAGCTGGTGGCAAACCCCGGATGCTATCCCACGGCAGTGATTCTCGGGCTGGTGCCCCTTCTCAGGGGCAGGACGATAGACCCCTCCTTCATAGTGGCTGACGCTAAGAGCGGAATCTCGGGTGCGGGAAACAGGCCCAGAGAGACCACCCACTTTCCCAACGCGGCGGAGAGTGTGCTCGCCTACAGGGTTGCCAGCCACCAGCACCTCCCGGAGATAGAGCAGGAGCTGCAGCGCTTCTCCAGCGAGGTGAGGGTTTCCTTCGTTCCCCACATTGTGCCGGTTATCCGCGGGCTTACCGCAACGCTCCACTGCCAGCTTACGCGGAGCATGGACCCGGAGGAGGTGCGCGAGCTTTACGTCGAGTTCTACAGGGACGAGCCCTTCGTGCGGGTACTGGAGGCGGGGGAGGTGCCCCGGCTGAGCGCGGTGCGCGGCTCGAACTTCATAGACATAGGCGCCTTCGCCGTTGACGAGGAGCGGGGCAGGGTGGTAGTGGTGGCGGCGATAGACAACCTGGTGAAGGGCGCTTCTGGACAGGCGGTGCAGAACATGAACATAATGCTGGGCTTCAGCGAGGAGGAGGGGCTCCGCGGCGTAGCCATTCATCCGTAGGGGGCGCTGAGTTGAAGGTTAGGGATATAATGACGAGGCAGGTGATCACCCTCTCACCTGAGGAGAGCATAGAGGATGCCGCGAGGAAGCTGAGGGAGAACAGGATAAGCGGCGCGCCGGTGGTGGAGGGCGGCAGGGTGGTGGGCGTGGTGAGCGAGGCTGACCTCATGAAGCTCTTTGAAAGCGAGATGAGCATAAACCTGGTGCTCCCCTCACCCCTTGAGATAATAGAGCTTCCGATAAGGATGCACCGCCAGCTCAAAGAGGCGGCGAAGCGCATCGCCGCGAGAAGGGTGGAGGACATCATGACCAGGGGTGTTATAACCATTGATGAGGAGGCAGGCATAGAGGAGGCGGCACGCATCATGGCGAAGCACGGGATAAACCGCCTGCCGGTGATCAGGCAGGGGAGGCTCGTTGGGATAGTAACCCGGGCGGATATTATCAAGGCGCTGTGATAGGAGCTCAGGCTTTTTGGTTTATATTTATTGGTGAAAGAAAATTGATAGGCTGTATGTGGAAGCAATAGAGGAAGTAGAACCTTCTGACGAAGAAATAAAAATATTTTCTGGAAGGATACGCAAGGAAGATTATTTAGACTGGGAAAA
>JAADFX010000121.1 GCA_013152685.1 Methanobacteriota archaeon | reverse complement strand
ACTTCTGCGAGACCTTCTGGCCCAAGTTCAGGAAGATAGACTTCCTGCGCGCCCTGAGGACATACCAGCAGAGGCAGCGCAGGTTCGGGAGATAGCTACCCCTTCAGGTTGCGGTGAGCAAGGAGCTGACAGAGGCTACAACCCAGCGCCCGTCTCCGAAATGCCACAGCTCACAACCGGTCTGCTTCCAGCCGCTTTTACCATAAGCGAGCTTTTCAATTATGGAAGCATTGCCCTTGGAATCTGCTGTTGAGCTAGAGCCGCCACTCTGTGCATAAACCTAGGGCATATAAACCGCCACACATATAATCGTAACTGTTAAAATTAATGAAAACATCCTCACTTCTTCCCACCCCCATAGAATTTTTTGATGGATCTGTATACGATGATTCCAGTTATTAGCCCTATAAATGCCCCGATGTAAAATCCCGGAGATTCCCATGCCTGAAGCCAAGGAACACGTGTTGGATCAAGTTCCCAACCAGTATACCATTCGTACAGTTCTCCAGTTAAAATCCAGAGAGATCCCCCAATCAAAATGGCAGCAAGCCTTGCATGTTCTTCTAAATCCTTTTTCATGAATAATAATCCAAAAATAACCGAAGAAACAATAAAATAAATTAACAAAAGTGAAAGAGCTATAAATATTTTTACTTTTAGTATTATGAGAATTGTACCTACTATGAAACCTGATGAAAATATAGATACTTTCAAAACATCAATTGCTTCAAGTTCCCTTTTCCTCGCTCTCTCAACAAACTCCTTCAGTCCCTGAATATCCTCCTCAAAGACCGTTCGCATCACCTCCGGGGTGATTCTCCCCCTCTTTCTCCGGACATCTCCTATAATTGCTGGTAGTATAAAAAAATTTCTCGTCAGAGCATGTAAAAATCTTTAATATACATATGTTCGCTCACCGCAAACCTCGCAGCATATAAACCGTGCACGAATTTCACTTACATCTCTATGTACGCAATGGAACGTTCTCTCCCACTAAGAACACACTTTCATTTACTTCTGAATTTTTTCTTATGAGGCGAGATCAGGGCTATCTCCCTGCTCCTGGCAATTTTGTAGTTTTTTCTGGAGGAGTAGGCTTTATCGCCGATACCCTCACCCCCCTGAAATCTCCAGCAGCAGCTCCGTGGAGATGAAGGGCACGGGCATGAAGGTGAGCACCAGCAGCAGAAGCGCCGCCAGAGCGAGGAGCTTTTCCCTGGCATCCAGCGGGGTGACGTCGTTCAGCGGACCTGGGTGCTCCAGCCGGGTTATCAGGTACGCCACCACCGCCCAGAAGAGCCAGCCCGGCCAGATTAGAAAGGCAAGGAGGAGCAGCAGGAAGGTCAGCCTGTACACAAGGCGGTAGCGCCTGGGGAAAAGCGCCCTCACCACGTGCCCGCCGTCCAGCTGGCCCATGGGCAGAAGGTTGAGGGAGGTGACGAACAGGCCGATCCAGCCCGCCATCGCTAGAGGATGCGCCTCAAGGCTCACGTCGCCCAGCTCGCCCAGCACAAGCTTTGCTATCGCCTGCATGGCGAGGGGCATGAAGAAGGTTATCTCATCCTTGGTCTCCGCCAGTGGAACTGGCGTGGAGTGCATTAGCCCGTAGGCAATGAAAGGAAGCGCGAGGATGAAGCCGGTGAGCGGCCCCGAGATGCCCACCTCCAGCAGGGCGCGCCTGTCCGGGATGGGGGAGCGCATGGTAATTACCGCCCCCATCGTGCCAAAGGGGAAGATGTTGGGGGGCACGGGAATGAAGAAGGGCAGCGTTGCACTAACGCGGTGGCGCCTTGCGGTGAGGTAGTGGCCCAGCTCGTGGCCGCCCAGGATGAGCATCAGCGCCGCTGCGAAGAGCAGGCTCTGGAGAAGGTCTCCCTCCGCCCACCAGTAGTATCCCGCCAGGGTTACCGTGACCAGGGTTACCAGCAGGAGCAGCGCGTGCGCCCACCCGGGCGGGGAGAAGCCCCGCTTCGACCTCTTCACGATGGTGATGAAGTACCTTCCGTCCCTCTCCCTGTATAGGGGGTAGTATCCAGTGCCCTCGAAGCCGCGCAGCACAATCTCAAAGCTGCGCTCGTGCCCAAAGAGGGGCACCACCTCGTAGCTCACGCTTCTGCCGAAGTAGCGCGCCCTTATGGCGAAGCCCCTGGCAATAATCTCCTCGAAGCCCTCCTCTTCCTCAGCTACGGCGTAGCTCAACCTTCCACCTCTACGTAGCCCTCGTCGGCGTTTACCCTCATCCTCGCACCCCGGGGTATGCGGAGCACATCTCCGCCGGGGGAGTCCACCAGGGGTATTCCCGAGATTACCGCCCCCGCGGCCAGCATCTCATCCGCCCTCACGGCGACGATGGCGAGGGGCGCCGTGCCCAGCTTCTTCATCCTGTATATCACGTAGCTCCCCACCGTCGAGCCCTTGGTGTGGGGGAGCACCAGAATCCTTCCGGCGATGCTCACCCCCTCCAGCTCGTGCCCGTGCTCCACCACCACGCCCCGCTCTGGATCGACGCCCCCCAGGAAGGTGATGGGCTCCCGCGTGACAACCGCCTCGCCCTCGGCGTAGCCGCCGCAGATCCTCCTGACCCTTATCCTCACCTCAGGAACACCTCCAGCGCCAGCTCCTCCCTCCAGCGCCGCTTGCATGCACAGCTCAGCTCCTCCAGGTGCCGCATTTCCTGCGTGGCCGAGAAGCTGCGCAGCGCCTCCACTACGCGAGCGTCGCACCTGCCGCAGTTGCTGGCACCCCGCCCGGTGCCGGCGCCGGAGGGGGAACACACCACGGGTATGTCCACCCTGGCCTTAACGCGCCTCACCACCTCCACCACGCTCCACAGCCAGGGCGGGCGGTACTCACCCCTTTTGAACAGCTCCTCCACCAGCGTGCCCCGCTGCACATTGACGGGGTTGAAGCTGAGCCTGGAAACACCCATGCGCGCCGCCTTCAGGGCGCTCCTGACGGCATCCTCAATCGCCTCAGCCTCCGTGAGGAAGGGCGGCTTTATGAGCAGGTAGGCCTTGACCTTCGCACCCGCGCCTCTGCACACCTCGAGGGCGCGGGCGAACTCCGCCAGGGTGAAGCCCTTGTTTATGCACACCTCGCGAATGTAGTCGCTTGTGGTTTCGAGGCCAATGCCCACCTCCAGCTCCGGCTCCAGCAGGGCTACGGCCTCCTCCACCACCTCCCGGGAGATGTACTCCGGGCGGGACTCCACCTGCAGGCGCTCAACCCCCAGGGAGTTCACCAGGCGGTAGATCTCCCGCCTCGTCTCCGGGGCTATTTCCCCGGGGTCAAAGAAGCTGCCGGAGTTGAACACCTTCAGGTAGGCAACCCCCTCCAGCCCCGCCAGCGCCTGCCTGAGCTGCTGGAGCACCTCCTCCTGGCCCACCTGCCTGGAGGAGTCGTAGACGTAGCCGCACATGGTGCAGCCGCCGCGCAGCGCCCAGGCGCAGCCCCGCGTGGAGAGCACCACAACTCCCGCATCAACGCTCTCCCCGTGCAGGAAGTCCCTCTCCCGCCATGCGGCGAAGTTTCCCCTTGCGCGGAGCTCTTCCAGGGCGCGCTGCCTTATCCTCCTGACCACACCTTGAAGCATCACAAACTAAAGCCAGCCTAACGTTTCAATCCCTTTTCGTTCTGCTCACGCATACCTATTTTACATTTACCTCGCTATCCTTCGCCTCCTCCAGCTCCCTCTCCACCAGGCTGAGAAGCTCCCTGACGCGCTCCTCGGTTCTAGCCTCAATGCTCGCCCTTATCAGCGGGGAGGTGTTGCTCGGCCTCAGCAGGGCCCAGCCGTCCTCAAAGACTATGCGTGCGCCGTCGGTTAGGTCTAGTGTGTAGCCCTTCTCCCTGAGGCTCTGGATAATCCTGTCCATCACCCTGAACTTGATCCTGTCGTCGCAGGGGAAGTTGCGGTGCAGCTTCGGGTAGCTTGGAATCTCATCCACCAGCTTGGAGAGCCTCTCCCCGCGCTCTGAGAGAATCGAAGCCAGCTTCAGGCTTATTAGAATAGGGTCGTCGAAGGGGTAAAAGTCGGGGTAGAAGTAGTGGGCGCTCGTCTCCATGGCAAAAACCGCACCGTACTGCTTTATCGCCTCGCACACGAAAACATCGCCAACGCGCACCCTCTCAACCTTCCCCCCGTGCCTGGAGAGCTCCTCCTCCACTATGCTGGAGCACTCCACATTCGCCACCACAGTGCCCCCGCCCTTCTCGCGCAGTATCTCCCTGGCTATTATTATCCCCACCTTCTCAGTCTGCACCACCCTGCCCAGGTCGTCCACAAACACCACGCGGTCGGCGTCGCCATCATAACCCGCGCCGAAGGCTGCGCCCACTGCAGGCACAACTCTAGCTAAGTCGGCCAGGCTCTCTGCGTCGGGCTCGCTCTTTCGCCCCGGAAAGGTCCCATCAGGCTGAGCGTTCAGCGTCGTCACCCTCGCTCCGGCCTTTCTGAAAACATAAGGAGCCACCACGCCGGCGGCGCCGTTGCCCAGGTCCAGGACCACCCTGAGCTCGCGCTCCAGGCTGAGCCTCGCCAGCAGGTACTCCTGGTACTCCTGAAGCACCTGCTTCGGGTTGAGCTCCACAATCTCGCCCACGCCGCTCCACTCCGGCAGCCTGAGCTTATCCGAGAAGAAGAGCCTCTTAACCTCCTGGTTCTCCCGGGTGTAGCCCGTGCCGTCTGCTCTGCGAAAGCGCACGCCGTTGTACTCCGGCGGGTTGTGCGAGGCCGTGACGTAGGCGCCGGCGCTGTAATCTCCCCTCGCCACCGCGAAGTTGGCCACGGGTATGGGGAGCATGCCTCCCAGGTAAACGTCCACGCCTGTGGAGGCAAGGCCCGAGCAGAAGGCGCGCTCAAATATCTCGCTGGTAACGCGCGGGTCCCTCGCCAGGAGCACGCGGCCTTCCCCCAGGTAGGTGCCGAAGGCCATACCTATCCTCGCCGCCACCTCGGCGGTGACATCCACGTTGAAAACTCCGCGAACGTCGTAGGCGCGAAAGATGTGCTCCATCCAACCACCTGATGCGAAGTATCTCCCGCCGCCCTATTTTACTTTTGCCCCGCGCAGCTGTGCCCTCACTCCTCCCGTCAGGCGCCCTCCTTCGCCATTATCCCCCTGGCGGCGAGTATCCCCGTGGCGGAGGCTATGACTATGCCCCTGGAAACTCCCACGCCGTCGCCCGCGACGAAGAGGTTGGGGATGCTGGTCTCCATGCTCTTGTCCACCTCCACGCGCATCGCGTAGTACTTTATCTCGGGCGCGTAGAGCAGCGTAGAGTCGCTCGCCACGCCGGGGATCACCTTGTCCAGGCGCTCCAGACCCTCGAGGATGTTGGTTACTATGCGGTGGGGCATCACCATGGCGATGTCCCCCGGAGTAACCGCCCTGAGGGTCGGCTTCACAAGGCCGGAGTCTATGCGCTTCCAGGTGGAGCGCCTCCCCCTGCGCAGGTCCCCGAGACGCTGAATCAGCGGGTTGCCCCCTCCCAGGGTGGTGGCGGTCTTGGCGATGCTCTCCCCGTACTCCGTGGAGTTCTCAACCGGCTCCGTAAGCTCTATCCTGGTGAGGAAGGCGAAGTTGGTGTTGTTGCTCTGCTTATCCCTCAGGGAGTGACCGTTTACGCCCACGTAGCCCTTGTAGCTCTCCTTCACCATGAACCCGCGGTGGTTCACGCAGAAGGTTCTGACGAAGTCGTCATAGGTTTTGGTTATAATGTGGAACTTGGGGTCTCTGTTAATCCTGCACACCGGCTCCATGATAACCGCCGGCACCTCGACGCGCACCCCCACGTCAATTGGGCCGTGGCGTATCTTCAGCCCCAGCTTCTGCGCCTGCTTCACCATCCAGGGCGCGCCGCTCCTCCCGGGGGCGGCGATGACGTACTTGGGCTTAAGCCTCTCGCCGCTCGACAGCCTGAGCTCAAGCTCCGGTGTTATCTCCTCCACCCGGGTTTCCAGGAGGAACTTCACCCCCTTACTTCGCAGGTGCCGGGCGATGCTTTTAATCACCTCTGGCGTGTGGTCGCTTCCGATGTGCCTCTGGGGTATCTGCACAAACTCTATCCCCGCGCTCGCCGCCTTGCGGGAGAGCTCCTCCTCCTCTTCGCTCGTGGCCTCGTAAAGCTTCTCCGGCGTGCCGTGCTTCACGTATATCGCATCCACGTAGCGGATGAGCTCCCAGGCCTCGCTCTCGGTGAGGAACTCGTACAGGTTGCCGCCTATATCGGGGCGCAGATTCAGGGTGCCGTCGCTCAGCCCTCCTGCCCCGCCCACGCCGCTCATTACGTTGCAGGGCTTGCAGTTCACGCACACCCCCGTCTTCTCCATGGGGCAGGTGCGCCTGTCCACGTCCTTCCCCATGTCTATGACCACTACACTGAGGCGGCTCCTTTCGGCGAGCTCATAGGCTGCGAACAGCCCTGCAGGACCGGCGCCGATAATTGCAACATCGCACCTCATGAAATCACCGGGCGAGCACACTATGGACGAATTCCTATTTTAATGTTACGCTTCTCAGTCTTAAAAGAAGGGGTGTACCTATGGCGGGTTCAGTTTTGTTTGCGCTGTACGCAATAACCGCCGCTCTGCTGCTGCTGAACGCCTACCACTACCTGAAGGTCAGGTCGCTGGAGAGGGAAATCTTCAGCCTGCGCAGGGAGAGCGAGCAGCTGAAGAAGCAGGTGCTCAGGCTCAGGCAGAAGCTCAGCGCTTCATGAGCAGTCTGCCTATCTGCTTCTTAACCTCCGCGATGTCCCTGCTGAAGCCGAAGTAATCGGAGAACTTCTCTGTAGTGGTAAGCATCTTCGTCCTCCCCGCCGGCGCAGCTGCGACGAAGCCCTTGGCGATGAGCTCCCTGATGTGCGCATAGGCGGAGCTGCCCCTCGCCTTGACCACCTCCGCCTGGGTGATGGGCTGCCTGAGCGCTATTAGCGAAAGAGTCTTCAGCACGTCCTGGGCAACTGCCGGCTTCACCAGCTCTATGAGCAGGCCCGAGAGCGCCTCCTTCGCCTGCATCAGGTAGTGGTCCTCGCCTATGCTGCGAATCTCAATGGCACTGTCGCGCGAGGCGTAGTCACTGCGCAGCTCCTCCACAAGGGCGCGAACCTCATCGCGGGTTTTTCCTGAAATCTCCGCCAGCTTGTCCACCGACACCGGCTCAGAGGAGACAAAAAGCGCAGCCTCAATAACCTGCTTCGCATGCAAGGCGCTACTTCACCTCAATAAGCTCCTCGGAGTAGCCGTGCTTTATCAGAAACTCCTTCACGCGCTGCCGGTGGTCGCCCTGGAGCTCTATCCTGCCGTCCTTGACGGTGCCCCCGCAGGCGAGCTCGCCCTTGAGCTTCTTTGCCAGGTCGGCGATGTTAATAGACTTCTCGCTTATCCCCTCTACCACTGTCATCGACTTGCCGAACTTACGCTTGGCTAGGGATATGGTGATTTTCTGGGTCTCCCTTGCAATCTCTTCACAGATGCACAGATCCTCTGGTAAGCCACAAACAGAGCAGATCTCCATTCCTTATCTATCCCGTCCTTTCGGTTTTTTTGGGCATCATATTTTTGGGCGAAGGGGTTTATAAATTTATCCCCAGGGGCTGGAGCAGCTCCTTCTGAACCCTCCTCCTCAGCCAGAGCTCGTCCCTGTCTCCGGCACTGCTGGTTATCTCCTGGAGGGTGCGTATGCTCCCAAGCACCCTCTCCCTCGCCCTGCGGGCAGCCTCCTCGACGGCGCCCCACCTGCCCCTCTTCGCCTCCTCATAGGCCTCCCTGACCTCCGGGAAGAGCTCCCTCCTGAAACCGCTCAGGGACGCCACGTAGAAGGCGAGGGAGGCGATTCGCTGCCGTGCGACAATTGCAGAGAGCATGCCCCTCTCGTGGGTGTCTGCGAGGATGTCCCTGAGCCCGCGCACCAGGCGCTCCAGGAAGGGTGAGCGTGAGGCGAGCTCGTGCCACAGCTCCTCGGGGAACTCGTCCTCAAGCGCCTCGCCCAGCTCGTGGGCGATGAGGGTGTAGCTCTCCTCCCTGGCTATGCGCTCCACCGCCTGAGCAAGCTCCTCGCCGCCGCTGCGCAGCTGCTCCTCGGGCACGCCGCAGTGGGCAAAGGCCTCCCTCAGCGCCTGGCTTGCGCCTCCCATTCGTAGCTCCTCCACCTTATCCCAGAGGTACTCCCTGAACACCTGCATCCGCAGGTATATCCTCCTCCCCTGCTGCATCGCCGGCACAGCAAGCAGGTCGCGCACGCGCTCGCGCTCCACCACGTAAACCGCAAATCCCTGCTCCACGCGGCGCTCCGCCAGCTCGCCCAGGAAGAAGCTGGGCTTCATCGCCGTGGCGTAGCCTGCGCCGTAGCACAGCTTCGCGGGCAGGTGCCTCTCCACCTCTGCGACGTCGAAGGCGTCTATGGCTCTGCCTCCAATGCGCAGCGGCTCAATCTCCCTTCCCCTGAGGGACTGCCAGAGCCTCTCCTTGGCGCCTATCCACTCCATCAGCCCTGCGGAGTCTATCCTCTCCCAGGGCTTCATGGAGTGCTCAAACCTGTAGAGGCTGCGAAGCCGCATCAGGAGGCCACAGATGGAGTATATCCCCCAGAAGTTGGCGTTGCTTATCTCGCAGTTCAGCCTCACCTGCTCCTCAACATCACCAGTTTCGCGCATTTCTCCGATGAAGAGGCGATTCTTAACAATGGTAAGGTTGCTACGCCAGCAGCAGGGCGGCGAAGCCGGCGGCGGCGCCCAGGAGCACCCCAGCTGAGTACTGCACCCCCAGCCTCCGGTTCCCGAGAAGCGCAGTGCGGGCGGCTGCCATGCCGCCGCCCACAAGGGCGAGCAGGGCGGCAGGAGCGGCGGCCGAGGGCTCTAGCAGATCGAGCTCCACCAGGGAGGCGAGGGCGCCCACCGTCGCAGCCGCCCCCAGGCCGCCGCCGATGAGGGAGGCGATATAGACGCCCCACTGGGGCGTCCCGGGATACCCCGCCACGGCCGCGACCGCAGAGAAAAGGAGGGCAAAGCGCAGACTGGGCAGAATCGCAAAGGGTGAGCGCAGGGGCAGCTCAACCGCGCCCTTCGTCCCGCTCCTGCCGGGCAGGAGCACCGCCGCCGCGGTGACGGCAGCCATCACACCTGCAGGAAGCCACAGCTGCCTGAGAAGGTCAACGCTCAGCAGGCCGGCAAGGAGCAGGCTGCGCAGCACGCCAGAGGAGCAGGACAGGAGCATTCCACCCAGGGCGTCCCGTGCGATCTCTCCCCGCCTGGAGGCCTCCCGGGAGAAGGTGCCCACTGTTGCGCGCAGGCTTACCAGGCCGCCCATGGCTCCGGCCACCGCGGAGCTGAGCTCCGAGCCCAGGAACCTGAGCACAAGAAAGCCGGCAAAGCCTGTGGTGGAGACCACTATCACCGCCAGCAGGAGGTGCCTGGGATTCAGAATTCCCAGGGGGTCGACCGCATAGTCGGGCGCCACGGGGTAGAGCACAAAGGCGATTAACCCGAACTCCATGGCGGAGCGCATCTCCTCGTGTCCCAGCGCCTCTGAGAGGATGGTGGTGTACTTCTTGAACACCAGGATGCTGGTGACCAGGATGCTGGCGGTAACCGCCTCGATGTACAGCCCGAGGCCCACCAGTACCCCTATGAGGTACGCCAGGAAGAAGGCGACGGGCGTGGTTATTCCCACATCAAAGGTCCTGAAGTTCTTGATTACCCCCAGCAGCAGGACCAGGAGCACCACCCCGAGGGTCGCGATGCTCACCACCAGCTCAACGCCCAGCTGCGCGGCAAGATAGACGCTCAGGGTGCCTGTAATGGAGACCAGCATGAAGGTGCGCGTGCCTGCGATAACCTGAACCTTCAGCTCCCTCTCCACGCCGAGAAGACCGCCCACAAGAGCAGAGATAAGAAGCATTTTTATAAATTCTGTGTCAACCATCATTTTAAGCTATGAAAAGCAAAGTATATAAAGGTTCAACAACCTTTTATATACTTACTTGTAGATTCCGGTGGGGAGAAGATGATTCCGAAGCAGAAGCTGATAAGAAGGTTAGAGAATATTGCGGAGCTCGAGGACGAGGGGGTAAAGCTCATAACCCGCTCCCTGATTAAGCTGCTCAACAGGAGCGACCTGGAGGAGGAGCACAGGCAGAGGATCCTGGAAATCGCCGAGATTATAAGGAGAGAGTCAGAGGGGCACAAGAAGGCGATAGTTGGAGTTGTCAACAGACTCAAAATGGAGGCAAAGGATGAGTTCTAGGGAAGTTGTACTGGGTGTGCTTCAGAACCTTGCCGAAATTGAGAAAAACGCCAGGGACGTGTACCAGGAGCTGTTTGACGAGCTGGAGGACGAGGAGCTGAAGAGGTTCATAGGCGAGCTGATCAAGTCTGAGGAGCGCCACAGGAGGCTGGTTGAGGAGGCAATGGAGCTGGTGAGGGGCTCCGGTGAGCCCTGAGCTACCCGGGCTTCACGTCCCGCAGGAGCTTCCTGACGACCTCGGGCTTGACCCTCCTTATTGGCGGGAGGCCGTACATCTCCCTTATGGCGTTGACGCCGCGCACAGGCATGGAGTAGCCGGTGTCCAGGATGTTCCTCAGGGCGAAGCTGAAGCTTTCGGGCAGCCGTCCCCGGCGGCGGGCCTCCAGCATCAGGGCGTAGATGTCAACGCCCTCGGGGCAGGCCTCAACGCACTTCCAGCAGCCGGCGCAGGTGAAGGGGTCCTCCCTCTCCAGAACACTCGCACCCGTTGGTGTGCCCCTCCTGGCGGCGATGCACACCCTGACGCAGGCGCCGCAGCGGGTGCACTCACCCAAGCTCAACCCCCCTTATGTCCAGGCCAAGCTCCCTGGCGGAGATGCCGAAGGATAGCCCCAGAAGCTGGGGCAGGAAGAGGGTGGGCAGCTCCGCCTCCGCCCTCCTTGCCCTTATCTCCTGCAGGTGCCTGTCAAAGAGGTAGGCGCAGTTGCCGCAGGAGACCACCATCGCCTGAGCGCCCGCCTCCCGCGCCGAGAGGAGCTTGTCCGCGCCCGAGGATATCCCCATCTCCTCCGAGGTCAGGAGCAGTGTGGAGCCGCAGCACTCGTACTCCAGGGGGTAGTCCACCACCTCCGCGCCTGTGAGTTCAGCAAGCTCGCGCATGGCTCTGGGCCGCCAGGGGTCGTCAAACCCGGCAAGCTCTGCGGGACGAAAGACGTTGCAGGGGTGCTGCAGCGCTACCCTGAGCTTAAGGGGGGTGCTCACCTCCCGCTCCACCTTCTCCCTGTGCTGTATCAGCACCTCAATCAGGTGGGCAACCCCAGCGCTGCCGGCAACCTCCAGCCCCACCTCCGCGAGCCTGGAGTTCACCCTGTCCCTGACCTCACCGTCCCGGAGCTCCCGCAGGGCCCTCCTGAGCATTCCCGTGCAGGTACCGCACAGGGACACTATGTCCATCCCCCTCCTCTCTGCCAGAGCCAGGTTGTAGCTCGCCAGGTAGAGCCACTCATCACTGACAGAGGGAAGGAAGGTGGAGGAGCAGCAGGCGAAATCGTGGAAGTCCCTGGCCTCTATCCCCAGCCTCGCGAGCACCGCCCTGGCGGCAATCTCATAGTCGGGGAAGCGGTTGTACACCATGCAGCCCAGGTATAGGAGGCATTCCATTTCAATAATACCCGCGATGATTAACGTTGTGCGTGGGAATATGGGAAAGCGCTGGCTGAAGGAGAGAAAGAGGGACTACTACTACAGGAGGGCGAAGAAGGAGCACTACCGCTCCAGGGCGGCGTACAAGCTGCTCCAGCTCAACCGCCGCTTTGGAATCCTCAGGCCCGGCTACAGGGTGATAGAGCTGGGGTGCGCCCCAGGCGGGTGGACCCAGGTTGCCGCGGAGGCTGTGGGCGACTCTGGGCTTGTGGTGGGGGTTGACCTCCAGGCGGTGGAGCCCCTGGAATACGAAAATGTGGTGCTGCTCAGGGGCGACTTCAGGAGCACCGAGGTCAGGGAGAGGCTCAGGGAGCTCATACCCGAGTGCGATGCCCTGATAAGCGACGCGTCTCCAGACATAAGCGGCATCTGGGACGTAGACCACGCCAGGAGTATTGAGCTCTGCGAACTCGCACTGGAGATTGCAGAGGAGCACCTGGTGCCGGGGGGCAATCTGCTTCTGAAGGTCTTCCAGGGGGAGCTCCTGCAGAGCCTGGTGGAGAGGGTTAGGGGGTGCTTCGGCTATGTTAAGCTCACCAAGCCCAGAGCGAGCCGCAGTGAAAGTGCCGAGGTGTACCTGATAGGCAGGGGGTTCTCCAGGCTCAGGAGGGGTGAGGTGTACCGGGTGAAGATCGCCGGGGAGAGTCGGAGGGGAGACGGAATAGCCCGCATAAAGGGGACAAGGGTATTCGTAAGAGGCGCCCGGAGGGGGGATGAGGTGAGGGTGAGGATAACCCACCTGCGGCAGGGCTTCGCCGAGGGTGAGGTGTGCTAAGCTTCATATTGCACCCGCAACAAATTATCTCCATGCGGATGGCACCAGCCTTTGTGATGCTGCTGCTCCTTCTTCCACCGCTGCACGCCTCATGCAGGGGGGATGTGTACCACCTCAGCCCGGGGAGCAGCACGGAGCTCATGAGCCTAACCGTCTTCGACCTGAACCCTGAGGCTGGGGGGCAGCAGGGGAGCATCGCCGCGGCACCGCTGCAGAGGATTGAGGGGAGGATAGGCTGGGTCTTCGGAGAGGCCGCCGCCACGCGGGTGGAGGCGGAGCTCCTGGGAAACTGGAGCGAGCAGCCGCTGGCACGGCTGTACTCCGGCAGCGCGATTCCCGGGCAGGAGGTGGCCTCCTCCTTCGGCTTCTTTGCCCCTCCCAGCCCCGGAAGCTACGCCCTGACGGTGAGATTCACATTTAAAGACGGGTGCGCCACCGCCTATGCCCACGGGGAGGTGGTGGTGCTGAACACCTCCCCGGCCCTGTATGTGGAGATAACCTCCCCCCTCGAGGAGGTCCTCTCTGAGGGAGATGTGCTGGTGGTGGACGCCCTCCACACACCGGGAGCCAGCCCGGCGGTGTACATCAACGGAAGCCTGAAGAGCAGCACCCTGCCCTACCGCTGGGACACCTCCGGACTGCCACCTGGCAGGTACCCGCTGGTGGTGAACATAAGCCTTGGCAACAGAACCGCCTCAGCCAGCAGGGTAATCACCCTGGTGAAGCCCTCCACCGCACCCCCGGGAAGCTGGATACTACCGCCGGGCAACATCACCCGGGTGGTGGCGACCTCCGGGGGCATGGTGGCGGTGGGCAGGGGCGAGCTCTACCTCTTGGGCAGCTCCGGAGAGCTGCTGGGCAGGGTGGCCACCTCCCCTGCACCGCTGGTATCCGCCTACGATGGGGGGTTTGTGGTCGCAGAGGGGGATAAAATCGTCCACTACGCCGGGGTAGCCAGGCAGTGGAACGCCTCAACCGGTGGGGAGGTGGTGCTGCTCGCCGCCTCCAGGGAAAGGATAGCCCTCTTCGCCGGGAGCGAGCTGCACCTGTACAACACCGCCGGAGCACTGCTGTGGAGGAAGGTGCCCGAGTTCACCCCCGAGCTGCTGGAGGTTTCGGGGGAGGGAATCGCCGCTGCTGCCGGTGGCAGGGTGGTGATGCTCTCCGGCGAGGGCGCCCCACTCTGGAGGGTGAATCTCAACACAAGCATCCTGGACCTCGAAGCAGGGGGAGATGTCCTGTACCTGCTGCTGGGGGATGAGGTGGTGATGCTCTCCGGCGGCAGAGTGGTGCGCACCCTGCCCCTCGACCACAACGCCACCGTAATGGACGCGGGGGGAGGGTACCTGCTCCTCGCCTCGCCCGGGAGGGTGGACCTGATGACCCGGGAGGGCGAGCCGGTGTGGACGCTCCGCCCACTAGCGAGGGTGGTGGACATATCCCTGGCGCCTGATGGAAGCGCTGCCCTTGTGCTGTCCGGTGGGAGAATTCTGAGGGTACCCACCGGGAAGGCTTCCACCTCAGCGCCCGCGGCTGATGCCCGGCTCATATACGCGCTGGCTGCCCTTCTGCTGCTAGGTGGCGGAGCCCTGCTCCTCAGGCGAAGGAGGCAGGAGGCAGGCGCCGGGGTGGAGGCTGCCGAGAGAAGGCTCAGGGTAAGGGTTACAGGGCCAGGCGGCGGGCCAATCAGCGGGGCAGCGGTGAGGATGGGCGATGCGGGCAGCACCACGGACGCCTCCGGCAGGGCAGAGCTCCCCGCGGGGGAGGCGCCGTCTCTGCTGAGGGTGGAGAAGGAGGGCTTCGCCCCCCGCGAGGTGGAGGTTCCGCCGGGAGAAGGGGAGGTTCAAGTGGAGCTCAGGCCTGCGGGTGAGCTCCCGCCGGAGGTGAGGGCCACGCTCGGGGAGCTGAGGCGGAGTGTTGCCGAGAGCTGCGAGCGCATCTCTGTAGACGACCCGTGCCTGCCCGTGTTCTTCCGGAGAGCCGCGGAGGAGGTTCTCAGGGGAGCGGAGGAGATGGCCCTGCTCCGGGGAATGGGCGCCGTGGAGGCGGCCGGGTATGCGGTAGAGCTACTCATCGAGGCGATGCAGGACTGGAAGAATCTGGCGGTCTCCGCCTCCTCAAGAATGCGCAGCGCCGAGGGGTGTGAGCCCCCGCCCTTCTCCACAGGCGGAGAGGTGGACAGCGCGCAGGTGGAGAGGCGGCTTCAGGAGGCGGACGAAAGGCTCACCTCGCTGCTCGGAGAGCTTTCCATCCACCCGCCCGCATCCCTGTGGCGGGTGTCAAAAAAGCTTCTGGAGAGGGCGGAGAGCGCCTCACCAGAGCAAAAGGAGGCGCTCCTGGGCTTCGCCAGCTACCTGCTGCTGTGCCTGGAGCACATGCTGAAGAGCGAGGAGGTCCTGATGAGGCTGCGGGGGAGCCACCTCTAGCCCCCGCCTCAGGTCTCGCCGCCCAGCACCACATCCCCCTCCGAGAGGACCTCAGAGTCCCTGACCCAGCGAATAAGGCCCAGGGTCACCCTCGCCACAAACCACAGGAAGAAGGCCGTGAGAAGCGCCAGGTAGAGGGCGAAGGCCCTCTCCAGGTCGCGCAGCGTCCTGCTCAGCTCAGCCGCCCGCCTCTCCGCAAGCTCCGCCTCCTCCGCCTCACCCGCGCTCCTGAGCAGCGCTGCCGCCCTCTCCGCCAGGGATATGGCGTTCCTGTAGTGGGCGACCACGCGCTCATAGCGGAAGGGGCTGAGCACAAAGGAGGCCTCCCTGAGGTTCAGGGTCAGCGCCCGCGCCGCCGAGAACTCATCCTCCGACTCCCTCAGGAGCCGTGCCGCCTCACTGAGCGCCCCGTAGTAGGCTGCCTCCATCTCCTCCTGGCGGGAGGCGTAGGCGCGGGAGCGCTCCTCCTCACCCAGCAGGGCGTAGAGGGTCCTGAGCCTGCCGTAGTCCAGGGCGGCGCTCCGGTAGTCGGCGCCGCTCCTCAGGCGCTCCTGGATGGCCTCTGCAACCGCAAGGGCCTCGCCCCTCCAGGCCTCCTCCAGAGTCTCCACGGCGGGAATTGCATAGCTCCTGAGGCTCTCGTCCCGGAGGGAAAGCGCACCCGCCTTCGCCCTGCTCAGGCTGCTCCTGGTGAGGAGCAGCATCTCAACCCTCTCCTCCAGCGTCCTGTTCTCTGGGGAGGAGAAGCTGTCCACAAAGGACACAACGCCGCTGTAAACAGCCATTACCATGGCAATCTCCCTGAGCTCCGTGACCTCCTTGGACGCGGCTATCAGGTTCTTCAGGTTGTCGATGGCGCCGGCGTATCTGGGGTCCTTCAGCTCCGCGAGCCGCCGCTCCGCCTCCTCCAGCCCCGGGAAGTACACAGTGGCTCTCGCCGTCAGCCGCGCACTCCCCGCGTACCTGGTGGTGAGCAGGAACACCCAGCTCTTCTTCCCCAGGCTCGCATCCGGCGGGAGAAGCAGCGAGAGGTTCAGGGAGACGCTGCCCCCCGGGGGAATGTAGTCCACACCGGCGGTGGATATCCAGCCCTCCTCACCTTCTTCCAGCCTTACCTCCAGGCCCTCTATGGGGGTGTAGCCCCCCGCCTCCGAGACAACCACGCTCCGGGTTGCGGAATCCCTCCCTGCCTCGAAGGTGAGCTTGCCGAAGTCCACAACGGTGGTGGAAAGGGTCATGCTGGGCTCCGGAATTGTGTAGTTCGCCCCCTCCGCTTCCGCAACATCAACCCCCGCGTCACTGACAATCCGCGGTGTCACCCGGTAGTCCCCGGGCTCCAGGTTCCTCAAGGGCACCATCACCTCAACGCTCATGTGCCTGGAGCCGCCGGCGGGGATGTCCCCGAGGTGGGGCGAGTAGTTCAGCTCCACCGGACCCGTCTTGGAGAGGTACACAGTAACATTCTCCGCATCCGCATAGCCGAAGACCTCCCGCACAGTCAGCCTCCGCTCAAAGCTCTGCCCCGCCTTCAGCTGGCCCCACCTGGCCATGTCCCAGCTGGCCTCCAGGGTTGGCGGCGGATGCTCCACATTCACCGTTATGTAGAACTGGTGCACCAGCAGGTAGGCGCCGCCCTTGGTTACGTAGGTGTAGTTGCCCCTGACGCTGAGCTCCGCATCATAGCTCCCCTGCGCCAGGGAGGAGGGTGCCCTGAAGGTGACCCTCACGTAGGAGACGCTCTCCGGCTCCACCCTCACGTAGCTCTTCTCCAGAAGCACCTGGACACCCCGCTGGGCGGCCTCCCCCCTGAGTTCCGCCTTCAGGTCGGAAACGATGGCGGCGCTCTCGTTGTCGGAGTTGTACAGCCTCAGGGTGAGGTTGACCTCAAAGTGGCTGACCTCGTCCCTGGGTGCATTGAAGTAGAAGTCCACATCGGTGTAGCTGAACTTCGCCTCAACCTGCGCCGCAGCGGCAGGCAGGAGGAGGAGAACCAGCAGTGGAAGGAGGAGGCAGCGCATCTCACACACCCACCAGCTCATTTCCCAGGCTGCACTCGTGGTTGTCCCGCTCCCAGCTCCGGATCCTGCTCTGTATGTAGACTGAGAGGGAGGTGAGAACAGCCGCCACAAGGGCAAAGAGCAGGAGTATTCTGCGGCGGGAGGTGGTGTAGATTTCCTGGGCTGTGGACAGGCTGCTCTCCACCTGCCTGAGCATCTCCTCTTCCCTGTGGAGAGAGTACAGCTCTCCAGCCCTGAGGAGCTCCAGCCTCGCCTCCCTGGCAAGGGCGTAGGCGTCTATGAAGCCGGGAAAGGCGTCGCGGAGCTCAACCGCCCTGCGGAGCCTGATGGACGCCTCCTCCAGGTGCCGCGCCGCCTCTGCCATGTCGGCGGTGTACCTCTCCTCCAGGTTCTGCCTCCTGACCTCAAGGCTCTTCGCCTGGAGGGCGTCCGCCGCCTCATAGCTCATTATCGCCAGCTCAAGGTGCTCCAGCTTCTCCCGGGTGCCCGGGGACTCCTCCGCCATCCTCTCGGAGCTCATGCCCTGGGCAAGCAGCAGCCCCCGCCTGCCCTCCCTGGCGGCGAACACCGCATCCTCCGCCACAGGACCAAGCGTCGATGCGTAGGACTCCATCTCAGCCAGCAGGTTCGCCGCCTCCACCAGCCTCTCCACGCCGCTCCTGCGCTCGCTGAGCACCCCGGAGCTCATGAGCAGGTACGCCTCGTGGGCCTCCCGCAGGTACTCAAGCGTCAGCGAGGCGAAGCCTGCCATATCCGGGCCGCATGCCCCGCGCTCCCGGGAGTACAGGAGGAGGAGCACATCCTGCTTCACCTGGGCGAACTCCGGCTGTGAGGAGAGAAGGGGGGAGGTGAAGCCCCTCAGCTCAGTGAGCACACTGCCGCAGTCCTGCGCCGCCACCGCCGGCAGGAGGAGGATAAAAACGAGGAGGAGCACCGGCCTGCCCATGCAGTAATGTTTTATATTGACCTTGGTAATTAAATATAAAAGCTGGTCTCCGAGGTCCGGTGGAAGAATGCCCTACGTGTTTATCGGTGTTGGACAGTGCGGCGGCGCCATAATTGATGCTGCTTTTTACGACGAGGTGATGTTCAAGATAGCGGTGCCAATAGCAATCAACTCAGCCACCCTGGACCTTCAGACGCTCAAGAACCTCGGGAGGGAGCACTGGGTGGGGATGTCCCGGGACAGGGGGTTCATACCCGGAACAATGCACGGCTTTGAGCACTTCGTCAGCGGCGGCTACGGGAAGAACCGCGCCAGGGCCGAGGAGGACGCCCTGCGCTTCAGGGAGAACCTGAAGGAGGTGATTGTGGAGAGAACCAGGGTGGGGGAGGGGGACAGCGGCGTGGGTGTGCCCGTGGCATTTGTCGCCTTCGCCCTGGGAGGCGGGACGGGAAGCGGTGCCGGACCCGTGGTGGCAGGGGTGCTCAAGGAGATGGGAGTTCCCGTGATAGCCGTTGTGGTTCTTCCGGCAACCCACGAGGGGGGGCTGACAGCAAAAAATTCCGTGGAGAGCCTCAACCTGCTCATAGAGAATGTGGACTCCGTAATCCTGGTGGACAACCAGAAGCTTGCCCACGCGGAGAGCGCCGAGAGCCTCTTCCAGAGGTACAACGAGTATGTGGCGAGGAGCATAAGGGACATACTTATAGGCACCGCCATAGAGAGGGTGGACCCCTCCAGGTATGAGGGCTATGCACCGGTGATCGACCTCAAGGACATGATCGCGGCAACCAGCTTCTCCTTCGGAAAGCGCACCCGCCACGGATTCGCCGCCCTGGGGAGGGCCTCCGAGAGGACAAGGAACTTCCTGCACTACATATTCCCCTTCGGGGGGCACCGGGAGATAGATGTGATCTCCCTGCTGTACAGGAGCTTCATGAAGCTGACTGTGGCGGAGCTCAGGCCTGAGCACGCTGAGAAGAACCTAGTGCTGCTCCGCATACCTCCGGTTTACCTGACAAAGCGCGGGAGGATAAACACCAGCATGGCGAAGCAGGTCATGGAGGAGCACTCCCGCCTGGGGGAGACCCACTTCGGCGTGGCTCTGACGAAGCGCAACCTGGCAACAGCCACGGTGCTGCTCACCTACCGTCCCAACCAGATATCGAGGCTCAGAACCCTGAGCCAGCTGGCGAGCCAGTACAAGGACATCTCGCTGAGGGTGCTGGAGGAGTACGAGAAGGACTTTCTGGAGAGTGAGGCGGAAGCATGAATGAGTACGCGGTGACCGCACTCGTGGTGCTCCTCACCCTGGGGGTGGGGGTCGCCCTGCTCCTCACCTTCGGGATAAGCTTTGTGTCCTACCTCGCCGTGGGCGTGATCCTAAGCGTTCTCCTGGCAAGCCTGGTCTACACCTGGTGGAAGAGCAAAACCGACAGAACTGTGGTCCTGCTGAAGATTGAAATTCTGAACAAGATTAAGGACGCGGTGGAGGTGCTGGAGAGGAACCTCAGGGCAGCGTCGGAGATGGTGGACGTGGAGCCCTTTATGGAGGACCTGGCCGGGATAAAGCGGGGGCTGATATCCAGGGGATTCTTTACGGGGGAGTTCCAGATAAACGAGGGGAAAATCGACAGGGTGACCCTGACCGCCATAGAGCTGGAGAGCAGGAAGGTGGAGCAGCAGCTGCGCAGCCTGGAGTCGCTGGTGGTGGCGAGCTACGGTGAGGCCGTGGCTGGGCGCATGCAGGAGCTGCTGGATGCCGCCCAGATGCTGGTGGAGGGCGGCTTCTCCGTCAGGGAGGAGTACGAGGAGCTTAGGAGGGTTGCATCCATGCCTGCCGCCAGCCTCCAGGACCTGCTGGAGAAGCGGAGGCGCGGTGAGGAGCAGTACGGGAGGCTGGTGGAGAGGTGCATTCGGGAGGCCGAGTTCCTGCTCACCACAGCCGAGGGGGTGGCAGACGTCTCCCACCTCAGGGAGGAGCTGGAGCGGGTAAAGCGGGAGAGGGAGAAGGTTGAGAGCGTTTACAGGCTACTCAGGGTCAGGAGTGAGGTCTCCAGCTACCTGACGCGCCCCTTCCTTGAGGCCAGAGAGGAGGTGCTGGCCTACCTGGACAGGATGCTGGAGCTGAGCCGGGGCTTTGAGAGGGAACGGCAGGTGCTCCGCGAGCTCAGGGAGCGTGCCAAGAGCTACACAGACCCGGGCCAGCTGGCTGAGTTCAGGAGCATCCGCCAGGAGGCGAAGAGGCTCACCCTGGAGCTCGCCAGGGCGATGGCAAGGGAGATCTCAGTGCTGGACGAGGAACTCAGAAAGCTCGGAAGGGCGGTGGAGGGGACGGGCGCCGGGGGTAGAATCTCGGAGCTGGACCCCCGGAGGGAGTTCAGGGAGTTTGCGGGCAGCGCACTGGAGGTGCTCACCGCCCTAGCCGCAGACTTCTCCAGGAGGTACAGGGAGGTCAAGATAGCCAGGAACTACCCCGCGGTGGAGAGGATTATATCCCGGAAGCTGGCGGAGGCGGGCAGGGTCTCGGCGGGCGAACTCGGGGTGCGCTACGCCGAGGAGTTCCTGAGGCTGTACAGCGAGTCCCATCCGGAGGCGGTGCTGGAGGGCAAGGTGCTCAGGCTGAAGGGTTGAAGAAAATGCTAACGCGGTGGGGAATAATCGCAAGCGGGCAGGGCGCCAACAGGATAGCCTTCCTCTACTACGCAAAGTACAGGAACCCCGCAATTGAGGACAGGGTGCTGCTGCTGAACACTACGCCGGCAGACCTGAGGCCGGAGGCGCCCCTGGAGCAGATATTTGCCTCAGAGCCGGAGCTCAGGAAGGAGTTCGAGAGGATAAGGAGGAGGCGCGTCTGCATCTTCGGAAGGGCTCCGAGCGGGGCGGGGAACAACTGGGTGCTGGGTGAGAGGGAGGCGATGGACGACTACGACAGCATCAGGAGGTACATCGCTGACCTCAGGCTCAGGAGCAGCGATGTGCTTCTGGGGATCACCACCCTGGGCGGAGGCACGGGGAACGGCTCGCTGCCCTACATCATCCACAGGGTGAGGAGGAACCCGGGACAGGGGCTGGAGAGGGTCAACAACTTCCTGGCGCTGGGAATCCTCCCCTACGACTTCGAGGGGCCCCAGAGGCACTTCAACGCCATCTGCGGCCTTGCGAGGCTCCTGCGCTACGAGGGTGAGCAGAACGCCGCCCTGGTGATACTGGTGGACAACTCCCAGGTGGAGAGGGTGCTGGGCATCAGGAGGGGGCAGAGGGCGGAGCGATACCACAGGATAAACCAGGAGATTATAAGGACAATACACCTGCTCATTGCGCCCAGCAGCCGGTGGTCCAGGGCCACTATAGACATTGCCGACTACTACCAGCTGCCCAGCAACATCGGCACTGTGCACTTCACCCCCTGCCTCAGCCTGGGGAACGACCCTGAGGTGCTGAGCCTGGAGGCGATGCTGGAGAGCGCCTCCGGCAACGCCATGGCGCCTGTGGAGAGGGGAACCGGCACGATGGCCTACATCGTGGTTGCGGCACCCGAGGAGAGGGTGACAGGCGGCGAGATTACCCAGGAGGACCTGGAGGACGTGGCCAGGGAGTGGGCATCCCGGCACCTGGCAGGGGAGGGAGTGCTCAGGTACACCAGCCTGGTCGCAGAGCCCGGAAGGAGCACAGTGGATGTGCTCATCCTCCTGGGTGGCTTCAGCCTGCGCGGAATAATGGAGAAGAGCCTGGAGAAGTACAGACGCTTCAGGGACTCGCTGGGAGGCGGTGGCGACCTGGGCTCCAGGATAGACCTGGAGAGGGTGGCAAGGCTGGAGGAGGACCTGAGGAGGTACATCGCCCTGACGGAGGAGAGGATAGAGAGGCTCAGGAGCGGTGAGGAGCACGTCCACCTCAGGGAGTGGGGCTTCTCTGACCTTTGAGTATCTCCCTCACCGCCGACTCCACCGGTGGGGAAACCCCCGCAAAAACCACCGCCACACCCCTGCCCGAGAGCTCCTTTAGGTACTCCTCGAGAGAGGGTGGGAGCTCGTCGCCCCTCACGTAGAGCACTGGAGCCTCATACAGGGCGGAGAGTATCGCAGCCCCGGGAGAAGTGCGCCAGCCGTCCTGCACCAGCAGCAGCCTCGGGGTGCCGCGGACACCTTCCAGCGCCTGCGCCATTCTGATGGAGGTCTCCACCCGGGTTTCGCCGTATATGCGGACAACCTCAGCCAGGGAGGCGAGCTCCCGCTCCACAGCCGGGGAAACCGCCCGTGGTCCGCCCACTATCACCACCCTCCGGACGCCCAGCCGCTCAATCAGCCCCCTCACCTCGGCCGGGGTGCGCCCGGGCTCCACCAGGAGCAGGGGTATCCTCCTCGCCCTGGCGTAGGCTATCGCAGATACCGCATCAGCGCCTATGTCCCCCCGCGCCACCACCACGTCCTCCGAGAAGGTGAAGGAGCTGCCCACCTCCTCCACAACCAGGCTGTAGTCCCCGCCCGACCACTCCGCGGGAGCGCCCAGCCTGGAGTCCACCTCCCCGGCGCCCGTCACAGGAAACAGACTCCTGTCTCTGATGGCGAGGAGGGCGGCGCCCGCAGCCGGGGATACCGAGTACACCCTACCCCTGACGTCGAAGTAGTCCAGTATGCTGAGTAGAAGCTCCTCATCCAGCCTGAAAAACTCGCCCGCAGCCAGGGGGTCCCTCCTCTTCCCGGCGCCTCCCCCCGCAGGCGGGGGCGGCGAGGAGGTGGCTAAGGCGAAGAAGGGCCTCACCACAGGCAGGTGGTCCACATTCAGGGAGTTTATAACGTAGGGCACATCCCCAAAGCCATCGCCATCCGCGTCCCTGCCCCCGTAGTCCCGCCAGTAGTTGCCGGTGCTGCTGTTCCACAGGTTCGGGTTATCGTCCACCACCGCCTGGGGACCACCGGAGGTGAAGTCGTTCCCGTAGAGCAGGTTCCCCCGGGAGTTTTTGAGGTACACGGCGACGCCGGCACTCGAAACAGAGCTGCCCGTTATGGTGTTGTCCCTGGAGCCTGAAAGCTCAAAGCCGGTGGAGGAGTCTGCTATCCTGATGCCCCTCAGGGTGTTCCCGGAGGAGCCGTCAAGCGAAACCGCCGTGCCGCCGCCGCTCACCAGCACCTCGGAGATGGTGCAGCTGTCCGAATTCTGAAGATAGAGACCGCCGGCAGCTCCAGCAGGGAGTATGCTGCTCTTCCCCAGGTAGCAGCCGCTGCTACCGGAGAGGATTACCCCCGCCACAGTCGGGGACCTGAGGGTGAGCCCCTCGAGCCTCACCCCCGTGGTGTTCTGAACCTCAACGCCAAAGGAGGCGCCCTCCACCGTAAGCGCCCCCGCCTCGAGCCTCGAGGAGTCGGATACCCTCAGCCCGTAGAGGCAGGACCTCAGCTCAAGCTCCTCAAGCCTCACGCCGCGTGACAGCTCCACCTCCACGCAGCTCTGTCCTGCGCCGTCGATGCCCAGCCCCCTGAGGGTGACGTTGGCGGAGGACACCACGTACACCACAGGTAGCCTGCTATCTCCCGGCGTGAGGAGCACACCGCCCTCGCCCACCACCGTCAGGCTCCTGTTTATCACCAGATTGACAGAATAGCTGCCCCCCTTCACCAGTATAACCTCCCCCTCCGCGGCAGAGGAAACCGCCTCCTGGAGGGAGGAGTAGTCGCACCCCGTGGGACACACCGTCGCCGGAAATGCCGCCGGAAGGGATAGGAGCAGCAGCAGGAGCAGGGGGAGGTGTCTCATGGATAAATATTTTCCAAGCTTATATAAAAAAATTTTTAAATCGTGAAGCAGATAGAGTATATCTGTGACGGTGCTCGAGATACTACCCATTGGCTGCGTTGAGGACGAGTGGCTGCGGTACCTCAGGGACAGGCTGGCCGAGTTCTTCGGTGAGGTTGTGGTTTCGCCTCCGGTGGAGGTGCCCCTCCGCTTCAACTCCAGGGGGCAGGTGCTGGCAGACCACCTCCTGGACACCCTGGCCTCACGCCCCACCGCGGCGGAGAGGGTGCTCGCCGTGATAGACAGGGACATCACCGTCGCGGGGGTTGACTACATCTTCGGCCTTGCGGCGCTGGGGGGCAGGTGGGCGGTTATATCCCCCTTCCGACTCCGGGATGCCCGGCACGGCCGGGAATGGGAGAGGGAGCTGTTCCTGGAGAGGCTGCTCAAGGAGGCGCTGCATGAGCTGGGGCACACCCTGGGCATGGTGCACTGCGAGAACAGCGAGTGCAACATGAAGTTCTCCAGCACCGTGGATGAGATAGACAGAAAGTCGCTGCTCTTCTGTGAGAGCTGCCTGGGCACCGTATTCAGCTCGGGCGCTGAGAAGGTGTATGCCACCAACGGGAGGGGCAGCAGGAGCTTCCTCAGAGCGCTACTCGGCAGGCTGAGGCTGACGCAGAAGCCTGGCGCCGAGCAGCGGGACAAGGGAGACTAGAAGCAGAAGGGTGGGACCGCATATTCCACCCCTCTCCTCCTGCGGGGACCCCGCAGACCTGCCGTTCTCCGGCGCGGGTGATGGGGGCGAAGGAGCTGAAACCCCGGGCTCCTCCTTCACCTCCCCCGCTCCACCGCCCGCGGCTCCGGTGCCGGGAGGGATGAACCTCCACTCGGGCTTCTCCTCATCCACGAGGCGGTCGGCTCCAGCAATGGGCGGCGAGGCAACCACAGCATACCGCCCGGGCTCGTGAAGCACAAGCTCGTACAGCAGGGTCCCGTTGAGCACACCCGCCCTCCTGACAGCTACCTCCTTCCAGCCCTCTGACGTAAGGTAAAGCGCTCCCACGTCCTCCGGGGACAGGTTCAGACGCCTGAGCCAGACCTCGTCAACGCCGAAGCGTATCCTGGCTTCCTCCAGCATGCCCGGCCGGGTCACAAGCCTGAAGCTCAGGTACACCTCCCCCTCAAGCTCAGCCTCCGGAGGGGCTTCCAGAAGCTCCAGCACCAGCTCCCCGTAATATACGGTGTGGCGTGGCTTCACCAGCACCTCCGATATGTTCCACCTCTCCACCTCAAGCCTGGTATACCCGCCGGCCTCCGCATCCTTCAGGACGAGCTGCAGCCTCCTGGTGCTCTGCTTCGCCCCCCCGCCTCCGCCGCCACCGGGGGACGGGGAGGGGGGTGAGACGGTAAAGTAGACCGACGCACTGCCCCTGTTGCCGGCGCTGTCCAGCGCGTACACCACCAGGTGGTTCTGTCCCGCCGCCGCGGCAATCGTGGTGTTTGGCGTGAAGCCCACCTCCGGACCGCCATTCAGCCGGTAGCTCCAGTTTAATACCCGCTCCCCGGCGCTCACCCGCAGGGGGACTCTTGTGTCCGCGTAGGTGGCATTCGCCGGAGATGCTATAACCACCGCCGGCGGGGTGGTGTCCACGCTGAAGGACACCGACGCGTGTCCCATCGCCCCAGAGGTGGAGTTCGCCCAGATGTCCAGCACATACGTGCCGTCGGAGGTCAGGTTTACCACGGCCGGCGGGGTGAAGCTCTGATTCTGGCTCCCGTTGAGGCTCCACAGCCAGGTGTGAACCGCCCTGTCTGCGGTGGCGTTGATGAGAAGTTGAGCTGTGCTGTAAAGGGCACCGTCAGCAGGGGAGGTGATGTTTATCACCGGGGGGCTGGGGTCGATGACATCCACCACAACGCGGCTCACCGCCAGCCAGCCTGCGGAGTCGTTGAACTCAAGGGTGTAGACGTACTCCACCAGCCGTGAGGTGTCCACGGCAGCCTCCACGGCGGTGGCGTTGCTCCAGGGGCGCCAGTCCACCAGCGGGCTGCCGTTGAGCAGCAGCCTGTAGTAGCCGCCGGCGAGGTTGTCGTAAAGCCTCCAGGAGAGGTTGTAGGAGGAGTTGACGTCCACCCTGACGCTGCTGCCGGCGGAGGAGGCTGCGGTGGGCGGAGATGTGTCCACCGTAAAGCTGACCTCTGCGACGGCGGCATTCCCGGCCCTGTCAACAGCCCTGACGAGCAGGCGGTTCGCCCCCTCATCGGCGCTCAGGCTGGCGGGCAATCCCGAGGGGTAGCCCGACCTCCCGTTCAGCACATAGCTCCAGCTGACCTCCTCCGTCGAGGTGCCGTTGAGGGTGACATTCCGGGTGGTGTAGATGGAGCCGTTCAGTGGGGAGGTGAGGCTTATGGAGGGTGGCGTCAGGTCAACGGTGAAGCTGGAGTTCCGGTATATGAGGTAACCCGCGGAGTCCCTCGCATACACCTCCAGCAGGTGGGAGCCCTCCCCGGCGGTGATGGTGGTGTTGGGGGTGAAGCTGGTGTTCGCCCCGCCATCCAGGGAGTAAGTCCACTGGGAAACTCCGTCGCTGGCTCCCACCTCCAGGGGCAGGGTGCTCACGTTGTAGGCGGCACCATCCCGCGGGGAGTGTATTAGAATGAGCGCCGGAGAGGCGTTTACAAGCAGGCCCCTGTAGCCTGAATCCGCCGTGTTGTTTGCCGAGTCCCTGACCGTCACCCTGTAGGGGAGGTAGCCCCCGGAGAAGTCGGCAGGGCAGAGGCGGTAGCTGCAGTAGTATATGTAGCTCCCGCCGGAGACGTTCATCGGCAGCTGCCTGCCATCCAGCTCGAGGGTGCACGCCTCTATCCTCTCGGCGTAGGAGGTGACAGTCAGGTTGAGGTCGGTGCAGGTGGCGACCTCCTGGTCAGGGAGGAGGTTCACAGACACCACCACCGGCGGCGAGGTCTCCCGCTGCTTTATCAGCGGCCCCCAGTCGCCGCCCCCCAGGATGTAGGTGACGCCGTCCTGGGGCTTCGTGGCGTTGTAGGGAAGCTGGGTGTCGCCGATGCCATCGCCGTCCAGGTCGCTACCGCTGTAGGGCAGCAGGCCGCCCCAGTAGTTGCCCTGCAGGGTGCCGCCGCCCACGATGTTGAGGCCCGCTCTCCTGCTGGTGTTGTAGTGGTTCACACCGCCCAGGTTGTCCCGGCAGGGAGGTGTGCCGCACTCAAAGTAGTTGTTGTAAAAGATGTTGCCGGAGGAGGGGTCGTCAAAAAATATGCAGTAGGACACCCTACGCACGAAGTTGCCTGCCACTGTGTTCCCCGAGGAGGAGTTCAGGTATATGGCAAAACCCGAGTCGTAGCCGTCACTCCTGTCCCTCACGACGCCGAAGATGCTGTTGTTCCTTATGGTGGAGCCGGAGACATTGTAAAGCGCCACGTACCTGCCGGTGTACTGGCTGGAGGTGCTGCTCTCCCTCACCAGGGTGGAGTCCTCCAGAATCAGCCCGGTGGTGTCGCGCACCTCGAGGGCTGCCTCAGCCATGTTGCGAACCCTCACCCTCTTGAGCACCACATTTCGGGAGGAGACTATGTAGAAGCCGTACCAGAAGCCATCCTCCACCGCCACATCCTCAACGGTTATGTTTCTGCCCCTTATGTAGAGGGCGTACACATTCACCCCGCCCGAGACAACTGTCAGGTTCCTGAGCTCGACGCCGTCGGCAAGAATGCTGATCCGGTTGCTGTAGCCGGGGGTGGAGAGGTTCAGCACCGCGGTGCCGCGCAGGTGGCCGGCTATCTTCAGGGGCTTGTCGATGGTGAGGGAGGACAGCTCATAGACACCCGGGCAGAGGATGATGGTATCGTTGGCGCCGGAGTTTAAAACAGCCTCCCCGGGGTCAGAGAAGGTGGCGTTGGCGGCGACGCACCCGGAGGAGCTGGTAACCTGTATCACATCCGCCCTAACCACCCCGACCAGGAGGAGAATCAGCAAAAGCGCAGAGCAGGCCCGCATTTCACCTTATTTCAAAATTTTAACAATAACATTAAATTTTATTTATACATGTACAGGAGGTAGAGCGCCAGCAGGGCGAGCTGGAGCAGAAGGGTTATCTTTATGGGCAGGGCGAACTCCTGGGGCACCTCGCCGCCGTACCTCCTCCTGAGGATGAGCATCAGGGCCACCAGGGCGACCACCAGAAGCAGGATTATTACCAGGGGAGTCTTCGGCTTCTCCACCTCCACCGGGGCAAAGAGCTCCTCCTCTTCCGTCAGGTTTGCCTCGAACTTTTCAATCACCTCAGGCCTCTGGACCAGCACCACCTCGCTTAGGGTGGAGTTCACAATTGATATCTTCCACGGACCCTCGGTAAGCGGCAGGGTGACGTTGAAGACCACCGTCTTCTCCACACCCGGCTCCGCGAACACCGTCTGCCTCAGGCGATAGCCCCGCCTCTCGCCCCTTATGTCCATGAGTATGTCCACGGTGCCCTCCTTGCCAATGTTCTTGAACCTGACCTTCACGGAGAAGGGCTGTGAGATGTTTATAATGAATTCGCTGGGCTCCAGGGAGAGGTACCTTATGACCGGAACTGTGAGGCGCTCCTTCCTGAGCTCAGTCACCACCTCGAAGGGTATCTTGGCAAAGTAAACCAGGTTCTCTTCTGTTGAGGGCTTCAGGATCCCCAGGGTGGAGTAGGGCACATCGTCCACATCCCTGCCCTCCTTTATGCGCCGGTAGGCGTCAATCTTCCTGATGTCGTACTCCTCGGCATAGCCGCTGAGGCTGCGGATGAAGCTCCGGAGGGGCTCTGGATTGGCCCTGTCGTAGATCTTCACCAGCAGGTAGTACTCTCCCTCGGGCAGCTGGTAGGAGAAGGTGTGGGAGATGGAGTTGCCCGGGTACTTTATGTACCTCTCCCGGGACATGGAGTAGTAGATGGGCTCATTATCCCTGTTGGTTATCAGGAAGAAGTAGTCCAGGGCAACGACGCCGCCGTGGATGCCCCTGGAGAGGGTAAAGTTGAAGGTGAAGGGCTTCTGGGAGATAAACTTCGGGGCGCTCAGCCGCTGGGAGTCCAGGTGGTAGGTGATGTTCACCGGGTAGTACTCTATCTCCCTCTCCGGCGCCCCCTCCTCCACCACCTGCTTCCTCTTGACCACTGTGAAGCTAAGCGTCCTGGTCAGAATTGCCCTGGCGGAGCTCTCGCTCTTCAGATACCCGGAGTAGCCCCCGACGTTGACGCCCTCCGGCTGGTCGGTAAAGGACTTGGCAGCACCGTAGTCGGGATTGAACCAGTCCAGAGCCCGCGCGTACATCCTCCTGACTTTATCCTCATCGGCCACATCGAAGGCGTGGATTTTTATGTAGTACTTTCCCTCCTCCCAGTGCTCCGGAATTTTGAACTCGGGGGTTATGTACACATCCCTCAGGTAGCGCCTGTACCTTACGGTGTAGGGGAGCACATCCTTTATCTCAAACCGGCTGTTGTAGATCACAATGTAGAAGTTCACAGCAACAAAGCCCGCGTGGTTTACGTCCTCCGCCTCAATGTAGAGCTTCACCGTCTCCCCGGGCATGTAAACGGGGTTCTCCACCTCAGTGTACTCGCCCAGCCCCTCGACCTCGGAGACTATCACGGCTTCGCCGGCGGAGAAGACCACCGGGAGGGTGAGCAGGAACATAACTGCTGCGGCGAACACCACATCGGCTCTCATGGAATCACTCCAGCACCCGCGAACCGCTAACGAAGGAGGAGGACCACCTCACATCCCTGCTCCTCAGGGTTATGTAGTACCTCACCTCGTCCCCCTTCTTGGGGCTGTAGCCGTTCTCTGTTATGAGCACCACCCTGTACCTCCCGGAGCCCCTGTACTGCACCAGGCCCCAGTAGGTGGAGTGGGTTATGCTCCTGTTCTCCTTTGGCACAATGTACCCCCTGAAGGCCAGGAAGGGTGGGTAGTCAACGCCCGGCACCCTGTACTCCGTGAGGTCCACAGGAGTCAGCCTGACCTCCACAGAATCCGGAACTATCCGGTTGTTTTCAACCTGGACTGAGAACTCAATGCCGTTTATCTTCTTTGGCTGCAGCTTCAGGCATCCTGCGGCGATGATGCTAGAAAATAATATCAATGATAAAAGCAAGGATCTTCGAGATGGTAATGAATCCAACCTCTTTCACCTCCTTTTTAGGCGGCTGCTTCTCTCTAATCGTCCTGTTGATCACCTCTTCCTCCAGGTTGAGCCTCTCCAGGTCCTCCTTCGTATACCGGGATGCGAAGCCGGTGCCGTGGCACATCTTGCACACATTTCCCAGGACATTGGAGTGGGTGTAGTGGATGTCGTACCTGTGGCAGGTCTTGCACTCCATGCTCTTGGGCTTGGTTACGCTGAAGTCGGTCACATTTTGAATTTTGTGGCACTTTACGCAGGGCACCGCCCTGTGCACCTTCTGATGGTAGAGCTGGTAGGTCACATTCTTGGTGCCCGCATGGCAGAGCTTGCAGTGGTTGGAGGAGTGCTTCTCGCGGATGTCGTTCATCCGCACATCATAGCCATTGGCCACATCACTCTGATGGCACCTGCAGCCCGCCTGCAGGAACTTCTCCTCGTACTCCCTGTCGGGCATCAGGAAGGCGTGGCAGTATATGCACTTGCTCCCGCTGTGGCCCATGCCGCCGAAGTTCCTGACCAGCGGGTCAAGGCCCTCTATCTTTGTGTACTCCTCCTGGGAGTACACCTGGGAGGATATTACCATAGTAAACACTAGCAGTGCGAGTGCCACAACTACCCTCATGCAATCGCCTATCTGAATTTTTTGAGTTTTTCATACAGCGCATACAGGAAGCTCCGGGAAAAAGGTGGCCTCGAGGAATCGAAAAGCCTCGGCCTCCTGCGCACGCCCTGCATCGCCAGGTAGAGGGCGATGACCTCCGCAAGGGTGTCCCTGTCCAGCGTTATGGTTATGCTCTCGCCATCGCCGACAAACCTGCCACCGTTGCGCTGATATTCTCCTCCGGCATGGGTGCCACCATTGCGGTGGTAGGGCGGCTTCCTGCTGCCCAGGATTCTGTCCAGGACCTCCTTTACCGCCTCAACCTCCGCATCGCGGGGTGAGCGGGTGCCACCATTCCTCAGCTTCTCCCCGCTGCCCCCATCTCTATAGGTCTCCAGGGGCTTCTCTATGAAGGGTATCCTGCCGGTGGCGTAGTAGGTGGCAATTGTGTAGTAGCCCACCACATACAGGATGAGGGCGATAAACAGGAAGAGGTGCAGCGTCTGCAGGTCAAAGTAGGCGAGAAGTATCAAACTCGTTATCGGAATAACGAGTATCGGGAAAATTATGAAGATATACGCAGATATGTCGCTGAAAAGGTCGTACTCATCGGTAATCAGATACCACCAGAGGAACACCAGGATGAGGATTACGTAGATGCTGTTGGGGGACAGCTTTATGTAGAGGAATATTATTGCGCCCAGGGTGATTATTGACATGTTTAGAGACCTGATGAGGAAGGTCATGTTGGGAGCGAGGGCTACCGGCGGTGCGTAGGCGGGGGGCGCCGCCTTCTCCTTCGAGATGTAGGACACCCTCCTGCTGAGGGCATCGACCTTCTCGGAGAGCTCATCAATGGCGACCTGGTACCTGCTGAGCTCCTTCAGAAAGGGCTCAAACTTCTCCAGGAGGAGGTACCTGAACTCCCTGTCCGCCACGATGTTGCGCCTGAACTTGGCGTTAACCCGGTGGGCACCGCTGAGAAGCAGGGCACCCAGCAGGAGGAAGATGAGATCGAGCACCAGGGCGCGCATGTCGGGGTTTATAAAGGTGTCGTTGAAAATTGATACAAGTGAGAGGAAGATTATTCCAACTGGTACGAGATAGGAGGAGTACAGAGCGAGCCTCTCACTCAGCTCAACATTGTATGCGTTCATTCTTATCACCAATAGTTTACGGACTAACGTATATAAATATTTTTTTTATTGTCTTTAAATAACATTTTATTGCCGGTCAACTATTATTGATAAAAATCCTACCTCAGGGCCTTCCTCACCCTGTACTCCCTGAACTCCAGGAGCACATACATCAGAATCACCAGCAGGAATATCACCATCCCCATCTTCCGCGCCGTGCCGATTATGTACTGGATAACCAGGGGGTTGGTTATCGCCTTCCCGGGCTCCAGTATGAGGCTCTCGCCGACCTTCTTTATAACCACCGGATGCCCGAAGAGGGTGACCGCCTTGCCCACAATCTTCTCGGGCGGAACCTCCCAGGGGTCGGGGGCGGTCATGGCATCCCCCCGCGTCTTCACCATGCCGTCCCCAGTTATCGCGTACACCCTGTGAATCACAAACTCCCTCCTCTCTTGGTCAAGCTCTATAAATCCGGAGAACAGGATGATGTCACCCACCTCAGGTTCCCTGGAGAGGGTCTGAATTAGCACCAGATCGCCCTTCTCAAAGGTAGGACGCATGCTGTCGCTGACAACCACCGCAAAGAAGAAGAACTTCGAGAGAATCAGATACCCCAGGAAGAGGTACAGAATTGAGATCAGCAGGATTTCGGAGAGGGTCTTTGGTCTGTAGGGAAAGACCATCTGGCGCATGCGCGTGGCAACCTTCCTCTCCCTGATGCTTCTCTCCAGCCTCTCCCTCATGGGACCAAAGCGCAGAAGAAGCCTTGTAAGGGGAATCCTCACACCGCTGATAAAGTAAACTATAACCAGAATAACCAGGAAGTAGAATACCAGCATCTTCTGCATGAAGTCCATACCCGAGGAGAGCAGAATAACATTTAAAAATTTTTAAATATAACTTGCAAAATTCTCAAATATAAAATTTTTGAATTCAATATTAAAAAAATAAAAATAAAAAGGGAAGTGTAAGGATTCAAGCTTTACGGCCTGTTGATTTCAATTGTTATGCTCCAGTTGAAGCTGTAGCCGTCGTTGTAGCAGTTGGGGTCGGCTGTGCCAGTGAATCCCGGATACCAGCCAGTGCAGTTGGTCGCCGTCGCTGTGATGTTCAGGTACTGGGTGGGCTCTATTATCGTCACATTCGCAGCGTAGGTGTGGCAGGCTATGCAAGCCTCGTTTGCTCCCTGCAGGTGGTCGGAGGTATCCAGACCGGAAGCGTTCTTTGCCCTGTAGTACAGCGGTCTATGTGCCTCAATGTTGCTGTTCTCAAACTCCGCCGTCACATTTGCCGCAGGTATCGTGAGACCGCCGTTGTCGGTGGTTGTGCCGTTCCTGATGCCGTGGCAGTAAAGACACTCAACCATCGCCGCTGCGTGGTAGGTACCGGTGCCGCTTCTATAGGGGTTGTAGTACGGGTCGCTGGCCCTGGCATTGTTGGGGATGTGGCACACTCTGCACGGGGAGGTTCCGATGGTGGACTGGCTCCAGTTGTGGGCATTTCCGGCGTGGAGCTCCGTGCTTATTGTGGTGTGGCACCGCTCGCAGTCCACGCTGCTGCCGTTGACGAACTTGTGCTGCCCTGTGAACTTCGCCATGGCACTGGGCATCACTAGGAAGACCACTGCAACCAGGCCGAGCACCAGCAAGAGTTTCCTCATGTGTTTTCACCTCCTATTTTATAATTTTTTCCACATTATTTAAATATTTTTCTATTACCATAACCTCACCTGTTTACCTCCAGGGATATGTCCCATCCGCTGTAGCAGTTTGCCCCGGCGGTGCACTCCGTGTAGTTGGCGGTGATGTTCAGGTACTGAACCGGCTCTATTATCGTCACATTCGCAGCGTGGGTGTGACAGGCTATGCAGGCCTCATTGGCCCCCCTGAGGAGGTCCGGGGAATCGTAGCCGGAGGCGTTCTTTGCCCGCCAGAACAGGGGGCGGTGAGCCTCCACCTGAGAGTTGTTAAATTCTGCATTAACATCCGCCCCCGCGGTTATATAAGTATTGTTTACATGGCACCACAGGCACTCCACCAGCGCAGCCCCGTGGAACTCTATACCCTTGTAGTATTCCTCTCCCGTGAGGGTGTACACCTCACTCCACTTCACCCTTCCCAGCAGGGGGTCCGTGGTGCCTATGTGGCAGTCTATGCAGGCCAGGTTGATCGACCTGTGGGGCTGGTTCGGATCGCTGTTGTACTCCGACACTATGTCGGGATGGCACTTCCCGCAGTTCACACTGCTGCCGTTGACGAACTGATGCTGCCCTGTGAACTTCGCCACTGCCTGAGGCATTACCAGAAAGGTCAGTGCCACCAGCCCCAGGGCGAAGAGTGTCAATCTCATTTCGCTTTCTCCCTATTTATCTCACTCCAGCCTATCAATTTAAAATATTCTTGAACATTTCTTAAATTTTTTTAATTTATCTGATTTTGTGCATGAAGGCGTCCATTCCATCGCTGGCGCTACCGCTGTAGTGGCAGGTGGCGCACTTGTCGTCGGTGTAGGGAGCTGCAAGCGTGGAGTGGTTCCCTGTGCCTGGCGTTATAGCCGGCGGCTTCTTGCCGTAGATTCTGGCAAAGTAGTAGTTAACCACCAGGCTATAGTCGGTGTCGCTCGCTATGTGGCAGGAACCGCACCAGGTGGTGCTACCCGAGGCTATGGTTGCGTTGATCCTGGCGGGGTAGTCGCCGCTCCTTATGCCGGCGAGGCGCACCGCATACCCTATGGGGAGGTTCTCATTGTGCTCCGAGGCGTGGCAGAAGACGCAGGCGGTGTAGTTGTCGCTCCAGTAGGTTGTTCCTCCCGCCGTGCCGTCGCCGTGGCCCGCCCAGGGCACCTTGACCACGCTGCTGTAGCCGTAGCTGCCCATCAGCGCATCCAGGGAGCTGTTAACGTGGCAGTTGTAGCACTTGGCGTAGCTGTACTCCCTCTTCGCCTGCTTCGCTGGCACGTAGGTTCCGCTCTCCGTCAGGTAGCTCACATTGTGCACCCTGTTGGTGGTGCCCACGTGGCACAGCCTGCACCCCATGCCGCTCACATGGGTGTTGCCCCGGGTTACGGGGATGTGGCAGGTTCTGCACTCCGAGTCAAAGCTTGTGAAGTTCGGCACCGTCAGGCTCTGGGCGTGGAGGTTGTTGATGCTGTTGTGGCACTTGAAGCAGGGCACGTAGTAGCGCCGCATCCTTGAGCTGTGGTCCGGCATTGTGGTTCTGTTGGTGTTGCTGAAGAACCGGTTGTAGGCGCTGCTGGTGGTGCCGCCCTTCTGCTGCTGGTGGCAGTAGCCGCAGTAGCTCTCGTCCTGCCTGGCTTTAAGGTCCTTCCTGACCTTCACGTAGTGGGAGGCGTAGCTCTTGTTGTCGTCCACACTGGTGTAGTGGTAGGGCTTCTCGGTGTCCAGGTTGCTAACCTGGTTCTCCTTGAGGCTGTGGCAGTTCCAGCAGTCGGCACCCGTGACCTTCACATCCTCGCCGCTCCTGTGGTGCTCCTTAACCAGAGGGGCTCCGAAGGCGCCGCTGAAGTGGCAGTCGCCACACAGCTTGGGGGTGTTGTAGCCGGAGGGGTGGTCTCCCGGCGGCGGCTCACTCCCGTCGCCGTGGCACGCCCAGCACTTCTTGTTCTGCGCTGGCAGGCTGGTAACGGCGTTGCTGTTCAGATTCCTGTGGGCTGCGTCTGCGTCCTCGGTGGCGTTGAAGTCCACATCCCAGGCGAGCTCGCCTATGTCGTGGCAGGAGATGCAGTTGTTGCCCCCGGCAACGCCCTCAGCAACGCTGTGCACAAACTCCGCCGAGGTGGTCGTGGAGCCGACAAGGGCACCGTGGCACTTGCGGCAAACCGCATCGCTGTAGCTGCTGGAGGAGATGTATCCTCTCGCCACGTGGTCCCTGTAGGCTGTGCCATCGGTGGCATTGCTCAGGCCCCAGGCAGAGAGGTTCACCACCTTGGGCGAGTAGGCGGTGCCGTTGTAGTTCGCCGCCTGGGAGAAGTGGCAGCCGGCACACCAGGAGGTGGTGCTGAGGTCGGTGGCGTTCCTCACCTGCCCCGCCTCCACGGCAGAGGCGTTGCCCAGCGCATTTGCGCTGTGCCTGCTGTCCCCGTGGCAGAAGCTGCAGGCGCTCTGCTCATCCCCGGGGGTCCAGTAGGTGGCGGAGCTCCTGTTCCACTTCCCGCCAGCGATGGGGTCGTCGCTGTGCCTCAGGGGCGGAACCCTGGAGGCGTTGGCAAACTTCCCTCCTGGATTGCTACGGTGGCAGGTTACGCACAGCGCCGGAGAGGAGGTGCCCCACACCTCAAAGCTCCCCGAGGTGTTGAGGTACTTGATTCCGTGGATGTCCCTCACCCTGACGGTGTTCACATCCCCCGTATGGCAGGTGACGCAGTAAACCGTCTCGTTCCTCGCCCTGTTGCCAGCGCTGTTGTGGAGCTGCTTCGCCGTGTGGCAGCTCATGCACAGGGTGTTGTTCGTGGAGGTAAGCACCGGCTTTCTCAGGGTGGAGTCGTGCATTCTCCCGGTGCCGTGGCAGTCTGTGCAGGTGGGCGCGGGGGAGTTGTCGGTGTGGTTGAGCATCGCATTGTGGCTCACGTCCTGCATAACAGCATCGAAGCTGCTGTTCTGCTGGTGGCAGTAGGCGCAGTTTGCGCTTCCGCCGCTGATGAGGGAGGATGAAATTGAGGCGTAGTGGTAGGCGCTGAGGTTGCCGCCCGAGGTGCCGTCCCCGTCGGCGTCGAAGCTGCCGTAGTCGGGGTCGTTCACGCCGCTCACCCTGAGCTCGGGTATCCCCTGGTTCTGGTGGCAGTTCAGGCAGCTTCCCAGGGCGGAGCTCGCGCCCGTGGAGGCGACAATCTCAGTGCCGTTGAGATAGTGCTCCTCCACAACGGGAGCACCAAAGGCGCCGCTCAGGTGGCAGTCCACGCAGAGCTTCGGCGCCTTGTAGTTGGAGGGGTGCTCCTTTGGCTCACTCCCGTCGCCGTGGCACGCCCAGCACGCCTTGGCGACGGCATCGGTGAGCCGGGTGGTGTTGGTCGCATTGGAGTTCAGACCCGCGTGAACACTCCGCTTGAAGGCACCCACATCCACATGCTTCGGCGCAGGTGCGCCCACGGCGTGGCACCTCACGCAGTCGGCGCCGCCGTTGCTCTCCTCCACGTTGTGGACAAAAAGGGTGAGGTTGTTGCCCGGCGTCTCGTCGCTTCTGGCGTGGCAGGTGTAGCACAGGCTGTCGGTGTAGTTGGAGCTTACGAGGTAGGTGTGGTTGAACCAGCTCCTGCCGGCGCTGTTGCCGGCAGCGCTCTGCACATCAGCGAGGGGAGGAGAGGGTGAGTAGGCGGTGCCGTTGTACTGCGGGTTGAAGCCGCCAGAGACGTGGCAGTTGGCGCACCAGTTGCCAGTCATGTCCAGGGCGCCGTCGGCGACGCTGCTCACATTGCCCCTCGCGCTGCTCGCGTGCAGCGCCTCAGTGCTGCTCCCGCTGTCGTGGCAGTAAAGACAGGCGGAGTTGTCGTCCGATTTATTCCAGTAGCTGCCCCAGTTCTGTCCCTCCCAGGTTTCATTGCCGTGCTGCAGCGCATAGCTGCCGATGAAGGGCGGGTTGAGGGTGTAGCTCCCGCTCCGGGTGGAGAACACACTCCCGCCCGCGCTGGCGTTGGTGTGGCAGTCTTTGCAGGTGACGGCGCCGCTCCGGTTGGCGGTGTAGCCCGAGAGCCCCGGAGTCAGGAACCAGGCGCCGCCGTGGGGGTTGGTGGAGTGGCACACCTCACAGGGCACGGCATTGTTGTGCCTGGCCTCCACCTGGGGCGGGTTCAGGGTGTAGTTTCCGCTTCTCGTGACAAAGCTCCTTCCCGATGCGCCTCCACCCACGTGGCAGTCCTGGCAGAAGGCGGAGACGCTGCGGTTTGTGGTGTAGGAGGAGAGGTTCTTCTCAAGAAAGCGCGCGCCACCGTGTGGGCTGGGTGAGTGGCACACGTCGCAGGGCACGGCATTGTTGTGCCTCTCATCCACCTGGGGCGGTGAGTAGCCCCTGCCCTGCACAAAGCTCTTGACGGTGTCGTTCACCCCGGGCACGTGGCAGTCCTCACAGCCGACTGCCCGGCTCCTGTCGGTGGTGTAGCCGGCGGTGCTGTTCAGGAAGGTGATGCTGTGGAAGTCGGTGTTGTCGTGGCAGAGCAGGCAGGGGACGCTCTGGTTGTGGGGCGCTATGGAGTAGCCGAACCTGTCAACCTGGGGCTGGTAGCTCCTGTTGTAGGCGGCGCTGTCGTAGCTGCTCAGGTTGTTGAAGAAGCCCGCCACCGCGCCAGCGCTGTGGCAGTCCGGGCAGGAGTTCTTTGTCACTGCTCCGGGAGAGCCCAGCTGGACGTAGCTGGGCTGGGTGGAGGCGCTTCCGTTGAGTATCCCCACCCTGTGGGCGTCTTGGCTGTGGCAGGCAGTGCAGTACACGGGGTTGTAGGTGGAGTGCCTGCCCCTGCCCACGTGGCAGGTGGCGCACTGCGCATCCTCGGTGTAGGTGTTGGTGGTGCCGTTGACCACGGGCTTTGAGAGCATGTGAGCGGGGTTGTGGCAGTTGAGGCATGGCACAGTCTCCGCCGGAGTGTGGGCCTTCCTGGGCTCACCGGTGGTGGTGTCCAGGCTGTAGATGCTTCTGTAGTTCCCGCCCACGCTGTAGCCGGTGGTTGTGGGAACCTGGGTCAGCTTCGGATTCTGCTGGGGATGGCAGCCAGCGGTGTCGTAGCAGCCGGCAATCTCAGCGCGCTTGTTGCCGGTGTCTGCGTTGGTGTGGCAGTCCTGGCAGCGCTGCTTGTTGTCGTGTATCCCCCCGGGATACTCGGGCGCGGGAGGGTTGCTTCCGCTGTGCCAGGCGTTGTCGTAGCTCTGGTGGCACACCACGCACTGCCCGTTCTTCATGGCGGTGGAGTGCTCACCGGCGTTTGGATTCCTGTGGAAGTCGTAGCCCATGGTGTAGGGCGACTTCTGCGAGAAGGTACCAATCTCCCCCAAGTTCTCCCAGCCGTGGCAGTTGGCGCACCCCCACCAGTTGTATATGAAGCTCTGGCTGGCGCTGAGGCTACTTCCACCGACGGTGGCGCTCGCCTCAATGCTCCACCCTCCATAGTAGTAGACGTTGTTCAGGTTGTAGGAGACCACCGCAACCCCAGCGGAGTTGGTCACGGCGCTGAGGGTTGCCACCGCCGCTCCGGCGGGGTTCCTTATTGTAAAGGTGACGGTCACGCCGGGCACGCCGCCCGAGGCGTTGGTTATAATGGCATACGCCCTTATTGTGGTGGCCTCGCCGCGCCAGTCGTCGGTGCCCCAGTCCCGCGATGGGACGCTGAAGCCGGCGCCGGCGTTGCTGTTGGTCCTGGGCTCGTCCAGCACCACATACCTGGAGACGTTGAGCTGGAGCACCGCCTCCTGGGCGGCCACACCTGAAAAAAGCGCAAGGGCGATGAGAAGGATGATGAGCAGACCTGCTGGAGTTGCCCTCCCCATACCCCCGGAAGGCCGAAAAGCAGGAGCTGAGCTCACACTGCCACACCTGTTGAAAATTTTTAAATCCACAAGGACCATGGTTCCCAATATAATTAAAATTAAATTTGATATATAAAATTTTCCATAAATATGGTGCCGTGCCGGCAAAGGTGTTCACGGAGAATTTCCAGAAATAGAAGAAGAATATCTGCTGTTTTTTGATTTTAGCCTGTAGATTTTGCCGCAGCTGCCAGCGCACCGGATATGCCCTTCAGCCGCATCTCCGGCTTTGCCGGGCAGTTGAAAATTTTTCAAATAGTGTTACAACGGTAAAAGTTGGAAGGCTTATATGAGGCTCCGCATCGCCCTCCTGATTGCTTTGCTGCTGGTGGGAGGCGGGGTGGCTGCACCCTGGCAGCACCGGGAGGTGGACAGCTACAGCAGCTACCCGGCGCTGGCAGAGTTCAACGGAAGCTATGTGCTGGTTTACTCGAAGCACACCGGAGGCGGGGCGAGGAACCTCTTCCTGAGGCACTCCCCGGATGGGCTCAGCTGGAGCCCTCCCGAGAGGCTCACGGAATTCAATGGCACCGACTACCAGCCCTACCTCCTGGTGGACCGGCAGAAGAGCTGCTGGCTGGTGTTCACCAGGAAGCCCCCTGAGAAGGGGGACTACGACATCTACCTCATGAGGTCGGAGGACTGCCGCAACTGGAGCACGCCCGTGCCCTTCATCCAGACCCACACCAGCGACTGGTACCCCTTCATCTACCAGGACTCGAAGGGCACCTACTGGCTCTTCCTCTCCAGGATGGTGTTCAACCAGCGGGGCGAGGTGGCAAATGCCATATTTTATACCAGGTCGCGGGACGGCGTGCAGTGGGAGGAGCTGGAGCAGGTGACCTCTCCGGTGGGCGCCGTCTTCCCCAGGATGGTGGAGACTGAAGGCGGGTACCTGCTCTTCTTCAGCGCCTTTACGGGCAGCTGGGAGAACCTGAGCAGGGTGAATGAGCACAACCTCTTCGTGATGCGCTCAGAGGACGGGGAGAACTGGAGCAGGGCGGCCAGGATAAGCCTGATATCCCAGGGGAAGTTTGTGCTCTATCTTGACGCAAAGAGGGACAGCGGCGGCAGGGTGTGGGTCGCCTACACCTCCGATGAGGGGATAAACGAGGAGGTCTACCTATTCTCCTCACCCGACGGGGTGAGGTGGTCGCAGCCTGAGAGGATAACCAGGAACGCCGAGTACATCGCCTCCCGGGAGCAGCCCACCAGCTTCAAGTGCGACCAGAAGGCCCTGCTCATAGATGGGGAGAGGTTTATAATCGCCTACTCCTGCGCCATATCCAGGGACTCGCCCCTCTTCGTCGCAGTGGGAAGGGCAGACGAGCCGGAGGACACCTACCTGCTGGCAAACTTCACCCTCGACCTCTCGCCTGAGGGCGGGGAAGGAGAAGGCGGGGAAGTCGGGGGCACCAGCGGGGGAGCACCGCCCTGGGGAACCCTAATCATCACCGCCCTGGGTGTGCTGGCCCTCCTCGCCTACTGCCTCCGGAGAAGGTGACTCCGCGGAAAGCCACCTGAGCAGAGAACGAGAGAGCAGACGCGCCACCCGGAGGGGCTCGGGCACAGAGCCCTGGAGGGTGAAGCGGTTGAGCAGGTGCCTCACCTCGTGCTCTTCCAGCCCGCGGCTGCGCACATACACCCTGTGCCCCGTGTGGAGCTCCACCACATCCCTTCCGCCCAGGCGGCGGTACATCTCCAGCCTCCTACCGGCATCCGGCAGCTCCCGCAGGTAGCCCTCAAGGCCGGGGCTGTCCTCGTAGCTGACGCACAGCACAGGCAGCCCCGTTGCCCCGTGGACCTCGTCCAGGTCTATAAGGTTGAACAGGCTTATTATGCAGCCGTTGAGCATCACCACATTTATATCCCTCCGCCCCAGGCGGCGGTATATCTCGAGCACGCCCTGCGTGGCATCCAGCCCCCCGAGGGTAATCCTGGCAAAGCCGAAGCCGTCGATCTGCAGGTCCCCGCGCATCACAACACCCGCGAGTACAGCCCTGCCGCGGCTCTTAAAAAAGCTCTCCGCAATGCCGAGGGCACGCAGTCCCCGCTTGAAGAAGTTCAGGGGCATATTTTTAACTCTGCAGCAATCATATTTAGCTTCTTCCACCTGCAGTTAATCAATGTTTACCGCTATTTAAAGAAAATTTAAAATACTCCCCGGAGAATAGTTATAGTAATGTACTGCCCCGAATGCGGCGTGGAGGTGAGGGAGGACCAGAACTACTGCCACGTGTGCGGCACCTGCATCAGGGAGAGGTTAAGGGCACTCCCTCCACGGCAGGGGGAGAGGAGGAATCTGTCCGCCTACCTGATTGCAGGCGGCGTCGTGCTGATCCTCGCGCTGGCGGTGGTGCTGGCACCCACCCCCAGAGCCCCGCAGGAAACCGCCGAAGTGGAGGGAGAGTTTCAGGAGGCTCTGGACTACACCCAGGCGTACCAGAAGCTGCAACTCGCCCTCAGCTCCGGCAGCCCGGAGGAGGCCAGGCAGGCCTTTGAGCTCTTCGCAGCCGCCTACGCGGAGTTGCGCGGCAGGGCTGGGGAGGAGCACATCGACATAATCGTGCCCCCGGACAGGCTTCAGGAGCTGAACCTCTCGCTGAGGGAGGGCAACCTGAGCGCGGCGGAGAGGGCGCTCTCAAAGATTGGAAGCACCTGCGGGATTGAGCTGTGCCACGCCAAGGGCGGCAGCGTAATGTACGACTTTGCCAGCGAGTACTACCACATAGTGCGGGCGATAAAAAGAAACAGCACAGAGGAGGCGCTGGCCAGGCTTCCCGCCTTCAGGAGTCACTTCCACAGGATGAAGGAGGTCATGGCTGAGATAATGCCCGAGAAGACGGAGCAGACCATGAAGGAGGAGTACATCGACAGACTGGAAGAAGCTCTGAGAAGAGGAGACCTGAATGCTTCAAGGGAGGCGATGCACGAGATAAACAGCAGGATGTGCTCCGTTGACGGGTGCCACTCAATAATAGTAACCGCAAGGCTTGAGGAACACGAGGAGGTGGAGAGGTGAAGGCAGCTTATTCCATCCTTCTGCTGGTGCTGCTGGCCCTTACCGCCGGCTGTGCCCAGGAGGAGAAGGTGGAGCCAGAGAAGGAGAGGATAGTGGAGGCAAAGGAGATTCAGAAGAGCTTTGAGGAGGCGTATGAAGAGCTCAGGCGGGCGATAGAGGCGGGAGATGCACAGAGGGCGGAGGAGGCATACAGGGACCTGAAGGCCACCTACCTGCGCGCCAGGGAGAAGGCAGGGGAGCAGCACCTGCAGTTCATGGTGGCGGAGGAGGACCTGAGGAGGCTGGG
>JAADFX010000120.1 GCA_013152685.1 Methanobacteriota archaeon | reverse complement strand
TCGTCAGGGTCCCAGAGAGAATTCTGGATGTTTGCGCTGCTGTTCACTATGCGGGTGCCCAGCACCTCCACCCGCCTCCCGTTCAAAAAGACCACGATGTTATCTGGCACCAGCACCGTTCTGCCGGAGTTGAGAACATACACCGAGGTGTTGCCGCTCCCGGGATAGACGTGCACCACCTTTATCTCCGTCTCCAGCCTATCCGCCAGCAGGTCTGACTTCTGTGAGATGCTGGCGCTCACCGCCTGGGAGGCGTCGCTCACCACGCCCGCCACGCCCGTGGCGATTACAACCGCCGCTATGAAGAAAATTGCGTGCGCCGCTGTTGTGCTGAAACCCACGCTAACCACCTCTGAACCTGTACTCCGGGGTCCAGAGCCTCGAGTTCAGGACAGCGACACTGTTCCAGCCTGTGTTCAGCGGGGCTGTCAGGTTTATCTCCAGCACCTCCCCCGTGCTCCAGAGCTCATTGCCCCGGGGGTTCACCACCCCAATGGAGGTGGGCTCAACCCACTCACCGTTTATCCTCACCCTGCTCTTCTGCGGGTCTAGGGGCACTCCGCCCACATTGGCGACATAAACCGACAGGTTGTCTCCGGACGCCCACACGTGCACCACCTCAATTCCCCCGGCGACCCTGTCCTCAAGCTCAGACTTCTTCGCCAGGGCTCCGCTCTCCATCAGCGAGACCTGGTAGTTAAACACGCCCACCAGCCCCGCAGCAACCACCACCGTCGTGAGGAAGATTATCACCAGGGTTACCGACTCGGACATGGCTAATCCCACCTGTAGACATAGCTCTCTGCAGAGAGCACGTGGGCATGGGGCAGCGCCTCACCCGCGCGGTAGGTGTCGCTTACACCGCCCTCAACCACCACCTTCACGGTGCTGTTGAAGCGCAGGGGTGTGGCGACCCTCACCACATCCCCCGGAAGCCAGTAGAAGCTGTCGGAGGTGTTGGTGGACACGAAGTCGCTCACAGCCACGGTTATGTTGAACCACCCCACAATCCCGTAAAGCTGGTCGGGTTCCGTGACGGAGGGGTTGTACACCTGCGTGTCGTCCTGGGTGGTCAGGGTGAGGGGAACTGCGGCGCTGCTGTTGTGGTAGGCTCCTTTCACTAGATAGGTTTTGTTTACGTACCTCACCCTGAAGTAGCCGAGGGCGGTGACGGAGAAGTTGTCCTCTACCCACACTCCATCCAAGATAAGGGCGAGGTGGTCCGGGTTGAGGGGCTCCCTGCCCGTGTTCTCCACATACACCACCGTACCCCCCGCCCCCGTGGTCACGTTCACAATCTCAACCGACGTGCCGAGCTGCTGCTGGCTCCGCTTCACCTGCTCCTGGATGCCCTCAGCCAGGGAGTAAAAGAACCCCTCGCCGGCGCTCAGCAGCTCTACAGCCGCCGCCATGCCGGCCATAAAAACTATGAGGAAGGCGGCAGCCGTGGAAAAGCCCATTCCGCCACCCCCTCATACCATTCCGGAATCATCAAGCTGGTTTACCACCTCGGAGTACAGGGTGGGGCTGACCTCCAGCCCCTGAAGCTTGACTATGAAGAAGAGGGATATGAGGTGCTCCAGGACTGTGAGCTTCCTGTTGCCCCTGCAAACCCGCGTTCCACCCAGGTCCCGGGAGTACTTTATTATCTGGTCCCTCACCTCCCTGGTTATCCAGCCCACCTCCTCGTAGAAGAGCAGTGTCTTTATCATCCCCTGATACCCCACCTTCTTTATCAGGAAGTCCAGCCACTTGAACAGGAGCAGCAGGGAGTTGGGGTCGTTGTTTATCTTCTCCAGCCGCACCCTGTCGCCGTTGGGCCTGAGCTCCACCACCCGCTTGTCCACTATCTGCTCCTCGAGCACAGCTCCCGCCTGCGTGGGAGAAGCAACCGTCTCAGCCCCGTTGTTCTTCTCCTCTTCCTTTCCATTTCCACCCTCATTGCCGTTGGAGTAGCCTATGAAGGGGTTTATCTGGTTGGTGACCAGCTCGTACACGGAGAGCAGGCTCTCCATGCTCTTCTCAATTTTTGATATCCTCTCATCGAAGCCGCTCACCATGGACTCTATCTTCGCCACCGCATCCCCTATCTCGGAAATCCTCTCCTCCAGTTGGGAGACCACCTCCTCCGGGACGCCTCCCCCCTCGGGCCGGGGCGCAAAGGGCTCCTCACCCGGCGGCGCATCCCCGAAGGGAGGCGCATCCCCGGAGTCCTCCTCCTGGGAGAAGAAGGGCGGCACATCCTCCCCGTCGGAGTCCGTCTTCACCACCTCCTCCAGGGGGCTGTCCTCACCCCCCTGCGCAAAGGGAGGGACCTCAGAACCCTCCTCCAGCGCCTTCTCGTCCAGGTCTCCCAGGTCTATCTTCTTATCCTTCAGACCAAGGATAAGCCCGACGCTGAGGAACTCAAGCATCAACTCTTATCCCCTCCCTTCCAACAGACTCGCCCATCCGAACAGACTCGCTCATCTGCGCCACCCGCGGCGTGCCCTGCGCAGGTGCCGGAGATGGTGCATCGCCGCCTCCCCGGAGCTGCCTCAGCTCCGCCTCCAGCTCGCGTATCCTGCGCCTCAGGTTCCTTATACTTATCTCCTTGATTATCCCCAGCCTGTACCACCGCTCTATCTCCTTCAGCGCCGCCTCCGGGTTCCTCCACCTGGCCGCGTTGCTGCTGGAATCCCTGAACCACTCCTCCAGCTCCTTCAGGCTGTAGAGGAGCTCCTGGTCCTCCCTGGGAAGACTCACATTACCCACCTCCCCCAGGGGCGATCCGGAGGGCAGCCGCCTCACAGGTATCGGGTTGCCCATGTTCATCTTTCCCCTGAGCATGGCTCCGTAGGTGATCAGTGCTATTCCGGCAAAGGCGATGTACAGTATGAACCACGTGGCGAGGTTGCCGTTCTCGTTCACCACCAGATTTACCGGCAGCAGCATGATGAGCATCCCCACAGTGGCTGTGAGGGACCAGTACAGGCTCCAGGCCATCCTGTTCTTCCGCTTTATATAGTCCTCTATCTCGTCCATCAGCGCCGCTTCCGGTGAAATCCTGACTATACACATCCCCCCGTATGTATATAATAACCCCATTTTTCTGCCTATTTAAAGGTTATTTTTCGGAAAATAAAGGACGTCCTAAAAACATCTCCCCCTTTCTCCGGATATTTTTCGCTTTCCGAAAGTAAATCTATATCTACCCGGAGGCACACCACTTTCTTACAGGGGGTGTTGGAAGTGTGGACATGTCCCGTGTGCGGCTCTATGGAATTTGTCATGACGCCCAACGGAGGCAGGGTGCAGAAGGTGAGGTGTGTTGCATGCGAGCGCACATTTGTTCTCAACGAGCCCCTGCCCCTGGATGAGGGATACAGCAGAAACTGGTAGCCCTACAGCCTCTTCACTCCTCGCCTGGCGGTCTTAACCAGCAGCGTGCCCGAGGAGGTGTCGAACTCCACAGTCCTCCCCACATTTCCGCCGGTGTCCTCGGCGACTATCTCTATGTCCTCCTTTTTAAGAGCCTGCTTCACAGCCAGCACATTCTTCCTGCCAATGTAGTCGTCCTTGGGTATGAAGGAGAACATCTTAGCCCCACCTGCTATCTTTGCCACTATCCTGGACCTGCTAGCCCCCAGCTTCTCCATCTCCTCCAGCGCCATGGGTATGGCGGTGTCAGCATACTTCGCCCTGTTGTCCACCGGCTCGTAGCCCCTGCTCGTGGGGAGCATTATATGGGCAAGGGAGCCCACCTTGCAGCTGGAGTCGAAGAGCGCCACGCCGACGCAGGAGCCGAGGCCGATGCTGACCAGCCTGGCCGGCTCCGTGGCGGCCTTTACGTCAGCGATGTCCACCACAATCACTGGCCCCGACATGCTCAGGCACCCATCCCCACCTTCTCCCTGAGCAGGGCGATTATCCTGTCCAGAGACTCGGGGTCAGGCATCAGGAATATGCTGCCGCCTATACGCCTCGGCTGAAATATAAACCTGGTTTTGAAGAGGATGGCATCCCTGGTCTTGTAGGCCTGCTCCAGCATTATAAAGTCCAGCAGCGCCGCTGCCATGTCCACCGCCAGGGCGGGAGGCATGGGCATTATCTTCAGCCCCAGAAAGTCGGCGAGGGCGTTGGAGAAGTGGGATGCCATTATGTTCCCCACCTCCTGGAGCACCGACACCTCCATCTCGGTGAGCTCCTCTCCCGAAGGGGGTGCCCCGGTAATCTGGGCCACCAGCTCCAGGGCAGAGGCCACATCCAGCATGAGCACAATTACGCCGCGCACGTCCCCCTCCAGCTCCACATAAACACCTGCAACCAGCTCCTCGCCGCCCTCCCTTGAGATAAGCTGCTCCACAGGCCTTATCTCGAGGGCGGGCACCTCTATGCTGACCTTCGTGTTTGTCATCTCCGCCAGCGAATTTGTGGCGTGGCTCGCGCCTATGCTTCCCACCTCACGCAGCATATCCCTCTCCAGCTCCCCAAGCACCAGCTGTCTCACCATCTATCCAACCTCCAGAGAAGCTATGTCCAGGATCAGGGAGACCCTCCCGTCACCCATTATGGTGGAGCCCGCAAACCCGCGGACATCCCTCAGCTTTCCGTCAAGCCCCTTGATCACTATCTCCTGCTGGCCTATCAGCTCATCCACGGCGAGGCCCAGCAGATTTCCTCCCTTCTCAACCACTACCACGGGCCTGGAGCGCTTCCTGTCCCCGTTGGTGGGCTTCCCGAGCAGCTCCAGCAGGTCGTACACCGGCAGAATCCTGCCCCGCAGCTGGATCACCTCCTGCCCCATGACGGTGGTGATGTCCTCATCCCTCACATTGAGGATCTCATTTACATTGTTCAGGGGTATGGCATAGGTCCTGCCGCCGGCAGAGATAAGCAGCGCCTTTGTTATCGCCAGCGTGAGGGGAAGCTTCAGCACAAACCGGGTGCCCCTGTCCACCTCCGACTCAAGCTCCACCGTCCCGCCCAGGGCGAGGATCTTGTTCCTCACCACATCCAGGCCCACGCCCCTGCCTGAGATGTCGGTGACCTTCTCCGCAGAGCTGAACCCTGGCATGAACACCAGCATCCTGGCCTCCTCGGGCGACATGCCCTCGGCCTCCTTCTCACTTATTATGCCCCTCTCCACGGCGACCTTCTTTATCTTCTCCGGGTCTATGCCCCTCCCGTCGTCCTCCACCACTATCTCCACGTGGTCCTTAACCCTCCTGGCCCTGAGGAGGACCCTGCCCACCTCGCTCTTGCCCTTCTCAACCCTCTCCTCGGGGGGCTCAATACCGTGGTCTATGCAGTTCCTGAGGAGGTGCACAAGGGGGTCGCCTATCTCGTCCAGCACCGTTCTGTCGAGCTCTATCTCCTTGCCCTCCACCACAAACTCGACCTTCTTCCCCTCCTTCTTCGCCAGGTCCCTGACCATGCGCGGGAACCTGTCAAAGACGTACCTCACCTCCACCATGCGCATCTCCTGGACCTCTTCCTGCAGGCTGGTCGTCAGCTTGTCGATGTAGGCGAGGGTCTCGTTCAGCTCATCTATGGCGTACTTGTTCTTAATCTGGAACAGCCGGCTCTTGCTTATCACCAGCTCACCCACGAGATTCATCAGCGAGTCCAGGCGCTCTATGGACACCCTCACCGTCTGCACACTCTTCATGTCGCCGCCCCTGCCCTTCTCCTTCCCCCCTGAGGACGACTCCACGGAGGTCACCTCCACCCGGGTGACCTCGCTCACCTTTTTAAGAATCCTCTCCTTTATCTCTTCATCGCCGGCGCCGGTTTTCAGAAATATGGAAAAGGTGCGGTCGAAGTCACCATCCTCCAGCTTCTCCTCCTCCGGGATGCACTTAACTATCTCGCCGAGCTCCTTCAGCTCCCTGAAGGCCATGAAGGCCCTCACCGACTTCAGGGTGCAGTCCTTGTCCAGCTCTATGTCCACCCTCTTCACGCCGTCCATCGCGGCCACCGCCGGGTCCCGGTCCTGCTGTCCCGCCCCCGCGGCGCTACCGGGCGCTTCCTCAGCGCTGTCCACAAACCTGCTCAGCTTCCTGCTCACCTCACCGGCATCTATGTTCTCCTCGTCCCCCTCCCTGAGGGCATCCAGCGCTGCCTCCAGCAGGTCCACCGCCTCAAACAGGGTGTCCACAAGCTCGGAGGTGACCTTCACCCTCCCCTCCCTGATGGCGTCCAGCAGGTTCTCCATCTCGTGGGTGATGCTCGCCATGCCCTCGTATCCCATGGTTGCCGACATACCCTTGAGGGTGTGGGCAGCCCTGAAAATCTCCGAAATAACCTGCAGATTTCCCTTCTCAAGCTCCAGCAGCCCCTGGGTAAGGGTGTTGAGGTGCTCCATCGACTCGCTTATAAACACATCCTTGTAGCTTTCCATCTACCCCCTCCCGGGCTAGCAGAGCTTTTCAATTACTTCCAGCACCTTGTTCTCCTTAAAGGGCTTTACAATAAAGTCCCTCGCCCCCGCCTCCAGTGCCTCCTTGACCATGGCCTCCTGGCCGAGGGCGCTGACCATCACGATCTTCGCCTCCGGATCAAGGGCGATTATCTTGCGCACCGCCTCTATCCCGTTCAGCTCCGGCATTATGATGTCCATGGTCACCACGTCCGGCTTGAGCTCCTGGTACTTCTTAACGCCCTCTGCACCGTTCTGCGCCTCGCCCACTATCTGATGCCCGTTCTTGCCCAGGATGTTCTTCAGCATCATCCTCATAAAGGCGGCGTCGTCTACCACAAGAATCTTCGCCATGCTCTATCCCCTCCTCCTCAAAGGGATTCTAATAATGCACCTGGTACCCGTGTTGCGTCCACGGCTCTCGAGCCGTATCCTGCCCCCGTGGAACTCCACAATCTTGCTCGCAAGCGTGAGGCCCAGGCCTATGCCCGGAAACCTGCGCGATGCCGAGGAGTCCTCCTGGTAGAAGGGCTCAAAAACCCTCTCCAGGTTCTCCTCCGCTATCCCTATGCCCGTGTCCTCCACCGTTATCTCCACACATCCGTCCGCCTCCCGGGTACTCACCTTTACCACACCTCCCCGCCTGTTGAACTTTATTGAGTTGTCTATAATCTGCTCCAGGGCGTAGATAAAGTAGGCGGGATCCACCTCCGCCCTGGGCACCCTCTCGAGACTGAGCTCAAAGGTGACCTCCCGCTGCGCCGCAAAGGGAAGCTTCTCCTTTACCGCCTTGTGGACCAGGGAGGGTATGTCCTCCCTCCTGAACACCAGGGTCATCACCCCCCTGCGGATCTTTGAGAGCTCCAGCATGCCATCTATTATCCTGTTTTCCCGCAGGAGGTTCCTTCTTGCCATGAGCAGGAGCTCCTTGAGCTTGGCGCTGTCCTCCTCCTCCATCGCCAGGTCAATGCAGCCCATGGATATGGTCAGCGGAGTCTTCAGCTCATGGGAGACTATGGAGAGGATGTCTGTGGTAACCCCCTCCAGGTCCCTCAGGCGCCGGTTGACGTCCAGCAGCCTCATGTAGGAGCGTTCCAGCTCTGACTTAAATCTGCGTATCACGGCGGAAAAATCGGCTATCGCAACGACAACCCTGGCAACCCTCAGGGAGGAGTCCCTCACAGGATAGAAGGTAAACTGGTACGGACCCGGAACGCCGGTGCACGGGTGAACATCAACCACATTGATGGGCTTTCCCGACATAATTGTGCGCAGGGCGGGGCAGGTCTCCGAGGAGAAAACGCAGTTAAAGAGCGCCCTGCAGGAGGTGCACAGCGCCTCATTGCCCAGGATGCCCATGAGCCTTGCGAACTCCCCGTTGTAGGAGCGTATCCTCAGCCTGCGGTCTATCTCCACCATCGCAATTCCAATTTCCCCCTCGCCGTCAGAGGAATCGCCCAGCCCTGTGCCGCTGGCAGGGAGCGTCTCCACATACTGGGCAGCCTGCAGTTTATTCCCCTCCGCCATGTTAATCGCTCCAATTTTAAAGGGATGAGGAAGATTAATAAAACTTATTTTTCCAGATTCAAAACAGAAAAAAGAAGAAAATATGCGTCATTCTCCGGAGGAGGCTTCCTCCTCCAGCTCGTAGGATATGCTCTGACCTCCCCGGCTGTAGTATACTATTCTACCTCCCACGATCTCAAAGGCGTCATACCCCATTTTTCTTACCCCCTGGACCACTCTTCTCCCTACGGAAATATTAAGTTTATTTTTCGGAGGTTGAGAAACCCAGTTTCGGTTGCCGAAAAGTTAAGTTAATATAGGTAGGACTTAGAAAATCTCTGATGCATGGGCTCTCTGGCAGTGGCATGGAGGAGTAAATTTGAAAAAAATCCTGATTGTGGACGATGAGAGGGAAATCACACGGCTGGTAAAAAAGTTCCTGGAGCCCGAGGGCTTTGAGGTGTACACCGCCAATTCGGGGCCCGAGGCTCTGGAGCTGCTGGAAAGCCTTACCCCCGACTTCATCTTCCTGGACCTCTTCATGCCGGGGATGAGCGGCTGGGACGTGCTGAAGGAGATCAGGAAGAGGCATGAGGATGTGCCCGTCGCCATGCTCACAGTCCAGCCCCTCTACGAGTCCATAGACAGGGAGGAGGTTGAGGACATAGTGGACTACATAACAAAGCCCTTCGACAGGAGGGACCTGATAGAAACCCTGAAGCAGGTACCAGGGATGGTCGAGGAGGGGGAGAATGCAGGAGGGGGAGATGAAGGAGAGGCTGACGAGAAGGGTGGCTGAGCTCGCCGCCGATGCGGTGCTGATACTCGACATCAACGGCAGGGTGCTGGATTGCATCTGCCGGGAGCCCTCCGGGCTGTGGGGGAGGATTTCAGGACTCCGGCTGCAGGAGCTGTGGTCAGATGAGCTGCGGCACGAGGGGGAGGAGGTCCTGGAGGAGGTGCGCAGGGGCAGGGTTCTGAGGGACCTGGTGGCCACCTGGGGAGCGGGCGAACACAGGGCGGTGGTGAGCCTCTCCATGGCGCTCGTGGACCCCGCAGAGCCCGGGGCGGGCGTGGTGGCCGTGGTGAGGGACATAACCAGGGAGGTGGAGGCGGAGAGGAGGCTGAGCAGCTACATCAGGGAGCTCACCGAGTACATCAGGCACGTGGAGAGGTCCAACCAGCTGAAGGACACCTTCGCAGACATAATGCGCCACGACATTCTGAACCCCCTCTCAGCCATAAAGAGCGCCGTCTCCTCCGACACCGTGACGCCCAGGGGTGTGGAGCTGATCAGGAAGAGTGTTGAGAGGATTGAGAGGATTGTGGAGATGTTCTCGAAGTATGCGCTTCTCCACGGAGTGGACGGGCTGGAGCTGCGGGAGGGCAACCTGAGCGAGGTTCTGGACGAGGCGGCAGACTCCCTCAGCCCGGTGGGTGAGGAGAGGGGGATAAGGATAGTGCGGCGCTACCCGGCATACCTGCACGCGCGCTTCAGCCCCTTCCTGGAGGAGGCGGTTGCGAACCTGCTCTCAAACGCTGTTAAGTTCAGCCCTCCCGGCTGTGATGTGGTGCTCGAGGCGCAGAGGGAGGGCAACTCAGTAGTGATAAAGGTCAGGGACCTCGGCGAGGGGGTGCCGGACAGATACAAGAAGAGCATCTTCGAGCGCTTTGTTAGGGGAAAAAAGGAGGGAATCCGCGGCTCCGGACTCGGGCTGGCAATAGTCAGGCGCATCGCAGAATTGCACGGCGGTGAGGTGTGGGTGGAGGACAACGTGGTGGAGCACAGGGACGCTTCAGGGAGGATACACCAGGAGAAGCGTGGCAGCGTGTTTGTGCTCAGGATACCCGCGGGTGGCGAGGAGAGCAGGTGAAGCCAGCCTCCTGCTCCACCTCAGGTCTCCCAGGGCGCCTTTTCCTCCGGCTCCGACTGCTTCCTGAGCTCTATCCTCCGCTCTATCTCCGCTATGTCGTCCCACCCCTCCTCATACTCCTCCTTCGCGGGGTACGCATTCCTTGCAAAGGTGAGGAACACCTCCCCCAGGGAGGTGAGCACCACCCGCTCACCCTTCCGCTCCACTATGCCGTAGTACTCCAGCACCTTCAGCGAGTCCTCCACCTCCTGAGCCGGAAGTTCACTTCGCCGTATTAGCTCCTGGAGGTCCATGGGCCCCTTCTCCAGGAGGCTCAGGAGGACGATGTCGCCCGCTGTGGGCAGAAGCGAAAACACGTCTATCTGCTCCAGGGCTATCTCGTGCACACAGGCAGCTCCGCCTGAGTTCCTGCACTCCACCTCGCGCACAGTGACACCTATCTTCATGTTCTCCATGAAGAACCTCCCGACCGCCGTGGAGGTGGTGTGGCAGGCTCCGCCCTGGACCATGCGGCACACGTTGCAGCCCTCCACCCGCAGCACATACTTCAGGGGCTCCTTCACCTCCAGGGATATCCTCTCGCCGATTCCGGAGCGCGTGAGCACCTCCTCCAGAAGCCTGCGCACCCTGCAGCCTGACAGTCCGGAGGCCGAAGAGCGGAGGAACTCCCTGGTCGCCTGTGCCGGGATTGTCACAGCCTCCAGGTAGTCGTTGACCCGCTCCTCGACCTCAAACACCTTCTCAAAGCTGCCGATGAGCTCCGAGAAGTTCAGGGGCTCGCCCTCAAAGCCCTGGAGCTCCACGTTCATTATCCGCCCCACATCCTCCTCATTGAGGTAGAAGAAGAGGTGGCAGTAGGTGAGGGTGGAGTCCTGAAGGGAGGTGCTGAAGAACAGGGCTCCGTTGGCTCCCATTCCCAGGGCCGTGAGCAGCTCCTGAACGGAGCCTATCCTGCTCTCATCCAGCTTTGGAGATGACACCCGCACCTCAACGGAGAAGAAGTCGGATATCGCCCTCGCAAAGGAGTCGGCCATCTTCCTGCTTACCTCCTGGATGAGGCTGTCGAGCTCCGCCACGGAGCTCACACCGCCCATGCGCCTGCCAACAGCCCTTGCTCCGGTGAGTGGGTAGAAGAAGAGCAGTGTGCCAGTTATCTCGTCGCCGAAGGTGTAGGCGCTCACAATCATCTGCTCCTCGCCCACCCGCTTCGCCACCTCTCCGCCCGCAATCACATCAATCACCGGCGGGGTTATCTCCACCTTCGAGCTCAGCAGCTCCGAGAGGGAGCCCGCCGAGTGGCTGGAGCCTATGTTTCCAACCTCGCGGAGCGCATCCTTGGCGAAGCTGCTAAGGTTCACTTGTACCCCTCCTCCATCATTATCAGCTTACCCTTCTCGGTGAGTATTCCCGCCTCGGTGCATATCCCCTCCCGCTTGAACTCCTCCAGAATGCTCACTATCTCATCGTAGTCCCTCTTCACCAGCGGCATTATGTTCTCAGGCCTCCTCACACCGTGGTACAGTGCCTTAAGCACCAGCCGCTTGGCGTCTGTGAACTTAATAGCGCCGACGGTGTCACTGGCGGTGGGAAGAACGCTCATCAGCGCATTGTACAGGGAGTACACCTTCGGCTTCTTGCCGCCGATGAAGGTCTTGGTGTTGTCTATAACCATCACCATGACGGAGTTCCCGCCGCTGGCATCCTTGATTTCAGAGATGCTCACCTGGTCGTTGGGAATCTTCTTCCAGCCCTTGTCTGTCTTTATCCATACGTTCAGGTCGGTGGAGGCCAGCACTATCTTCTTCCAGTCCTTGTAGTTCGTGGAGAAGTAGACGTCCTCCACCTTGAAGAGCAGCTTTTCCTGTGCCATCTTCAGCCCCACTCGGAGATGTACTTCTTTCCGAAGGAGCTGGGTGCAGTCTTCTTGACGCTGGTGCTCTGGCCCGCCTTCGGCTGGAGGATGAGGGTGAACTCCTGTCCGGGCTGAAGCGGGAGGTCGTTGCCCAGGTTGTCCTCTATCCAGAAGATTATCTCTATAATCTCGCTCTGCTCAAGCACCGTGTTTGGATTCGACGGATTTTTGTCCTTAATCCTCCTTATGTAAAACTGGGCTACGTCGGTGTCGGTGCCGTTGACCACATTCTCCGCCTTCGAGATGTCATCGGTGAGGTTGAGGATCCCCTGGGAGGAGCTGCCGGTGCCGTTGAACTTGATGCCCACCACGTAGTTGTCCCCCGACTGGTAGGCGAGGATCACATCGCTGTACCTCACGTCGCCGCTTCCGGCGGCGAGCTGCACCCTGAGGATCACCGCGTTTATCTTCTCCACAGAGGTGTCGTTGACGTAGCCCAGAACGTCCATCACCTTGATGTTTGTGGAAACCTCCTTGGTCGCCTGCTCTCCAGTCACTGTGGCCTTCTGCTGAAGACCGCCAGAGGTCTTCAGAAGAACGCCCGCCGCAACCGCTGCAACGAGCACCATCGCTATGAAGATTATAAGCGTGCCAATACCCACCTGCGCCCTGCGGCAGAACCTATCGCTCCCCATTTTATCTCCCCGTCTTTAATGTGATGTAATGAGAATTATAAAGATTATTTTTTGAATCTCGAAAAACAGAAGAAAAATAAAAACGGGATGGGGATTTTTCCCTTTATCCCCACTCTGTTGTGTACTTCTGGTTTATAACGCTGGGCGCTGTCTTCTTGACCGTCGTGGTCTGTCCCGCCTTGGGCTGCACCGTCAGCACGAACTGGTCGTCAGGGTCAAGGGGCACATCGGTACCATCGTTCTTCTCAATCCAGAAGAGGATCTCTATGATCTCTCCCGGCTCAAGAACCTCGTTAGGCGTCGAATCCCTGTCCTTCAGCCTGCGGATGTAGAACTGCGCCTTGTCGAAGTCTGTGCCAGAGGACGTGTTCATGTTCTCTATTCCAGAGATTATGTCGCCGCTCACAGAGTACAGGCTGTCGCTGAGGGCCTTCGTGGTATTGTAGGCGATTCCGCTCACGTAGGTGTCGCCCTCCTGGTAGGTCAGGACTATGTCGCTGTACTTCACGTCACCGCTGCCGGAGGCAAGCTGGGCGGTGAGGATCAGAGCCCTTATCTTCTTGTTGCTGGTGGAGTCGTTGCTGTAGCCCACCACGTTGGTAACCTTTATGTTGGTGGAAACCTCCTTGGTCGCCTGCTCTCCAGTCACCGTGGCCTTCTGCTTCTTCAGAAGAACGCCCGCCGCAACCGCCGCCACCAGAATCATCGCTATGAAGATTATCAGCGTACCAATGCCCACCTGCGCCTTCCGGTTCAGGAATCTCCTTCCAGCCTTCATCCTTCCAACACCTCCAACAAAGTCTTGAGAGGGGCAGGAACTTCCTCCTGCCTATCCCCACTCCGTAAGGTACTGCTGGGAAATCACGCTGGGCACCGTCTTCTTGACCGTCGTGGTCTGTCCCGCCTTGGGCTGCACTGTTATGACGAACTGATCGTCCGGCTTCAGCGGATTGCTGCCGGCAAGCTCGTTGCCGCTGTTGTCCACCAGCCAGTACACTATCTCTATTATCTCGCCAGGCTCCAGCACGGTGTTCTCGCTGCCAGCCGAGTCCTTGTCCTTGAGCCTCCGTATCATGAAGAGCGCCTTGTTGTTGGTGTCTGCTGTGGAATTGACCTTCTCCAGGGGATCCGTCAGGGTGAGCACGCCACCGTAGGCGATTCCGCTCACGTAGGTGTCGCCCTCCTGGTAGGTCAGGACTATGTCGTCGTACTTCACGTCACCGCTGCCGGAGGCAAGCTGGGCGGTGAGGATTATGGCATCCACCCGGTTGTTGGTGGTGCTGTTGGTGTAGCCCACCACGTTGGTAACCTTTATGTTGGTGGAAACCTCCTTGGTCGCCTGCTCTCCAGTCACCGTGGCCTTCTGCTGAAGACCGCC
>JAADFX010000119.1 GCA_013152685.1 Methanobacteriota archaeon | reverse complement strand
CGGACGGCACCGGGTACACAATAACCGTCGTTGCCAACGACTCCATCGACCTCGGCAGCGACAACCAGAACAGCAGCACTCTTACCCTGAACCTCGATAAGACATCCCCCACGATTACTTGGATTACTTCGAACAACTCGTGGGTTAGTGATGATTATCTAGTAGTTTACTTTAACGTTTCAGATTCGGGTTCTGGTGTCAATCTTTCGACGATTTCGGTTAGTGCGAGTGCAGGTTCGATTATCTTCAGCGCCTCCAGCAACTGCACCGGTACTTCCGCCGAGTACGCCTGCAACGCCACCTGGAACACCACAGGCGTTGCGGACGGCACCGGGTACACAATAACCGTTACAGCCAATGATACAATCAGCGACGATGGTGGACCAGACAACCAGAACAGCAGCATTCTCAGCCTGAACCTCGATAAGACACCTCCCACGATTACCTGGATTACCTCGAATAACTCCTGGGTGAATGAAGACTACTTTGTATTTTACTTTAATGTCTCGGACTCTGGCGCTGGGGTTAATTTATCTACAATCAGCATTACACCGAGTAGTGGCTCTGTTATCTTCAGCGCCTCCAGCAACTGCACTGGCACTTCTGCCGAGTACGCCTGCAACGCCACCTGGAATACCACAGGCGTTGCGGACGGCACCGGGTACACAATAACCGTCGTTGCCAACGACTCCATCGACCTCGGCAGCGACAACCAGAACAGCAGCACTCTTACCCTGAGACTGGACAAAACTCCGCCTGCCGTTACCATAATTTCCCCGCAGAACACCACCTACAACTACTCCAACATCCTAATCAACACCTCGGTGGTTGACCTCACCTCTGGTGTAGATACAGTGATAGCTGAGATAAACGGCACGGATAATGTGACCCTCACCCGTCAGGGCACCACCAACTACTGGAATTACTCATCCTATGTATTCAGCGATGGGACGAACCGGGTGAGGATATACGCCAATGACAGTGCTACCAATCTCAACGCGACTGTGGTGGTTTACTTCACCGTAGACACAACACCTCCGGCTGTAAATTATGTTGCCCCCACACCGGTGGACAATGCAAACCTGAGTCAGGACTGGGTTCTCGTAAATGTCACGGTGGTTGAGGTGACAACCGCCATAGGAACCTGTCTCCTCGAGTTCAATGGCACCGTCAACTACACCATGAGCTTTACCAACACAACATCAGACAGAAGACAGGGCTACTGCTCCTACAACGTAACGGGATTAAACGAGGGACGGCACAACTTCAGTGTTTACGTAAATGACACCCAGGGCAACCTCAATCGCACTTCCCTGAGGCAGCTCACCCTTGACAGGACGCCTCCGCAGGTGGTGGTCAACGTACCTCAGGACAACGCCAATGTAAGCGGGATTTTGAATGTTAATGCAACAGTTACGGACAATCTTCTTGCGGTTGACACGGTTCAGTTCAACCTCAGCAACACCACCTGGAGCAGCCTGTTTACAATGTCGAGGCAGGCAGGAACAGATTACTGGAACTACTCTCTTGATACCACCACGCTTCAGGACGGTCTTTACAACATAACCTTCCTGGCAAACGACACGGCGGGTAACCTGAACTCCACCGAGAGGGTAACCGTTACTGTTGACAACAATGCGCCCGTTGTAAGCTTTGTGAGCCCCACACCCGCCACCGGCACCATTACCAACAGAACCTACGTGTACATAAACGTTTCAGTTCAGGATGTCACACCAGACACCGGGCTGCTTGAGTGGAATGGCTCCATCAACTACACCATGACAAAGGTCGGTTCGACCTTCTGGTACAACAAGACCAACCTGGCGGATGGCATTTACAGCTACAGGGTGTACGTTAACGATTCCTATGGAAACATAAACGTCACCGAGACGAGGAGCATCACAATTGATACCGCCATTCTCAGCATAACTGTGGCAAATATCAGCACCAGCGCAAGCAACAACTACACAGACAATGCGACGGCTCCAAATACGGTTATCATCGTAAATACGGGCAGCACGGAGGTTAACGGGACAATAACAATAAATGAATACAACGATGTACCCGTGGGTGTCAATCCTCTGGTGTCTGCCTACGGTCTTGGTGCCTATGAGAAGGGCATAAACAGATACATCAACGCTACCCCGAGTGACAACCTCAACGCCACCAGCGGGAACGTTTCCTGGGTGATAATCCGCATGTACTACTCCGACTCAGACGTCTCAGATGTCGTTGAGGGTCTGCTGAGCCTGTACTGGTACAACGTCAGCGGCGGCAACTGGGTGAAGCTGGCTCCCGGGCTCAACCTCACCCCCAGTGGCGGACCCTACGTCTTTGAGACAGGTGTGGACACGGCAAACAACTACGTCTGGGCAAATGTGAGTCACCTCAGCGTTTACAGCATCGGCGGAAGAATCGCCGGAATTACCGCCCAGTTCGGCAATTATCAGCCCGAGGTGGTCATACTTGGCAACAGTATTGACCTGGAGCTGGCGGAGGAGTTCGTGTCACTCCTCCGTGATACCGGCATTCGGGTCCACATAACCGGTGCACAGGAGTTCTGGGATTACTCCACCAGGCATTACATAATAATCCTCGGCGGGCCGAAGGCTTACGATGGAGTTGGAGAGATAGTGTCAGGGATACTCACGGCTGAAGAGAAGAGGAGCATTCTTGAGGGCAGCGTATTCCTCAAGAAGCGGTCGGTCTTCAGAGAAGGAGGCATCGTCTACATCTTCGCCGGCAGAGACCGCTCAGCCACTGCGGAGGCCTGGCAGGACGTCTACAGGCGGGTTGCAAAGGAGATAGAATACAACTGGGGCTGAAAACTCTCTACTCTTTTTTTAGGTTTTCTCCTTCCTCCCGACCACCACACGAGACTCGCTCAGCTCAATCCTCTGGAAGCTTTTGAAGCCGGCCTCCCGGAGCCATGCCTCGACCTCGCTCCAAGAGTAGGTCCTGCCGCCCTCGCTGCTCAGCAGCATGTGGAGCGCAAATACCGCCGCCTCCTTCGGCGAGGTCCTTGAGTCGTCCAGGATGTAGTCGTGGACTATGACCACGCCTTCCTCTGCCAGAGCGTCGTAAACCCGCCTGAAGAGCAGGCGGTTTTTCGCCTCGCTCAGGAAGTGGACTATGTTGGACACAAGCGCTGCGTCGTAGCCCCTGCCGAAGTCGTCGCGCAGGAAGTCTGCCTCGAGTACGCGAATGTCGCGTGCGCCTCTCCGCCTGAGAATCTCCCTGGTGGCGTCCGCTGTGTCGGGTAGCTCCACTATCGTTGCGTCCAGGCGGTAGCGCCGCGCAAGGGCTATGGCGTACGCTCCCGAGCCGCCTCCCAAATCTACAAGGCTCCGCCTGCCGCTCAGGTTGACCGCCTCCGCCAGCTCCTCAGCGCGCCTCCTTGCCATGCTGTCCAGAGCCAGGAGGAACTCCAGGCGGGACTCCTCCTCAGGCTCGCGCTTAAAAATCGCCTCCTCAAGCTTAGCCCACTTCTTAAAGCCCCTGTCCGCGTGCCTCAGCCAGTGGCCCAGGTACTCCTCGCCCGAGCTTACCAGATACCTGCTCGCCTCGGGGGAGTTCCTGTACCTCCCTCCCGACTTCTCCAGGAAGCCCAGGGCAACAAGCGCATTGAGCAGCAGCTCCAGCGCCCATGGATCTGCCTTAAGCCTCGGGGCAAGCTCAGCCGCGCTGCGCGGCTCCTCCAGGTGGTCGAAGAGCCTGTAGCTCGCTGCGGCGAGCAGGACCTTTGCCTCGCGGTAGGCTGAGGCGAGCTCTACTATGCGCTCCATCCTCACAGCACTGCACCCAGGTCGGCGCTGCTCACGGCGCGGCGGTAGCTCTCCAGGTAGCTCCTCCTGGGCTCCGGCTGCGGAGGCTGCCAGCGCTTCCTGCGCTCCTCCAGCTCCTCCTGGCCGACGAGGAGGTTGAGCTTCCTGGCGGGGATGTCTATCTCCACCATATCGCCGTCCTCAACCAGCGCTATTGGACCGCCCTCATAAGCCTCCGGCGAAACGTGGCCTATGCACGGCCCTCGAGTTCCGCCCGAGAAGCGTCCGTCGGTTATCAGGGCCACGCTGTCGCTCAGCCCCATGCCCGCGATCAGCGAGGTGGCGGCGAGCATCTCCCTCATGCCAGGACCGCCCTTCGGGCCCTCGTAGCGTATCACAATCACGTCGCCCGGCTTGATCTCGTCGTTGAGAATTGCCTCTACAGCAGCCTCCTCGCCATTGAAAACCCGGGCAGGGCCGCGGTGCCTGAGCATCTTCTCACTCACGGCGGTCTGCTTCACCACGCTTCCCCTCGGTGCCAGGCTGCCCTTGAGCACGGCGATTCCACCCTCGGTGTGGTAGGCTCTTGAGGGGTCGCGGATTACCTCGCGGTTTTTCTTCGGGTTGGCGATGCGCACATGCTTCAGATTCTCCTCCAGCGTTGAGCCGGTAACTGTCAGCGCATCCAGGTTTAGCAGGTGCTTGATCTTCAGCATCACCGCCGGGATTCCTCCAGCCTGCTCCAGGTCCAGCAGGAAGTGCTCTCCGCCGGGGCGAAGGCTGGCGATGTGGGGCGTCTCCCTTGAAATCCTGTCAAAAGCCTCCAGCGGAAGCTCTATTCCCGCCTCCCTTGCAATTGCGGGAAGGTGGAGCGCCGTATTTGTGGAGCCGCCTATAGCGAGGTCTATGCGTATCGCATTCTCAAAGGCCTTCTCGGTCATTATCTCCCTGGCGGTTATGTTGCGCTCCAGGAGCTCCAGCACCTTCATCCCGCTGCGCTTTGCGATGCGCAGCTTCTTAGCGTCCACCGCATGCGCCGTGGCGCAGCCGGGCAGGCTGAGCCCGAGAGCTTCGGTAACGCACGCCATTGTGTTGGCGGTGAACATCCCCGCGCATGACCCGGGTCCTGGGCATGCGAGGTTTTCAAGCTCGCGAAGCTGCTCCTCGCTTATCCTCCCCGCCTTGTACTCTCCTATCGCCTCGAACACGGAGATCAGGTCCACCTTCCTGTCGTCCACAAAGCCGGGGCACATCGCCCCGCCCGTGACCACGATGCTCGGAAGGTTGAGCCTCGCGGCAGCCATTAAGTGCCCGGGCACAATCTTGTCGCAGGTGGGTATGAAGACCAGGGCGTCGAAGCGGTACGCCTGCGCCACGAGCTCAATGCTCGCCGCTATAACCTCCCTCGAGGGCAGGGAGTAGCGCATGCCCTCGTGCCCCATGGCGATGCCGTCGCATATCCCTATGGTGCTGAACTCGAAGGGCACGCCCCCGGCGAGGCGAACCCCCGCTTTGACCGCCTCAGCCACCTTGTCCAGGTGCACATGCCCGGGAATGAGCTCATTCCAGGAGTTGACAACTCCTACAAAGGGTCTGTCTATCTCCTCGTCGGTTATCCCCATGGCCTTGAGCAGGCTTCTGTGGGGAGCCCGCTCAAGTCCCCGCTTCACGGCGTCGCTCCTCATGCTACCACCCTCCCTAATAACTCCCCCGTAACGAGCGATAAACTTTATATATGCACCTCCGTGGAAAGTTTTAGTAATCAGGGTGAAAACAGTGAGAAAAGCAGGCAGCTGGCTAATATTCGTCTCAATTGTGATTCTAATTTCAACAGCTTCTGCCCAAACGGACTGGGTTAGTCTTGACAATGTGGTAATAAACCTGGGCACCACCGACGAGGTGGGAGTGGGGCAGATTCTGAGAGTTGACGTAACCGTCAGCAGCTACGGTGCACCTCAGGATGTTAACATCACAGTTGGCGTGGACATCTACAACTCATCCGGCTACGTCACCAGCTTCACCAATCAGACTGACACCCTCCCCCAGGACTCAAACAAGACCTACACCTTTAATGCGACTGTTCTGCTGAGCACCGGGTACTACACAGCCAGGGCCTTTGTGGTGTACGAGCAGAATGGAACCAACAGGACACTCACCCGGAATAGCAGCTTCAAAGTGGTAAAACTCGAGGCGGTTTCACTTGGCATGGAGCACCTGGACCTGGCTCCGGGGGAGACGGCAACCTTTCTCCAGTATATCAACAACACCGGCACTGTTCCGGCAAATGCGACTGTAAAGGTGTGGATAGAGTACGATGACCCATCCACATCCACTTCCCCCGACAGGCTGATGGCCACCGAGCCCCCGGTAACGCAGAGGATAGAGAACAACACCCTGAAGACTGTAAAGGTACTCTGGGCGGTGCCCTCTGACCTGAACGAGTGCAAGTACACAAACAGCAGCAGGTACAAGGTGTACTCGAGCTGGAAATACGGCACATCCTATTTTACCACAGCCAACAACCTGAAGCAGCTAAATCTCTCCTATGTGGAAGTTGACACCAAGAACTACGGTGGATACCTCCACTCCGGCCTTACCCAGGCGGAGGCAGCGCCGGGCGGTGAGATATCCGGGGGCGTGGAGCTTCTCAACAGGGGCTACTACTCCGTGGTTATCCATGAGGTTAGGGCCTGGGTGGAGGACAGTTCGGGCAACAGAGTGGCAGAACTCTCACCCACCGACCTCTCCCTGAGCATTTCCGGCAATGCCTATCAAAACGTGGTGTTGCCCGGGCACAATTCCACCTGCTCTGGCATAAGCACAAATGACACCCTTGCCCATCAGGGTTCCAAGAGCTTCCCCTTCCGGGGCACTCTGCCCTCCTCCCTCTCCCTGAATGAGAGCTACAAGGTTGTTTTTGCGGTAGACTACGGGGTTCCCAGGGACAGGCTTCTTGGAAACCCCTGGAACATTCTGCACAACTACTCCTTTGAAATTGTAAAGGCTGAGGTTTCAGGCCTCGCCTCAGGCCGTGGCGAGGTGGCTCCAGGGGTCTCTCAGGACATAAATGTGACTGTGAAAAATGTTGGGTCCAACACCATTGACAGCGCCAGCCTGGTGGTGGAGATCCGCGATCCGGCAAACAGTGAGGTGAAGAACTTCAGCGAAACCCTTCAGAACCTTGCGGGTGGTAAAAGTGTAACGCAGACCTACACCTGGAGCATTCCCAGCAACATCGCGCTGGGCACCTACACAGTAAACGCAAGGGTGCACTATGCCACGGGCGTCTACCACAGCAGGAGTGCCATTTTTAAAGTTGTGAGGCTGAGTGTTCTAAACATCAGCTCAGCCCCCGTGGCCCCCTACGAGTCCACCAACGTAACCGTTAAGATGCAGAATCAGGGCCCGACGAACGCCACCCTCGAGCTGCTCGGCGTAAAGCTGAAGGCGAACAGGACTGTCGACCTGGGGAAGGTAACGAACAGGGTGATTGCCAACGGCACCACCAGCAGCTTCAACTTCAGCTACTACTTTAACCCGGAGGGCATGAGCAATGGCACCTTTGACCTGGAGGCCAACATCACCTACGGCGGGCTATCCTACACCAAGCTCGCCAACATCACCCTCCTCCCCGTCGGCATAAGGTCCTTCTCCCTGCCCAGCTATGCGATAACCAACACCTCCTTCAACACCACCGTGGTGCTCCACAACATCGGAGCAGGCAATGTGAGCGTCTCCCTAAACCTCACCGTCAACGGCAGCACCTACAGCACCGCCACCGTGGTGGTGCCTGCGAACTCCACGCTTCCCCTCGACCTCCAGGTCAACCTGACCAGCTCAGGAAGCTACACCATTGCGCTCTACGCCAACTACTCCTCCCTGCCCGGGAGGCTGAGCAGGAGCGGAAGCCTCGTGGTGTACGACACCGGTGCGGAACTTTCAATCTCCAGCGGTGACATCACCCTTTCGCCTGCTTCGCCGAGGCAGGGCGACACGGTAACCATCTCCGCAAAGGTGCGCAACACCGGCAGCGTGGCTGCCAACAACGTGACTGTCGAATTCCTCCTGGATTCAGCCAGCTATGCCAACAAGACGGTAAGCATAGCTGCCAACTCCTCCACGACTGTGGACTTCACCTGGAGCAGTGCCGCCTCCGGTGCGCACACCGTAACAATAAGGGTGGATCCCCAGAACGCCTTTGCGGAGAGGAATGAGAGCGACAACGCGGCAAGCGTTGCTGTCAGTGTTGCCGCCGCAGTGGCGAAAGCGGCCCTTCCAGCGGGCGGGGCTCCCCGGGTGGAGTCTCCCTTCAGGGAGGGTATAAACATTGTCACCCCCTCGGCGCTTCTCCAGTCGGTGAGGGAGAAGCGCCTTGAAAGCAAGCGCTTCTACTCCGCCGCGGAGCCGCTCCTGCCGGCACTTGCAGCTCTCGGCTACAATCCCGCGCCGGAGAGCATAGAGAAGAGGCTCAGGGTAGAGCCGCTTGAGGGCGATGTCTACTCCCTTGCGGCTGAGCTCGCCCTGGAGAAGTACATCTACCTCACCTACCCCTACACGGTAATTATTGCCAGAGGCGACATCCCCGTTGACGCAATTGCAGCCATCGCCTATGCGAGGAGCAACCGCATCCCCGTGCTCCTCACGAAGCCGGGAGAGCTGCCCGGGGCGACGCTTAGTGCGATTGAGAAGTTCAAGCCCCGCCGGATAATAATAGTGGGCGGCGAGCGGGCGGTTTCGCGCAGCGTGGAGGAGCGCCTCGCGGAGATCGCGAAGGTTGAGCGCATCGCTGGCAAAACGCGCTATGAAACTGCGGTAAAGCTGGCGGAGCTGTCAAAGAACTACGACACCATCGTCGTGACAAGCGGCGAGAAGCCCAGCAGGGATGCGGTGTTCCTGGCGAGCGCGTACCGCGCGCCCGTGGTGTATGTGAGGGAGGACAGCATCCCCGGCGTTACCGCCGACTTTATATCTGAGCACAGGGTCACGCCCACCTTCAGGCCCGTGAAGCTTCTCCTAGTGGGTGTAAACGCCTCGCTGCATGAGCAGCTTCGTGGGCTTGTGCTGTCGCCCCACCTCAGTGGAGAGCTGGTTGTAAGGGTGACCAATGCCGACGACGACCGCCTCTACGTGGAGGTGTGGGTGGGCAGCCTCTCCAAGGGAGAGTTCATAGCCCCCGGGGAGAGCCTCACCTACAGGCCCTTCAGGCTCAGACCTGGAGACTACACCGTAAGGCTCAGGTGGCTTGACCCGGACCGGATTGACTTCAGCCACCTGGAGGCGAGGGTTGAAGTAGAGCCCGGAGAGCGCACTGAGCTGGCTCTGAAGGTGCCCAGAATTACAGAGTAGCTACCCTACCTATCTCTCCTATCTCTCAGGGATCCTCGCCCTCTCGTAAGCCTCGAGGTTGTGCAGCGCCTTGGTGGCGTCCAAGCCGAGCTTTGTGGTGAGCCCCCGCTTTCCCGCGCTCGGATCTAGGGAGGAGCCCCGCATGGCGCGCAGCATCACCAGGTCGCGGTCCGCCTGGAAGCGCGTGGCGATGGCGAACTCCACCTCCTCCGCGTTGAAGACGTCTATATCCTCATCCACAACTACGACGTGCTTCATGCTGGGGTGCGCCTCCAGGGCGGCGAGGATTGCCCTTTTAGCATCTTCTTCGCTGCGCTTCTCTATCGCCACCACGCCGTGAAGCCAGCAGCAGCCCCCCTCGGTCAGGGCTACCTGCTTAACCCTCGCCACCTTTGCCACTCCCGCAAAAATCCTTGGCTCCTGGGGCATGCCCATGAGCAGGCGGTGCTCCACGCTGCTTGGCAGCAGGGCGTGGTAGATCGCATCCCTGCGCCGGTAAACTCCTGTAACCTCTATAACGGGCTGCTTCCTCACTATGTCGTAGGTGCCTGTGATGTCGGTGAAGGGGCCCTCGTCGGCGCGCTCCCCCGGCAGAATTCTGCCCTCTATCACCACCTCCGCATTTGCGGGCACCTCCAGGTCGACACTCCTGCACCTGGCAAGCTCCAGGGGTGAGCGCAGGATGGCGGCAGCTAAGCGAAGCTCATCCTGGTTTATCGCCAGCGGATAGCTCGCTGCAAAGAGCAGCGCCGGGTGCATGCCTATTACAATGGCCACCTCTAGGGGCTCGCCCCTCGCCTCCGCCCTGGTGTAGTACTCGTGCAGGTGGCGCTCCACCAGGCGGATCACAAGCTTATCAGAATCCAGCACCAGCATTCGATGAACGCTGGCGTTTCTGCCGTGCTCCTCGTCCCTGGCTATAACAACGCCCGAGGTTATGTACCTGCCGGCGTCCTTCTCGAAGTGCCGGAGCACCGGGAGGTCATCCAGGCTTCTGCATCGCTTCTCATAAACGGGCGCCCCGTCCACCTCCACAAGCTCGCCGTCGCAGCGCTCCGCAAGCCTGGCGATGTGGCGGATGTACTCGCCCCTCGTGGTGCCCAGCGCCTCGCACATCCTCTCGCGGGAGGTTACCAGGTTGCCCACCACCCTAAGCCTGCTCCCCTTAACCCGGTTGAAGAGCACAGTCTTCCGCGGGTTCCTGTGGAGCATCGCCGAGATCTCGAACTCTGGGTCCACCTCCTCCTCCACGGTGAGGTCTGCCCTCATAAACTCCCTGAGGTCCTTCATTCGCCTCCCCACCTCCTGTAGAGCCCGTGCTCTATGCCCAGGGCGTCCAGCACCTTGCCCGCGATGAAGCCGAGCAGGTCGTCTATGCTCTCCGGCTGATGGTAGAAGGCGGGCATCGCCGGCAGAATAACTGCGCCCAGCCGGGCCAGCTTCAGCATGTTCTCCAGGTGAATCGCATTCAGCGGCGTCTCTCTGGGCACGAGCACAAGCCTGCGGCGCTCCTTAAGCATGACATCGGCGCTGCGCGTTATTAAGTTGCCGGCGTAGCCGTTGGCAATCGCAGCCAGGGTCTTCATGCTGCAGGGTATAACCACCATGGCGTCAACTCGGTGGGAGCCGCTGGAGAAGGGCGCCTCGATCTCGTGCTCGGAGTAGCAGCGCAACTCAGCCCCCTTCGCCTCGTGCTTCAGGATCTTCCTGGCAGCGTCGCTGATTATGCACTCGTGCTCTATGCCCAGCTCCTGCAGTGCCTGAAGAAGGCGGAGCGCATATGCTATGCCGCTGGCTCCGGTTATTGCCACGAGAACCTTCATGGGTAATGGATGCGCACTGGAATTTTTATAGGTTTTGGAATAAATTAGATTAATGCACCGCAGAATAGAGGAGCTTGTTGAGAGGCTGGGCGAAGCAGACGTTGACTGCTGCGTCATAGCCAAGCCCGAGAACGTCTACTACTTCACCGGCGTTTATCCCATAGAGGCCTCCTTTCTCATTGTTTCCACAATGCGAGAGCCCCTGCTGCTGGTGGCGCCGTCGAGCTACGCCGAGGCGGAGGAGCGCTCCCGCGTGGAGGTGGTTAAGGGCGAGCTCCGCAGCCTAAAAGCGCTGAGGCAGAGGCTCACCCGGGAGGGCTGCCTGCCGGAGAAGAGGGGCGTTTTCCTCAGGGACCTGCTGGGCGCCCTGAGAAAGAAGCCCCTGGGAATAGAGGGGGACTACCTCCCCGCGAAGGCGGCGCGGAAGCTGGGAAGGTGGCGGGACATCTCCCCAATAATAGCGGAGATGCGCATGGTCAAGGACGCGGAGGAGGTCAGGATAATAACCCGTGCGGTTGAGAGCTCTGAGAAGGCGCTCCGCAGGGTTTACAATGAGATAGCTCCCGGCATGGCGGAGCGGGAGCTCTCGGGCAGGCTCGACCTCGAGCTCAAGCGCCTGGGTGCGGACCAGACGAAGGCGAGGGTGCGCTCCGGCAGGAGCTCCGCTAAGCCCTTCTCCAGGGAGATGGAGGGGAGCATTGGGAGGGGACCTCTGCTGGTGGACTACGGCGGAGCCTTTGAGCACTACTGGACCGACCTGACGCGCACCTTCCATGTGGGCAGGGCAGGGGAGGACTACGAGGAGGTCTACAGCTGCATCTTGGAGGCAAAAAGGGCGGCGCTGCGCGAGATAGGCGCCGGGAGGAGCATCTCTGAAGTGGAGCACGCGGTGAGGGAGGTGTTCAGGGAGCACTCTTTAGAGGGGCACATGGTCTACACCCCAGGGCACGGCGTGGGCCTCGAGGTGCACGAGCCGCCCGTGATAACCGCCCGCAGGGTCAGGGAGGAGCCCATGTTCCGGGGCAGCAGCGATGTTGAGAGGCTCTACCAGGCGATGGCGCAGTTTTTTGTGCTTGAGGAGGAGCCCGTCTTCAGGGAGAATATGGTGCTCGCCATAGAGCCGGGGCTGTACTTCAGGGACTTCGGGGTTAGGGTGGAGGACATGGTGCTGGTGAAGCGCCGCGCCAGGCTGCTCTCCCGCTTCCCCGACGAGCTGGAGGCGCTTGTGCTCTAGATTCCCATCCTCCTGTAGCTTTCGGCTACGCTGGCGAGCTCGCAGTCGTACACCAGAAACTCGTGCCCCAGCCAGCGCCTCGCCCCCCACTTCTCCTTGAACCTGGCAACGCCCCTGCTTATCCCCAGCCCCAGGTTCATCAGCTTTTTTCCCTCCTCAAGGGCGCGCTGCACACCTTGGTAAAGCAGAAGGTCGCTGGCGCCGGGCACATATCTCCTGCGGGAGATGAAGTTGAACATGTAGAAGGCGAAGCGGGAGGAGAAGTCGAAGATGCTGAAGGCCACCAGGGTGCCGCGCCGCCTCGCCTCCAGCAGGAGGGGCTCGTCCCGCGAGGCATAATCAGGAAGCCTGAGGAAGAGCTGACTCGTCCTCTCCCCCACCCCCCGCTCGAGGAACTCCTCCACCAGGGCGCGGTGCTCCTCGCCGAACTCCCCCTCCTCCACCTCCAGCCTCCTGCCGGCGCTCCTTATCCCGCTCCTGAGCTTCTTCCTCAGGCGGAGCTTCTCCAGCTCCAGCAGGTAGTAGTGGTCGCTTCCCCGCTCCAGAACCGCTAGGGGCTCCACCTCAATGCGCGAGGGTGAGATCACCGCCGCCTGCGCTGGTTTGAACCTCTCCACCGCCCTCTCCAGCACCTCTCCAGGTCTGAACTTGGAGAGGTCTGAGGACAGGGGGTAGGCGATGAGGCTCACGTGCCCCTCGCCGGCGTAGCACACGCAATCCTCCAGCAGGAAGGGCTCAGCCCGCGAGATGGCGGTGAAGTAGTGCACCAGCTGCTCGGGTACGTACGCCCTCTCGAGCACATAGCGCCCCTCGGAAGCGCTCAGCATAGCCCATGAGAAAAGCTTCGCAAGCTCAGAGTTGAATCCCCGGGCTAAAAAGTGGAAGGGCGGGA
>JAADFX010000118.1 GCA_013152685.1 Methanobacteriota archaeon | reverse complement strand
AGCTTGACGAGGTGGTGGGCAGGTTTAAGGTGGAGGAGAAGGTAGTGGCGAAGGTCAGGAGGGAGGTGTAGTCGCTTTAACCGCCATTCAATCCCCCTCTCTTTTTTTATTTTGAGTGCGGTTCCTCAGCGCTCCAGACGGATATCATCCCGGCGGTCATCCTTGGGTTCACTCATCATAGGAACCGACACTGCGCAGCTTACTCTCAATGGTCGCATCCCTGTCGAGGCGGTGGTCTATCCGCAGCGTTGTTACCACCCGCTCTGCGCCCTCTGCGAGAACCGCCTCGTGGGCCGCCTTAACTGCTGAGAGCAGCGTGTCCAGGTCCTCTGCCTCTATTTCTGTGGCCATTGCCCTGGGCACTGCCCTGACGCCCTCCCGCCTCAGCGCCTCTATCGCCGCCCTCACGTACTCGCTTACACTGGTGCTGCCGGTGCCCAGAGGCGTGACGCTCAGCTCGGCGATTATCATCCTAGTCCCTCGCGATGGTTATGCTGTGCCTGTCCATGTCTATCTCAACTATGCGCGCTCCCTCAAACTCGCGGCGCTCCCCAAGCACGGCGACAGCCACCACCTTCCCATCTTCCTCCTTTACGAGTATCGCCTCATCCATGACCTTCTTCTTCTCTCCCTTCTCCAGCAGGTAGAGCCTGGACTCGCACATGGCTATCCTCCCTACACCGAAGCGTCCCGAGTAAAAATTTATAAGATGCGGGGCAAACTAGGCTCATGGTCATAATAGACGACATAGGGAGTTTTCCGCTGCCGGCGGGGGTGAGCAGGGAGGAGTTTGACGCCGCGTACCCCCGGGTGCTCGGGGCTATTGCCGAGGGAAAGAAGCCCGAGAGCGTCCCAGGGTGGGAGAAGTTTCACAGCGCGGTGAGCACCTCCCTCAGGGCAAAGCTGGAGGCGGGGCTGGATGTGGTGACCTACCCGCAGCACTACGACATGCACCGCCAGTTTATGGAGCCCATTGAGAAGTATCAGCGGGAGCCATATCTCATCCAGAAGAAGTGCGCCGTAATTCCGGAGCTGTACGTGGTCCAGGAGGAGGCGAGGCGCCACTACGAGGAGAGGGGCGAGCCGCTGCGCCTGCGGGTGTGCGTCACCGGCGCAGTTGAGCTCTACCTCAAGACGCCCTTCGGCTTCAACGTGTACGAGGAGGTGCTGGCGAACATGGCGAGGAGTGTGAACGCCTTCCTCAGGAACTCAGTCCTCAGCGGGAGGCACATTGTTACCGAGGTTGTCAGCATAGACGAGCCCAGCCTGGGGTTTGTGGACCTTCTCAACATAGACAGGGAGGGGATAATCAAGGCGCTGGAGGAGAGTGTGCGCGGGGTTAATGCGAGAGTGCAGATCCACCTCCACACCCTGAAGGCGGCGGAGTACCCGCTTGAGGCGAGAGGCATCCACGTGCTGACGGGGGAGTTTGCCTCCTCGCCCGAGAACATAAACTTCATCTCAAAGCGCGACCTCGAGAGTCACGACAAATTTCTTAGGGGAGGGGTGGCGAGCACGAGTATTGACCGCAAGCTTGGCAGCTTTGCGGAGCGGGGAATAAAGCATCCCGCGCCAGAGCAGCTGGCCGACAGTGAGGAGGAGATAATGGCTGTTTACAGGAAGCTGCGGAGGAGATTCGGTGAGCGCCTGCTCTTCGCCGGCCCCGACTGCGGCCTAGGGAGCTGGCCATCCCAGGAGGCGGCACAGCTGGTAATAAGGCGATGTGTGCGCGCAATAAGGCGAGCGGAAGGCGATTGAATCATTTTTTAATTTCATTGAAAAAAGTTAAAATTTGTTTATAGGGTGTGTCCCGAAAGCATTTTGCCCCGCGCACCTCTCCGGCCTCATTTCATTTATATTTCTTCAAAGTTTGTCAATTAAATTAACAATTTTACACGCGCCACGTTTTTATAATAATGTTTAGTGATGTAAATTTTATAAGTCTGGTTGAACCCATGAGGCGTTGAGCTTCTTTTCTGCGACTCATGGGTTCCCCCTCCCCCCACCTCCTCCCACTTCCCTTTCTGCGAAAGCTTATTAGTGAGGGAGGCTCAGGTTATATGGGGCTTAGGAATGAGGCCTTCGGCGTGGGTGTTTGTGCTGGTGCTCCTTTCAGGCTGCATCTCGGGCTCGGAGAGGGTGGCCGAGCTCTCCAGGTACCCCCACGGCTTTCCCGCCGCCGTTGTGATTACCCTGGAAACCGAGGTGGTGCGGGGGGATGAGCTGAGCAGGGTGGTGGGGGCTCTCCGGGAGAGGGGGCTGAACGCCACATTTTTTGTGGTTGCGGGATACTTTGAGTCCACTCCCGAAGTGCTCGAGCCGCTGAGGGGGTTTGAGGTGGGCAGCATGGGGTGGTCGCAGCCCGGGTGGGCCGTGGCTTCCTCTTCTGAGAGGAGGTGGCAGATGGAGAGGGCCCACGAGTGGCTTGCGGAGCATGGATTTGCGGTTGCCGGATTCAGGGCGCCCTACCTCAACTCAAGCAGGGAAGTCCTGAGGATGGTGGCCGGGATGGGCTACCTCTACGACTCCTCGATACCCTACGGTCTGGAGCCCTACGTTGTGGAGGGGGTTGTGGAGGTGCCGGTGAGTGTGAACTTTGACCCCTTCTGGGATGCGGAGAAGATGAGGGTCGCCCTGCCGGCGGCATACCTCACCTTCCAGCGCGCCTACGACTCCGGAGGGGTCTTCACCCTCCTCACCCACGTCCACACCGCCTCCGGGAACCTGGAGAACTTCACCGCCTTCCTGGACTACATGAGGGAGCGGAGGGTGTGGTTCGCCACGGCGGGCGAGCTTGCCAGGTGGTGGAGGCTCAGGGAGAACCTGGAGCTGCGGGTGGAGGGGGATGAGCTTGTTCTGCGCAACGCCAATCCAGTGGAGGTGAGGGGCGCCACCGCCGTGGTGAGGGCGACACGGGCGAGGGGTGCCGCGGACAGCTGGCGAGACCCTGAGAGGGGTGTGCTCTATGTGGTGTTTCCCGGGGTTCCTCCCGGTGGTGAGGTGAGGGTGGAGGTGGAGTGGGAGTAAAGCTTTTTACTGGCAGCGTCCACTTAACCTTATGAGCAGGATTGTGGAGAAGTTCGCAGAGCTCAGGCAGCGAGGGGAGGGCGCCCTCATAGGCTACCTCACCCTGGGGGACCCCACACCCGAGGATTCTCTGAGGCTCGCCTCCTGCCTTGCCCGGGAGGTGGACATTCTGGAGCTCGGGATTCCCTTCTCCGACCCCATTGCCGACGGACCCACGATTCAGGGAGCAATCGACAGGGCGCTGCGCGCCGGCACCAACACAGACCACTGCTTTGAAATCGCCGAGAAGCTGCGGCGCCGCTTTGAGATTCCCCTGGTGTTTATGACCTACTACAACATCGTGCTCCAGTACGGAGAGGAGCGCTTTGTGTCCAGATGCCGGGAGGTGGGTGTGGACGGGCTCCTGGTCAGCGACCTGCCGGTGGAGGAGGCCCGCCCCCTTCTGAAGGTATGCAGGAGGATGGGTGTGGACATGATATTTTTAATAGCCCCCACCACCACGGAGGAGAGGATGAATAAGATACTCAGGAGCGCCTCGGGGTTTGTCTACCTGGTCTCCCTGCTGGGCACCACAGGCGCGAGGGAGAGGCTCAGCGAGCTCACCATAGAGAAGACGCGGTGGGCGCTGAGGTATGTGAAGGAGCTTCCCCTCGCCGTGGGCTTCGGGATATCAAAGCCGGAGCACGTGCGCGCCGTAATTGAGGCGGGTGCCTCCGGGGCTGTGGTGGGGAGCGCCTTTGTGAAAATTGTGGAGGAGGAGGGTGCCGCTGCGTGCGACCGCCTCAGAAGGCTCGCGGCGGAGCTCAAGGCTGCCACGAGGCTAGGCTGAGGCGCCGTCAACTATCCTCCTCACAGCCTCCGTCACCTTCTCGGGCAGTTCTCCCAGGTCTGCATCTGTAAACTCTGCCATAACCCCGGCGACTACGCCGCTGACAACCACCCTGCCGTTCTTCTGGTAGATGTTTATCCTGCAGGGCATGAACATCGCCAGGTTTATGTCCTTCTTGAGAGCCTCCGCGGCCCAGGTGGGGTTGCAGATCTCCACCATCTTGAAGGGCATGAACTCAATTCCCCTGCCGGAGAAGGACTTCTGAAAGTCGTGCACCGCCAGGATGCCGAAGCCCTCCTTCCTGACCAGGCTCTGAACCCTCTCCACGACCTCCTCAAACTCACCCTCCACTTCCCGGGTGTAGTGGTACTTCATGTGCATCACCTCTTTACATTCATGTTCTTATATGTTACACATACATGAACATAAATAGATTAAAGGGTGGCAGCGGCAAGGAATATTGCATGCTTGCGGCCGAGCTGCTCTCCACCCTGGAGGGGCTGGCGGAGCGGAGCACACTGCGGGAGCAGGGGGGCTGCTACGCCGCCAGCGCCTTCTTTGCCGCGGAGAGGTACCCGGAGGTGGAGGCCCTGGTGGCGGGCTTTCTTGAGGGGCTTGAGGGGGGTGAGCTGATCTCCTGTCAGGTGTCCGCTGGCAGGATCCTGGACCAGGGGCAGGAGCACTTTGAGATACTCCGGGGCAGACTCTTTGAATTCTACGACTATGAGGAGCTGAGCTCCAGCATTGTGCGGCTCTACCACCTGCGGGACCCCGGAAGCGGACGGGAGTGGTGCGCCCTCTATGTGGACGAAACCTCCGCCTCCCCCTGGTGGGCGGAGGAGGTTTAATTATTCTTGCCCACGGTGAAAGCCTGCCCATAACCGGAGGTTGTGCTTATGCATCGTCCTGTGGTCAGAAAGCCCGATGGAAAGCGCAGGGGCAGAGGGTTCAGCCTTGCGGAGCTGAGAGAGGCGGGCCTCACCCCGGTGCAGGCCCGGAAGCTCGGCATAGCCGTGGACAGGCGGCGGAAGAGCCTTCACCCGGAGAACGTGGACACGCTGAGGAAGATTGCCGCGGAGCAGCCTGCGGCGGAGAAGGCGGAGAGAAAGGAGAAGGTCGTAAAGCTGGAGGAGATAAAGGGCGTTGGGCCCAAGAAGGCCAGGCAGCTTTCAGAGGCCGGGGTGAAAACCGCAAACGACCTTCTCAGGGCTGACCTCCGGGAGGTCTCGGAGAAGTCCGGCATATCCCTGCGGGTGCTGGAGAAGCTCAGGGGGGAGGCGGAGCGGCTGGTCAGGGAGTAGCGGCGCCATGGATAAGCTTAATATTGGGGAAGCCACAATATAGAGAGACAGCCGCTGAGGGCCTGGAAGGGATGTGGTGTGCATATGAAGAGGAACGGCTCCTTCGGTGTGTTTTACCAGTTCAAGTGCCTCAACTGCGGCACCGCCATTCCCTCCCACAGGGACTTCTGTTCCAAGGACTGTGAGGAGAAGTTCTTCTCCACCGCTGCCGAGAGCTAGCGAACATGTTCGCGCAAAAGAATAAAGCCCCCCGCGAGAAGGTTATTCTGCCATAGCCCCATCTACCCGCCTCCTCTTTTTTTCCTGCAGCGCTGCAGCAGCTTCAGTGCCTCCTCCTCGGAGATGTCCCGCCAGTGCTCGTAGGCGTCCGCCACGGCGAAGGAGCGCTCGTCCCTGATGTTGAGGCACACCACCCTCTCCACTCTGGAGAGGAGCATCTCGACAGTTCTCAGGGGCGAGGTGGGCACAGCCACTGTCACCCCCGAGGGCCCCCTCCGCCTGAGGGAGCGGACCGCCGCAAGCATTGTGTAGCCGGTCGCCAGGCCGTCGTCCACAACAACCACCTCCCTGCCGGAAATCTCTGGAACTCTGCCGAAGAGCCTCTGCCGCCGCTCTACCTCATTGCGCACCTCCTCCGCGAGCTCCATGGCTCTGCCGGCGTCCATACCCAGGCGCTCCAGCAGGTGTGTATTAAGCAGGACGTCGCCGTCCAGCGCCACCGCTCCAATCCCCGCCTCCGGGTCCCAGGGCACCGGAATCTTGCGCACCACCACCGCTCCCAGGGGCAGGCGGAGCAGTTCCGCCACCCTGCAGGCTACGGGCACACCCCCCGCGGGTATCGCCAGGACAATCGCCCCTCCCCTCACCAGCCCCCTCAGGCGCTCCGCGAGCAGCTCGCCGGCGTGCTCCCTGCTCCTGAAAATCCGGTACCTGTTCCTCCACTCCGCCACCTCAACAAGCTCGCCCATCTCTCCGCCTCACCACACGAGCATGTCTGCAGCAATCGAGGTGAAGAGTACCAGCGAGAAGAGGGCGTTAACCCTGAAAAAGGCAACCCCCACCTTCTCCAGGTTTTCTGGGCTGACTATTGCGTGCTCATATGCGAGGAGCGCCCCCATAACCACCAGCCCCAGCAGGTACACCTCCTCCAGGGGGGAGACGAAGTAAAGCAGGAGCAGGAAGAGCAGGGTTGCGCAGTGAAAGGCCGCCGAAATCTTCAGCGCCCCCGGGATGCCGAAGCGCGCGGGTATTGAGTGGAGCCCTTCCCGCCTGTCGAACTCCACGTCCTGAGTGGCGTAGATTATGTCAAATCCCGCCACCCAGAATACCACAGCAGCTGCCAGCAGCAGCGCCTCGATGCTGATGGAAGCGGTCACCGCCACGTAGGCGCCGAAGGGCGCTATGGCGAGGGCGGAGCCCAGCACCAGGTGGCTCAGCCAGGTGAAGCGCTTGGTGTAGGGGTAGAGCCATATTATACCCACCGCCAGGGGGTAGAGCTTCACACACAGGGGGTTCAGCATTGCGGCAGCCAGCAGGAGTAGAGCCAGCGACACGCCCACCACCACCCACACCTCCCCGGGGGAAATCAGCCCCCTCGGCAGCGCCCTGCCTGAGGTGCGGGGGTTCCTGGCGTCGATCTCCCTGTCTATGAGCCTGTTGAGGCACATCGCCGCGGTTCGCGCCGAAAAAAGCCCCACGGTAATCCAGAGCAGCGTCCAGGAGTCGGGAACTCCCCTCTCCGCCAGCACGGCACCGGCGTACAGGAAGGGCATGGCGAAGAGGGTGTGCTCCACCTTTATCATCCTCAGGATAACTCCCAGCTTCCGGAGCATGAGCTTAGCCTCGCCCTCCGGCTTTAAGAATTTTCCCCTCCGGACGGGCTACTCGTAGCGCAGCGCCTCTATCGGGTCCAGCCTCGAAGCTCTGTAGGCGGGGTACACCCCCGATGCCACGCCCACCAGCAGGGAGAACAGCAGCGCACCCAGCACCAGCTCCCTGTTTATAACGGTTATAAAGCTGGAGCCTATGTACACCTGCCCCACCATCTCTATAATTCTGGATATGGCTACCCCCAGCCCCAGTCCCAGAGCGCCCCCCAGGGCGCCTATGAGGGCGGACTCCACCAGGAATATCCTCAGCACCCGCCAGTTGGTGGCCCCCACCGCCTTGAGCACGCCTATCTCCCGGGTGCGCTCCAGCACGGAGGTCAGCATTGTGTTCATAATTATCACCCCTCCCACCACTATTGAAATTCCGGCAATTCCCCCCAGCACAAAGCTCACTATGGTTACAACTGTGGACACCTGCTCTGCCAGCTGCTCTGTTGTGAGCACCTCAAAGTCCCTGCCGCCCCGCCGCTTCTCCAGGGTGCTCTCAATCTTCTTTGCCAGGGTCCGCACCACCGCCTCATTCTCGGCTATCACCCAGAGCATTGTTATCTCGTCGCCGGCGTCGTACAGGTCCTGCGCCGCCCTGAGGGGCATGTATACGCTGGAGTCGTCCTCGGGGTTTCCAATCTCCTCCAGCACCCCCACCACCTCAAAGCTGCGCTGGTTCACCTTCACCCTCTCCCCCACCCGCACCTTCTCATCAAAGAACTTCTCGGCTATGCGGTACCCCAGGTCCACTCCCCTGAGGTCACTGTCGCTGAAGAACCTTCCCTCCCTGATGGAGTAGAACTGCCTGAAGTACTCGACGCCCCGCCTCTCCACCCCCATAACGTACACCTCCCTTCTCTCCCCCCTGTACTCTATGGTGCCCGGGCGGTAGAACATGGGCAGCACATCCTTAACGTTGGGCAGGTTCTTCACCGCGCGCAGGTCTGCGCTGGTGAAGGGCTTGAATTCCGTCGGCGTTCCCCTCAGCGCAAAGGCCTGGGGAGGGGTTACTATTATCTTATCCCCGCCCAGCGCATCGAGCTGCTCCGTTATGCTCACCCTCATCCCCTCGCCTATGGCGAGCATTGCCACTATTATTGCGATTCCTATCACTATCCCCAGAACCGTCAGGAAGGTCCTCAGCTTCGCCTCCGCCATGTTTCTCAGGGCGTAGTTAAGCTCCTCCATCATGCCCGTAGCGCCTCCACCGGGTCCAGCTTCACGGCGCGGTAGGCGGGGTATATCCCGGCAACCACCCCTATAATAAGGGAGAAGGCCAGGGCAAAGGCGGCCAGCGCTGGAGTCACCGTGGTGGTGAGGACGCCCTCCCCCAGGTAGTGCGCCGCCGCTGCGTTTATCCCCATGGAGATCAGCACCCCGAGGAGCACCCCCGCCAGACCGCCCGCCACCCCCAGGAGGGCTGCGTCCGCAATAAATATCTTCATCACCTGCGCGTTGCTTGCCCCGGTTGCCTTGAGCACGCCTATCTCCCGGGTGCGCTCTGTAACGTTCATCACCATGGTGTTCGCTATGCCTATGGCGCCTACGATCAGGGAAACCGCCGCAAGACCTCCGAATACCACCTGCACCACCCTGTATGCCTCCCCCACCCTCTCCAGGATCTCCTTCTGGGTCATCACAAAGAAGTTCTCGTCGGAGCCCTTCCTGTCCTCAAGCAGGCGCTCTATTCTGAGCCTCACCTCCTCTATGTCCGCACCCCTCTCGGCTCTTGCTATAATCAGGGTGACCCTGTCACCCACACCGAAGATCTCCCTGATGACATCCAGGTTGGCGTAGATGGTGTAGTCCTTCTCCCTGTCGCCGGTTTTTTTGAACACCCCCACCACCTGGAACTCCACGCCGTGAATCAGGATGGTGTTGCCCACATTCACGTCCCTGGAGAAGACGTCGCTGTGGACCCCGTAGCCTATGACCGCCTTGTACCTGTCTCCCCTCTGCAGCCACCTGCCCTTGAGGAGCCGGTACCCGCTTGCCCCAGCGCCGAAGGTTGCCTCCGCCTTCTCGGGGTCCACTCCGTAGATTTTGACAATCCGGCGCTCGTTGCGGTAGGTCACATCACCGGCGACGCTGTAGAGGGGTGAGACGAAGGCCACACCGGGGACGCGCCCAATCGCCTCCGCATCCCCGTCGGTGAGGGTGGCGGCCGCTGTGCCGTAGGCTATCCTGGGCAGTATGAAGACCTTGTCGCTGCCCAGCTGCTCCAGCTGCTCCTTGAGGGACGCCTTCATCCCGGAGCCTATTGATATCATCGAGACCACCGCCATTATCCCGATGATTACACCCAGCAGGGTGAGGAAGCTTCTGAGCTTGTGATGGCTGAGGTTCCTGAGGGAGAATCTGAGGTACTCCAGCACTACCTCTCCACCTCCCTGACCATGCCGTCCCTGAGCTTGACCCTCATCCTTGCCCTCCTCCCGAAGTCCAGGTCGTGGGTCACCACCACCAGGGTCTTGCCCAGGCGGTTTAGCTCCTCCAGAAGTTCAATGACAGCCATCCCGGAGGAGGTGTCCAGGTTGCCTGTGGGCTCATCCGCGAGGATTATCTCCGGGTCATTGGCGAGGGCGCGGGCTATGGCCACGCGCTGCCTCTCGCCACCGCTGAGCTCAGCCGGCTTGTGGTGGAGCCTCTCGCCAAGGCCTACCAGCTCCAGCAGCTCCTTAGCGCGGCGCATTCTCGCAGCCCTCGGAATGCCCGCGAACCACATGGGCAGGGCAACATTCTCCAGGGCGGTGAGCTTCCCTATGAGGTTGAACTGCTGGAATACGAAGCCCACCTTCTTCCTGCGCAGGAGCGCCAGCTGGTCGTCGTTGAGCCCCGAGATGTCAACGCCGTCGATGTACACCCTCCCGCTGGTGGGCCTGTCGAGGGCTCCTATGAGGTTCATCAGGGTGCTCTTCCCGGAGCCGGAGGGGCCCATTATGGACACGTACTCACCGCGGGGTATCTCCAGACTAATCCCACTGAGCGCCCTTACCTCCACCCTGCCCAGCCGGTATACCTTTACAACCTCTTCCAGCCTTATTACCATCTCGCTCCCCTTAAAGCTCCACGCCCCTGCGCCGGCGCCACCAGATGAGCATCACCAGGAGCAGCAGCCCGCCCCCTGCCACCCAGGGCAGGCGTGTCCCTGCAGCGGGCGCCACCACGGCTATTGCTATCTCCTTCTCCTCCCTGTGGAGCTCCCCCTTCTCGTCGAGGTAGTAGACCACCAGCTCAAGGGGGTAGCTGCCCGGAGGGGTGCCGGGGGAGACCTCCAGGTCGAAGATGGCTGTGGAGGTGTCCTCCTGCTTGATTGTGCCCAGGTAGGAGGTCCTGGAGCCGGAAAGCACTTTAGGCAATGAGAGCTCAACCTTCACAGCCTTTGCGTCCTGGCTGCCTATGTTTTCAAACTGCACGGAGAGGGTAAAGCTCATACCCGGCGCGAGCTTTGCCGGGGAGGTGTCGAGCCCGGCCACCTCCAGCCTGGGGGCGTCCTTTTTGTAGATGAAGAGCTCCACCTTCCGCTCCAGCTCGCCCCGCGTCCCGTCCTCCGCGGTGTATCGGAGGCGGATTCCCACCTCCCTTGCCCCCTCCTCCGCATCCTTCTCCACCTTGAGGGAGAAGGCGGAGGTTGCATGGCGGTTGCGCTCCAGGGTGCCCAGGAAGGCGGTCCTCTCGCCGGTTATCCCGGGGGGCAGGGAAAGCTCCACCACCACGTTCTCCGCCTTGGCGCTTCCTATGTTCTGGAAGGTGAGCACCAGGGTGAACTCAGTGTCGGGGTAGAGGCGTGAGGGGGTTTTGTTCATCCCCGAGATTATGATCTCCGGCTCTCCGGCCACGGTTACGCCGAAGTTCAGGGTCTCGCTCTGCACCACGTTGTACTCGTCGCGCCACACCAGCCTGAGGGGCACCTGGTAGGTGCCGAAGGGTGTGTCCCTGTCCACATACACCCTGTAGCTCAGGGTGAACCTCTCATTCTGGGTTATGACCCCGAAGTACATGGTCTCCATGCCACCGGCGGCGTACTTTGTCACGTACCTCTTCTTCCCCCCCAGCACGGAGAGCGGCGACTTGGAGTCCGGGTCGAGGATGGCGTGCACATAGGTTGCGTAGTCGGTGCCCAGGTTGGCGATGGTGATGTTGAGCTCCACCGTCTCACCGGGCACAAGCTTCTCCGGGGTCACCTGCATTATGTAGAAGTCCACATTCTCCCCTGAGACCGGAGAAATTAGCAGCACAAAGCCCATGAGCGCGATAAGTAGGCTCCTCATTTCAACCCCCTAATGCTTTGTGCCGGAGAGTATAAATAACTTCCGGGGCGGATTTATGACGTTAATTTAGTCCGCGGGGTAAAATATTTAAGTTCGTGCATGGAGTATGATAATACTCCATAAGCACCCTGGAGTGGTAGCTCAGCCTGGGAGAGCGCTCGACTGAAGATCGAGTGGTCGGGAGTTCAAATCTCCCCCACTCCACTACAACAGGGCGTACCATTATGCATGCGACAGAGAAGGAGTTTTACGAGAGCAAAATAAGCAAGCTGAAGCAGCATGAGGCGTCGCTGCTGAGGCAGCTGGAGGAGAAGGAGAGGAAGCTTGAGGAGCTGGAGGGGGAGCTTGCGGAGCTGGAGAGGTACAGGCGGGAGAGGGAGGAGCTCAAGGAGCTTTATGAGAGGGCTGAGGGAGAGATAAAGACGCTGCGCATAATGCTGGAGGAGAAGAAGAAGCTGCTGGAGAAGCTGGAGGAGGAGCTGGCGAAGGTGAGGAGGGAGCTGGAGGAGAAGGAGGAGGTCATACTCAGGCTGACCAACGAAAGGGCTGCCTTCAAGGCCAAGGTGGAGGGCTACCGGGAGGACATCGAGGAAAAGAAGATGCAGCTCCTGGAGAAGGAGCGCGAGCTTCGCGAGGCGGTGCGGAAGAGCGCCGAGCTGGAGGTGGAGGTCAAAACCCTGACGCGCTACCTGGCGGAGAAGGAGAAGGAGCTGGAGAAGAAGGAGAAGAAGCTGGAGGAGCAGGAGAAGGAGATACTGATGCTCAAGGAGAGGATCGGCAAGCTGGAGCTAGAGCGGGAGGATTTGATGAAGAAGGTGGAGAACTACGAGCGGTTGCTTTAGCCAAAATTGCCTGTCAGAGACAGATTTGTAAAACTACATTTTCTTCAGCTTTATTGAATAATCTTCCCGGATTACTTTATGTAAGTGGTTCTAATTTAACCTGATTTTAAAATGACATGTCAAATTAAACAATTTAACATCAAATTTACTCTTTGTAAGTCATCTTTTTTGGTTTATATGGTGTATTTTATAACCAGTAGTTTTATAAAGCAGTTTTTTTATACAAAATGTTTGAGAGGTTCAATGAGCGACAGGATAGAAAAGGTAAGAGAACTTGTGGAGCAACTCGGGGGTGCGGAGCCAGATTTCTCTACGATGAGAAAGGGGGTATGAGAATACCCGAACCAAAAACTCTCCCCGGAGAAGCATCTCCGTCCCTCCAGAATGAAGGTCAAGAAGAAGCCTCACCCGCGGAGCCTGAAGGTAAGGAAATCGAGGCCGGAGAAAGCAGGATAAGAGGATCGATTTATGGAATAATTGTTTGGGTGGCATTTCTTGCAGGCTTAGGTTTTGCGTATTACCTTAACCCAGACTTTAAGAATTCTGTAAACGAACAACTCGCAAAAGTGGATGAAAAACTCAGCGATGCATACGAGTACGTGTTTGATCGCGAGACATATAAACTCAAAAGAATGGATAGTGACGGAGGCGGTGTTTCGGATTGGGAAGAAATTCAGAGAGGAACAAATCCGTATTTAACGCCACGGGAGGAAGAAGAGGAAAGACAAAAGAAATTGAGAGAAATGCTGAGAAAAGAATTCTACGATGCATTAGCAGAGAAAATTGGAAAAGAGGATGCAAAAATGGCAACAACTACATTTGACCTGTCATTTATTTATAGGCGTGAAGATAATAAAACATATGTAGAACATCTTATGCCATTAGTTTTGGATAAAACTGCATATATTACAAATATCTCAGAAGCGCGTAACGAAATAAAAGATTTTAT
>JAADFX010000117.1 GCA_013152685.1 Methanobacteriota archaeon | reverse complement strand
TAGGCATTTTTATCCCTAAAAAGAGTTGCAACGCCAACATTAGCTTTTTTATTTGATTTTGGGAATATATATGCATATCCACCTGGTGCAAAGTCACCTAGATATATTTGCTCAATTCTTGGATTTGATAAATTCACATTGTACATTTCATATCCAATCACATACCCAGCATATTTTTCCAGATCAACATCAAATCCAAGTAATTTTAAAACAGTCGACTCAACACCATCTGCGGCAATGACAACTTTTGGTTTAATTTCTTTAGTTCCTTTAGGTGTTTTTACTATTGCTTTTGTTACATTGTAATCGTCTTTCACTTCTAAGTCAATCAATTCAGTTTCAAGCATGAGTGTGGCACCGGATTTTATAGCTTTTTCAGCCAGCCATTTATCGAATTCATCTCTATTTATCGAATATCCGGACCAGGTGCCTCCCGTTTTTTCCACTGTAATCCCTTCTGCCCAGAAGGATATCCCGTCAATTTTCCACTTTAGAAGGTGTTTTGGAATCTTAAATGGTAGATACGGAAAAAGATATTCTCCAATTCCTTCAGCACACTGCACCGGCACTCCGACCTCTTTCTTTTTATCTATAAAAATTGTTTTAGCGCCACCAAGAGCTGCTGCTCTGGCAGCGCTGCTACCCGCGGGCCCCGCGCCAACCACGAGCACATCGCATTCTATCATGTCCAGCAACACCTCAAATAAACGAATCGTCTAGAAACTTCCCAATATCAACTTTTTTATTGATTTTATTTAAAAAATTAATAATCCAGTTAAAATCATCGTTATCCATACTCTCAAAAATTTCTCTGTACAAATAATACTTGTCCATACTTAAAAATTTCCTGATAGTCTCCTCATATTTATGACCAATGTTATCCGCCTTACCATTTTCTCCAGATCCCGTCGTTACTGCTTCATAAGCCAGATATGCGCTTAAAATGGCGGGTGTCATACCATAACCAAGAAGCGGATCAATAAAACCACCAGCATCACCAATAAAAATTAAGTTTTTATAATAGAGACGATCAAGCTTGAAAATGTATCCTGCTCCTCGATAATTTCCGATTTTTTCTCTGCTCTCATCCATTATTATCTCATACAGACTGTCCACCGACCGCACAAACCTATTGAAATGACTGCTGATATCCCCCACCATGCTCTTTTTACTCACGACTGCTCCAGCAGACGACAACCCATCCGGACACGTAACCACATAAAAGTATCCTCCTGGAAGAAGCTCTGCGTGAAGATAAATTGATGAGCAATCAGATGATGTAAAGTCATATCCACTTATTCCATATCCCACTAAAATGTTAAAAATGTCCTTCTTTACAAATTTATGAAAAAAAGAATTTCCTCCATCCGCCGCTATGATCAATTTTGGTTTAATATTTAATTCTGCACTTTTAGTTCGAATTTTTACTTTTTCTATTTTATCTCCTTCAACAATGTCAAGAAAATCTATGCCTGTAATAATTTCAGCTCCATTTTCCTGAGCTTTTCTGGAAACTATAACTTCATACGAGTCATCACCGCCCCTTTTGAAGTAGAATTCTCCGGTTTCTGATTTCAGCGTGAAACAGTCTCCTGATGGAGCATACCATCTGGAGAATTTTACATGGTTTCTCACGGGTAACCCAAATTTTTTAATTATTTTTTCAAGCTGTATATTAGGTGATGAATCTATCTTCGGTGCAGTATGTACTCCAATTTTTTCATTTTTTTCTATTAGAACAGTTTCAAGACCTTCTCTGGAGCAGAAATATGCAGCACTCGCCCCGGCAGGCCCTGCTCCCACCACAAGCACGTCGCATTCCAGCATGTCCAGAATAATGTATGTGGTTGGTTAATAAAATTTTCTCGGAGGTGCGGGAGGTCTGTGAGAGCTTCAAGGTTGTGTATCAGAAACTCCTCGAGCTTATCCCTCACCCTCCTTGCAACAATTCCGCAAGCTGTTTAATCTATCAGTCTAACATCTGCCCTGTCCTTCGGGATGATGCTTTGGGAATTTCTTATAATATACGAAAACACCGAGATTCGTACTATTCTATGAAAAAAGAGGGACATTTGGGGGCATACAGTCAGTTTAAGGAGATCTACAGGAGCGACCTGGCGAGGGGTGAGCTCTGATAAAGCCAATAGCCCAGAATGCCTTAATGCTTGCCTTTCATCTCATCGAAGCAGTGCTCGCAATGGACGGCCAGCACGTGAACAAGCACCAGCTTCTACCGAAGTTTCTCAGAAGCAATCCTTCAACACTGCTGCCACACCCGAGAGGGAGGAGCTTGCGAAGCTCTACTAAGCCTTAGAGATGCTTCGGCCCCGGGAGGCAAGGGAAACGGTGAAGCGCTGCGTAGGATCAAGCAGGCAGTGGAGAGAATTGAAAGCATTTGCTTGAAGTACACCGGAGAGGATTAGGATGCTCCACAGGGAGGTAATAGCGGAGTTTGCTGAGAAGGCAAGGCACCTGGAGGAGTTCCTGGCTCTTGGTAAGGAGGGTCAGGTAAAGCTTTGAAGAAGCCTTTGCCATGTTAACTCCTGGCACTATAGCGGTGGTCAGGTGGACTTTGAGAAGTGCGAGAACTGCCCCATACCAATAAGCCACTGCGACGGCATCACCCGCTACAAGTGCGGAACAGAGCGGAAGGATGTGGAGAATTACTGCATTTACGACAAGTACATAAACAGGTAGCGGCCACACTTTTTATTCAGAAAATAACGTTTCCGCTCACATCCTTCCGGCATCCTAGCATTTATGAATGTTACCCTTCTGCACCGGGATATGGAGAAGATGAGCCCAGGCGTTGAGTACATTTCGGGCGAGAGCCTCTACCGTCCGGAGGTGGTGAGGTGGAGGCGGCGCCTTGAGGAGCGCTACACCCCGCCTGAGGGTGCGGCTGTGGCGGTGCTCCTCCCCTGCTCCGCCAGGAAGCCCTACTCCTCCTCGCCCTCGCACCGCCGCTTCATTCAGGCGATTAAGCGAGGCGCCAAAAAGCGCGGGCTGGTGCACGAGGTAATAATGACCTCACCCCTCGCCCTCGTGCCGAGAGAGCTGGAGAACCTCTACCCCGCGTGCTGCTACGACACCACGCTCACGGGACACTGGAGCCAGGAGGAGAAGGAAGTTTTAGCCAGGGCGATACGCAGCTACGCTGCGAAGTTTGGCGGTGAGGTGCTCTGCTACGCCGGCGAGGCCTACGCGGAGGTGTGTGAGTCCCTGGGCATTGAGGTGGTCGCCCGCGGGGACCTCCTCGCTGAGGATTCTCTCAAAGCGCTGGAGGAGCGCCTCCGCAGGGCGGTTGCCGGGAGTCAGGGGAAGGGCCACAATTCGATAGATGCGCTTCGCAGAGTCGCCGACTTCCAGTTCGGCAGAGGCGCGGGAAGGGCGCTCATCCCCGAGGGGGCAAGGGTGAGGAGGGGCAGGATATTCTTCGAGGGCGAGCAGGTGGCGGCAGTTAGCAGAAGGCACGGATACCTTGCGCTCACACTGCGCGGAGGTGAGCTTCTCAGAAGCTTCTCGGGCTACGTGGTGGAGCTGAGCTTCTACCCAGAGGGCAGCAACGTTTTCACCCCCGGCATAGAGTGGGCTGGAGAGGAGATAAGGCCCGGGGACGAGGTAATCGCCCTCTATGACGACCAGGTTGTGGGCGTTGGCAGGGCGCTGCTCAGCGGAGCAGAGCTCGAGAGAGCCACCCGCGGTCTTGGAGTGGTGCTCAGGCACAGGAGAAGGGCGGCTTAGCCGCCTTTGGGAAAAACTTTATGGTTATAAACATTTCCTGCCTTACCCTTCAACTCTGCGATAATCTACCTTGTCATTTGAACTTTATCACGTGAAGAAAAGGAGGTAGGGTATGATTGCCAGAGAGGAGTTGAAAGATATTATCGCAGAAAGTGTTAGAGAAACTATGTTAGAAGCGTTTCTCGCTCTTGTGCCGGAAGTTTCTGAGGAAGAGCAGAAAGAAATAGAGAGCATAGTGGGGGAGCCATCCGACTACAAAAGGGAAGATTTTTTTGATGGAGAAGAATGGATTGGAAGATAAAATTTCATAGAAGTGCTTTAAAATTTCTAAAAAGCTTAGAAGACAAGCGGCAAGACCAGATTAAGAAAAGATTTAATGAATTTCTCATGTATCTTGATAAAGGTGTTTTCCCTTACAACCGACTTGACATTAAAAGGATGAGGGGGAAATGGGAAGGTAGTTTCAGAATGCGCATTGGAGATATCAGAATAATCTTCACCCTAGACAGGAAAAACAAAGTTGTGTGGGTTTACCACGCCCACTTCAGAGGGAAAATATATTAACTTATGGGGGAGCCTAACCAAGCTTCTCCACAACCTGAGCTAATGCTTCAAGCTCTCTAGCCTTTGCTAGAGCTCCTTTCAACTCTGCTAGAGCCTTTACCCTTTTACATTTTTGCTACTCTCTTCTCCAATGCTTTTTTATAAGCTCTTTCTCTCTCCAGCTCCCCGCCTCAGGTTCTCCTCTATCTCGCTCAGAGTCCTTGGTGCCTCTCTAATGCCCAGACTCTTTGTACTTCTCCAGGAGCTTCTTTGAGTTAGGCTTGCGATATGCTCCACCATGTGGCAAGGCATGCCTTTGCATGTAGTCTATGTAAGCGGGAGGCATGCCAGCATATTCTAACCGCTTGGAGAAGGTAGCCCTGAGCGCGAGGTAGCCTGCAGGGTTAAAGTCTGTCCTCTCCAGCCTCTCTTTTGTTATCACCTCTGCCTTAATCACCACACTGCGCATCATATCGCCCTTCAGTTTACGCTCATAGAGCGAGATTCATCGCAGTTTGTTGGCGCTACTTCCACCATGCGCCTGATGTCCTGCGGGGAAAATTCTATTCTCGCATTCTCTTTCCTAGGTGCAACCTTAGGGAGTTTTATGCTCCCAAGTGGGAAACCATCGCGATCATAAAATAACTTAAGCGCTCCGACAATAATTTTAGCCTTATACCTGCTTATCCCTTTCTTTCCTATTTTTGCATTTTTCCCCTTTTTGCTTTGTACTCGTTTACGAGATAGTTAAAGAATTCGACCAGACGCCTCTGCAGTGCACCTCGCTCTCTTCTAGGCTTTCTGAGGTCCTACTCTGCCTCGTCTATCAGCTGTTTTGGATTTATTCCCGTGAATTCAATATATAGCTTCATAGAATGTTTGTAATCAGGTTTAGTGGTTTCCTTTATTGTTGCAACCCACTTTTTGTATTCTTCAAACCTCTCAAAGTCCTCCTGCCCCATTACAAAACACCTGCCAGATGCTATTTTTTTTGCCTTACCCAAAAGCGCCGGAAATGTATCATTTTTGTAGGTCCCCGTTGTACATGCTTATATAACTATAAAACTTTACGATGTGAACCTTTGAGAAGCGATTGGTTCATTCTCACGGAGGTATAACATGGCAAGGATGCACACCAGGCGAAGAGGAAAGTCGGGCTCCACCCGTCCTTATCGCACCTCCCCTCCCGAGTGGATAGAGCTCAGCAAGGAGGAGGTGGAGGACATAATAGTAAAGCTCGCCAAGCGGGGCGAGCCTCCGAGCAGGATAGGCATAATCCTCCGCGACCAGTACGGCATCCCCCTGAGCAGGTACGTCACCGGCAAGAAGCTCACAAAGACGCTGGAGGAGAAGGGGATCCGCTACGACATCCCGGAGGACCTGATGAACCTCATACGCAAGGCGGTGACCATAGACAAGCACCGCAAGGAGCACAAGAAGGACATGGTGGCGAAGCGCGCCCAGCAGCTGGTTGAGGCGAAGATACGCAGGCTGGTTAAGTACTACAAGCGGGAGGGCAAGCTTCCACCGGACTGGAAGTACAGCATAGAGATGGCAAAGCTCCTGGTGAGGTAGCCCCTCACCTCTCTTTCCGGGGAGAAGGATGGATGCTCTGCCTGAGAAGCTGAAGCGCGACCTGGAGGAGGCTGCGGATTGTCTCAGGGAGCACCTGGAGGGGGGAGGCGTAGCCAGGGTGGTGACCCACCACGACGCCGACGGGCTCAGTGCCGGAGCAATTGTGCACACCGCCGTTACGCGGGCAGGCTACCCCTGCTCCACCAGGTGCGTGAAGCAGCTTGAGGAGAAGGTCATCGCTGAGATAGCCGCGGAGAAGCCCGAGCTGCTCATCCTCACCGACTTCGGCTCTGGGCAGGTGGACCTGCTCCAGCAGCACCTCAGCAGGGCGAGGATAATTGTGCTGGACCACCACCAGCCCAGGGAGGGGGCGGAGGCAGAGCCGGAGCACCACATCAACGCCCACAGCTACGGCATCGACGGCTCCCGCGAGGTGAGCGGCTCGGGAATGGCCTACTTCTTTGCCCGCACCTTTCTCGAAGCCCTGGAGAAGTCAAACTGCTTTGACCTGGCGGCGCTTGCAGTGGTGGGTGCGGTTGGCGACCTGCAGGAGAGCAGCGGCGCCTTTCACGGGCTCAACAGGCTGATAATCAAAGACGGCGAGCGCGCTGGCGTGCTCCGCGTTGAGAAGGACCTCCGCCTCTTCGGCAGGCAGACCAGACCGCTCTACAAGGCGATAGAGTACACCACAGAACCCTTCATCCCCGGGCTGAGCGGCAGTGAGAGCGCTAGTCTGCAGTTTCTCAGCGAGCTAGAAATCCCCGTGAAGAGGGATGAGCGCTTTGTGATGCTGGCGGATTTGACCCAGGAGGAGAGGCAGCGCCTGACCACGGCGCTCATACTGAAGATGATAGAGCACCGCGTGCCCCCCCACATTGCGGAGAGCATCGTGGGCGAGGTGGTCACCCTGCTCGGTGAGGAGAAGCGCACCCCTCTCAGAGACGCCAAGGAATTCGCCACCCTGCTCAACGCCTGCGGCAAGCACGAGCACTACGGCATTGGGCTGGCGGTCTGCCTGGGCGAGAGGGGCGAGCTGTACCGCCGCGCCCTTGCCATGCTGCGTAAGCACCGCGAGTACCTCAACTCCTGCTACGGCTGGATAACCCAGAACCTGGAGAGGATAAGGGACGAGGGTGCCGTTTACTCCCTCCACGCCGGCGAGGAGATAGACGAGAACGTAATAGGCACCGTCGCAGGCATGGTGCTCAACTCCAGAATTCTGGAGGAGCTCAAGCCCATAATCGCCTTCGCACAGGCTGAGGACGGCGAGGTCAAGGTCTCCGCGCGGGGCAACCGCGAGCTGGTGGAGAGGGGCATAAACCTGGGGAAGGCGATGCTCTACGCCAGCGAGCTTGTCGCTGGCGAGGGCGGCGGACACGACGTGGCCGCAGGTGCGAAGATTCCCCGGGGAAAGGAGGAAGAGTTTTTAAGGTACGTGGAGGAAAAGATAAGGGAGCAGCTTTCAGAGGGTAGCTAGATGCGCGCCAGGGCAGAGCTGGTGTTCCTCTACTCCAGCGAGGAGGAGGCGGAGCTTGTTGCGCGCCTGCTGGAGCTGGACAACCGAATGGCTCCGAAGGGCATTAAGGTTAGGACGGAGCCTCTCGGGAGAGAGGTTATAACCAGAGCGGAGCACCCGAGCGTTGGCACCCTCTTCGCGACCATAGACGACCTGCTATTCTGCGAGAAGCTGATCGACGAGATGATGAGGCTGTAGCCATGCTGGACATAAGGCTGTTCAGGGAGAATCCGGAGCTGGTGAGGAGGGACCTGAAGAGGCGGGGCGCCGTCGAGAAGCTGAAGCAGGTGGATGAGATTATTGCTCTCGACAAGGAGTGGCGCTCCTCCCTGACGAGGCTTAATGAGCTTCGCAGAAAGCGCAATGAGCTCAGCAGGGAGATTTCCAGGCTTAAGGCGAGGGGCGAGGACATCTCCGCCAAGGTGGCGGAGATAAGGCGCCTGCCGGAGGAGATAAAGCGCCTGGAGGCAAGAGTCGAAGAGCTGGAGAGCAAACTAAAAGCCCTGCTGATGCGCATGCCCAACCTGCTTCACGAGAGCGTGCCCGTTGGCGAGAGCGAGGAGGACAACGTCGTGGTTCGAACCTGGGGTGAGCCGCGCAGGTTCGACTTTCCCGCGAGGGACCACATCTCGCTTGCGCTGCTCAACGACCTCTTCGACATAGAGCGCGCTGCCAAGGTGGCGGGCTCCAGATTCTACTACCTGAAGAACCAGCTGGTGAAGCTCAACTATGCGCTCATAAGCTTCGCCCTGGACTTCCTGGCGGAGAAGGGCTTCACCCTGCTCCAGCCTCCCTACATGCTGCGCCGCGCCGCCGAGGAGGCGGCCACCGACCTGGCGGACTTCGAGGATGTGATTTACAAGATAGAGGGAGAGGACCTATACCTGATACCCACCTCTGAGCATGCGATACTCGCGATGCACATGGATGAGATACTGGACGGCAGGGCTTTGCCCCTGCGCTACGCCGGCGTGAGCCCGTGCTTCAGGAAGGAAGCGGGGGCGCACGGCAGGGATACCAAGGGCATCTTCCGCGTGCACCAGTTCGAGAAGGTGGAGCAGTTCGTCTTCTCCCGCCCCGAGGACAGCTGGGAGGAGCACGAGCGCCTCCTTGCGAATGCGGAGGAGGTCTACCAGAAGCTGGGGATACCCTACCGCGTCGTGAACATCTGCACCGGCGACATAGGCACCGTCGCAGCCAAAAAGTACGACATCGAAGCCTGGCTTCCGGGACAGGGCAAGTACCGCGAGGTGGTCTCCTGCAGCAACTGCACAGATTATCAGGCGAGGCGGGCGAGGATACGCTTCCGCGATGCGCCCAATAAGCCCACGCAGTATGTGCACACCCTGAACAGCACCCTGATAGCCACGGAGCGCACGCTGGTGGCGATACTGGAGAACTACCAGCGCGAGGATGGGAGTATAGAGGTGCCCAGGGTGCTGGTGCCCTACACGGGTTTTGAGGAAATCAGGGCGGAGTAGCCGATTGGCGGTTTTCAGAATATCCTCCTCACACCGAGGGTGTTAAAGTCGCTGTCGTTGGAGTAGATTTCATCTATTCCCAGTCTTCTCATCTGCGCAACTATGACAAGATCGTCCCACTTCTTCCAGGAAGCGCCTGTCTCATTTGCAATTTTAACCGCAGAGGTAATGTCCGGGAAGGTTGTTTCCACCTTGACGAGTGCTGTCATAGAGCGGAGCATTTCTAGGAATGTTGGGATATGGAAAGAATTTCGCTCACTTTCTCGCCATAGCTGGGGTCGTCGGCGAGGTGGTAAACAAAGACGTTGGAGTCAACAAACCTCATGCCCGAGTGCCTCCTCCACCTCCTCCAGCACCACCCTGTGCCGCGCTATTCCGCGCGTCTGCTTTACACTCACCGCCCGCTTAGGTTTCAGCACTATAGCATTGCCACGGGTCTCCAGTAAGATGACGTCCCCCTTCTCCAGACCCAGGAGTTCCCTCACCTTCTTCGGTATTGTTATCCTGCCTCTTTCCCTGATGGTGACCTCCATTTTCAATTCCCAAATAATTGTGGGAAAATCACTACTGCAAAGGAGTTACAATCTCTCACGATTACAGTCCCTCACTTATCCCACAGCGGCGAAATTTTCCTCAGCTTCTCCACAACGCCCGGGAATTTGCTCAGCACGTACTCTATGTCCCGCTTGCTGGTCTTCCTGCCCAGGGTGAATATTGCGCTGCACTGGGCGCGCTGCGGCGGGTAGCCCATGGCGAGCAGAATCGGCGATGCGCGCAGCACCTGCGAGATGCAGGCGGTGCCATTGCCTATGTATATGCCCTCAAAGCTCAGCGCCATCATCAGCGCCTCGCCGTCCACGCTCTCAACAATAAAGCTGGCGTGGTTTGGCAGGCGCTTCTCAGCATGCCCTGTGAGCTCCACCTTCTCCACCTCGAGCACGCCCTCTATCAGCTTGTCGCGCAGCCAGCGCACCCTCTCCACCTCGTCGAGGTGCCTCCTCGCAAGCTCGGCGGCCTTGCCGAAGCCCACAATGCCGGCGACGTTCTCAGTGCCCCCCCTGCGCCCCTCCTCCTGAATGCCTGAATATATCAAAGGCACGATCCGCAGCCCCTCACGCAGGTAGAGCGCCCCCACACCCTTGGGGCCGTACATGGTGTGAGCGGAGAGGGAAAGCGCATCAACGCCCAGCTTCTTTACGTCTATCTCCACGTTACCCGCGGCAGCCACCGCATCGGTGTGCACCAGTGCACCTTTCTCGTGGGCAATCTCGGCGATCTCCCTCACCGCCTGAAGGGTGCCCACCTCGTAGTTTGCGAGCATCACAGAGACGAGGGTTGTCCTCTCGGTTATGGCGCTCTCCAGCTTCTCAACGCTAACTTCGCCTAGGGAGTTGACGGGGAGGAAGGTCACCACAAACCCCGCCTTCTGAAGCGCGCGGAAGGCGTTCAGCGTGGAGTGGTGCTCAATCTCAGAGGTAACAAGGTGCATCCCGCGCTTTGAGTTTGCCTTCGCCAGCCCCCTGACGGCAAGGTTGTTCGCCTCCGCCCCCGAAGAGGTGAAGATAATCTCCTCCGGAGAGGCGTTTATGAGCCTGGCCACGCTCTCCCGGGAGCGCTCCATGGCATCCTTGGCCTCGGAGCCCAGGTCGTAGGGTCTCGAGGGGTTGCCGAAGCTGTTCTCCAGGTAGGGCAGCATTGCGGAGAGCACTTCTCTATCGAGGGGGGTGGTGGCCATGTGGTCGAGATAAACCCGGAACATCTCAATCAACCGTCTTCTTTATGTAAAACTTGAAGAACTCTCCCGTATCCTCAACGCCTATTAGCTCGTTGCCCGTCTTTCTGCACCAGTCGGGAATGTCCACCAGCGCGCCCTCGTAGTCTGTCTGAAGCTCGAGGATCTCCCCCTTCTTGAGCTCCTTCATGCGCTCCTCTAGGCGCATGAGGTGCATGGGGCACATGCGGTAAACCACGTCCTCCACCGCGTCTGGAACAATGCCCTCCACGAACTTTATCTCCGGCTCCTTGGGCATGGTAATGTGAGAGCAGGGTAACGTGGTTCACATTTACACCACTCTCGCCCTGTAGCCCGCCTCCCTCACAGCGCGGAGTAGCTCCTCCACCTCCGCACCCTCCCCCAGGAGCGCCTCCGCCCTGCCCTCGCGGAAGCTCACCCGCACCTCCCCTGCGCCGGCGCTCTCCAGCGCAGCCTGCACCACACCGGCGCAGCCGGGGCAGGTCATACCACCTATCTCCAGCACCACCCTTCTCATGGAGCCGCTCCTCTTCGCCCCGCCCCTATGCTCCGCTCCCGCAAGCATCTCCCGTATTATGTCCTTCAGGTACCACTCGCAGCACCTTCCGGAAGGGTTGGTCACCACGCACCACCTGCCCCTTCCGGCGCCGGTGCGGCTCTGCACCTCCTCAATGCTGGAGCAGCACCCCTCCTCCAGTATCGCCCGCCTGAGCATCTCCTCGGTGACGCGGTTGCAGTAGCACAGCGGCTTTGGTTCGGCCTCCTCCTTGATACCCACCCTTGTTTTGACCTCCGCCCTGGTGAAGTACACCCCGGAGCGGTTGTTGAAGTACACCACCTCGCACCCCCTGGTGGGGCAGAAGTAGAAGTTCCGGTCTATCTTATCCCAGTGCTCCGCCGGGAGGTGTGCCCCCAGGGTGAGGGGCAGGACCTTCACACCCTCGCCACCGCAGCGTGGGCACAGGTTTTCCCTCTTCAGGTGCTCACCTCCGTGCCGCTCTTCCCGTATCCTGCCTCCGCGCCTGCGGCACCATCATCAGGGGACACCTCTTCTAGTTCCTCCCAGCAGCCCGGACAGCCCATTTCCGGAGCACCTGCTTCAGCGGCATCAATGGCGCTCGCACCCGGTTCTCCGGTTTCTGCTGCCAGCCTGCCGCCGAGGGCTGGTACAGCAAGAAAGTTTACCAGGGCGAGCAGGAGCAGGAAGGTGGCGATGGTTGTCGTCACAAACCTGCGCTCTTCCCTGAGGGCCTCACCGAGGCTGCAGGAGACGTGGGCTTTGATGTACAGGTTTAGCAGGATGTAGAACACCACAAAGAGGGTTCCCAGGAGTAGGAAGAAGGGGCGGTACTGGAACACCACAAGACCTGCTGCAATGCCCACGCCTGCAGATACCAGCAGGAGGGGGAGAAGACAGCATGCAGAGCCTATGAAGGCGCCGAATGCGCCACCGCCAGCGCCTCTAATGCTCATTCAACCACCGCAGTTTGTGTGCCAGTCCCACTAGTTCGGGTGCACACTGGTACCCTGCGCCACGGTTCCCCGCATCACCCACCGGCTGCACGGACATGCCCTTGCAGGCAGCCCCCGCGGGGGGTTTGAGAGGTTTATACGTCATATGGATGAATACCCCACGTACAAAGCTTTAAAGCTTTTGGCCTCAGAGCTGCTGATGCTCGTGTATATTATTGGACAGATGGTTTATATATCCTCTCCCGACCAACTTGCTTTATAGCAAAAGCTGAAAGATGGGGGGAATCGGAAGGTGAGCATCAAAGCCCGCCTTAACACGGCGGTGTCATCTTTCCTCAAAGACCTGCTGAAGCCAAAGCCGAACACCAAGTGGGACTATATAGTTCCACTAAGCCTTATTGGGCTTCAGTTTCTGGTGATGAACTACGGGCTGATGAATCAGTATATCTACGACCCAACTGCTGGAGAACATGTTTATGTTAAGCGTTCCCTGGCGGAGATAAAGTGGCATATAATCTTTGAGTTTTTTTATGTTGTACTTGTTATTGCGTCTATAGTCTTTCTTACAAGGCTTCAGAGACTTTTCTCTTTCATTGTAGTATTTCCAGCTACGGGCATATTGATTATTGGGGTTTCACTTTTAATTTTTGGTGTGGAATACGTTGAAAATGTATACATCGATATAATACACACGATAGCGATATTAATGTTATTTCTTCCATTTTTCAGCCTGGAATATATATTGGCAAACGTTGCATTGCTTCTTAAATTTGGAAACAATTCTAAAAAGGCCAAAAAAGATGACACCTCCATAATACGCACAATGGCAGCATGGTTCGCCTGTGGGATAGGTATAGATTATATTTATTTGTATTCAATCAATATTGGTGGTTTGGTTGGAGTTGATATCACAAATAAGTTTATTTTTGAACCTTTCTATATACTCATAGGTATACCGCCATTAATACCTTTTTTCGCATTTATATTTGCGGTAATTGGCTTTATCATTGAAAAATACGGGCAAAAAAAGAAGTGTTGAGGGATAAGGTCTGAGTTAGTAGGAAGACCGCTGGAGACTATACGTAACACAATTCCAGAGCATTGATTCATATTAATTTATATCTTCTTTTTTCTTCTGGATTAATTGCAGGGGGCTGAAAGTTACCGAGAGGCTTTCAGTACTTGACTGGCAGCTTATCTGTCTGAATCC
>JAADFX010000116.1 GCA_013152685.1 Methanobacteriota archaeon | reverse complement strand
CGGATATATTCTTCCAGAAGTGGGTACTTCCTCCCTCGTCTTTTATCTCCACCGTGTAGCTCCTCTGTGGCCCTGTGACCACACTCTCCAGATTGTAGATATATGTGACACCTCCATCGGGAGATGTCCTGTTGTTGTATATCGTGTAGTTTATGTATTCATAATAGATATACGTGATGTTCGCAGAGTAGTTGGTGTGACATAGCAAACATGCCTCATTAGGACCTCTCCTAATTCTGTAATTCTCAGCAGTTCTGAAAAGGGGCATATGAGCCTCATAGGTGCTGTTTATTTTGCTCACAACACTTACATGGCAGTCTATACACCGTGGGATGGAGGCAGCATGTGCCTCCTGTCCCGGCGAGAAAGTTGTGTTATGACATGTTCTGCAGCTAAAGTTGGAGTGATAGGCGGATAATGACAGATTACCTGCCTTCTCTGCATGGCACCTTGTGCAGTCAACATTTTTTCCAGGGATAAAAGAATGCTGACCAGTAAACATTGACAGAGGGAAGGATAAGCTCAAAATTAGAAGAATTACAATCCCAACACTTAAGAGTGTGATTTTTAAAATCATCTAATTTTTTGTCTTCCATAGATAACATATTTAATCATTATCCTAACTCCTAACCCATTACACTATCCGCGTCAGTGGATCTGGACAAACTCCGGGCGTTGTTGCCCTCCTTTTGCCAACAGCGCTCCCGGCACCTCCGCCGCCTCAGCTGCGGCCGGGGCTCACATCCCCTCGCGCATTCTCAGGAATGTGTCGTGGTGCTTCTCCTCGTCTATGAGGATGTTCTCGAAGAGCTTGCGGGTAACCACGTCGAACTCCTCCTCCGCCTTCTTAATTATCTCCCTGTACATCCTGATGGCCTCCTCCTCGGCGGCAATGTCCAGCTCCAGCATCTCCTTCAGCGAGCTCCCCACCTTCACCTCCGCCGGCTTCGTGGTCGGTCTTGCGCCCAGGTAGCTCAGCCTCTCCGCTATCTGCTCCGCATGCAGCATCTCCTGCAGCGCTATCTGCCTGAGGATGGGCGACGCCGCCTCGCCCAGGATGCCCTGGGCCTCAATGTGCTGCCACATGTACTGAATCGCCACCTGCATCTCCCTCGCAATCGCCCTGTTGAGCATCTCCTTAAGCTCATCACTCGCCATCTCAAACACCTCCCACTTTCCTCAACCTGGCGCCATATAAACCTATTCACCCGCCCCCTCAAGTATGCGCTCCAGCAGCTCCAGGAGCTCCTCCCTCTCAAAGGGCTTGTTTATGTGCGCCTCCGCACCGCACTCCCTGCTCCTCTTCACCGAATCCTTGCTGGTCCTCACGGTGAACATCACCACAGGTATGCTGCCAGTCGTGCTGTCCTCCTTTATCCTCCTGCACACCTCCCAGCCGTTCATCCCCGGCATCCTCACATCCAGCAGCACCAGGTCGGGAGGCTCCCTCCTCAGAATATCCAGCGCCGTCTCCCCGTCCCCCGCCTCCACAACGCTGTGCCCGGCCCTCTCCAGCATCCTCCGGGTTATGTACCTTATGTCCGGCTCGTCGTCAACCAGCAGAATCCTCGCCATTTTCCCTCCTCCATGCGGGTATTGTAAAGCAGAAGCGCGAGCCCCTGCCAACCTCACTCTCCACGGTAATCCTGCCTCCGTGCGCCTCCACGATCTCCTTCACGATCGCCAGCCCCATCCCCGTGCCTCCGTAGCGCCTCGTGGGGGAGGCGTCTATCTGGTAGAACTTCTCAAAAATCCTGTCCAGCTTGTCGGCGGGTATCCCTATGCCCGTATCCTCCACGCACACCACCACGACGCCGTCCCTCTCCCTCGCCTCCACGGTTATACTTCCCCCCTCGCGGTTGAACTTCACGGCATTGCTCACCAGGTTGCGCAGGACGTGGAACAGCTGCTTCCTGTCCGCCCTAACCCGAGGAAGCCCCTCCTCAAGTTTCACCTCCACGCTCAGCCTGTCCTTGATAATCACAGGGCGGAACTCCTCCAGCACGCTCTCAACAATCTCCCCCAGGTCCACCGGCTCAAGCTCCAGCCTCACCTCACCCCTCTCCATCCTCGCCGCCTCAATCAGGTCACCCACTATGAAATTCAGCCTTATTAGCGCATTCAGAGCCATCTGCAGCAGCTTTCTCTTCTCCTCCTCGTTGCTCTCCTCCATGGCAAGCTCAATCGCCCCCTTGGCTATGGTTATCGGAGTCCTGAGCTCGTGGCTCACATTCGCTATTATGTTGCTTTTGAGCTCATCTATGCTCTTCAGCTCCTGGTAGGCGCGCTGCAGCTCCTCATGTGCCCTGCGGAGCTTCTCGTAGGCATCCCTCAACTCGGTGTAGAGCCGCGAGTTCTCAATGGCTATAGCCAGCTGCACACTCAGGTCGCCCAGCACCTCTAAGTCAGCCTCGGAGTACGCCAGAGGTGAGCTGCTGTAAAGGCACAGCGCACCTATCGCCCTGCCCTTCAGCATCAGCGGCACCGCCACGTAGGACCTCAGCCCCTCCCCGGCGAGGAGCTCATCCTCCAGGAACTCGCCCCCCTCGAGCACATCGCCCCGTATAACCGGCCTGCCGGTGGTTGCCACCTCCCTTACCACAGAGCTGGAGGCTGGCACCTCCCTCCCCTCGGCAAGCGCCCAGTCTCCCGGTGGCCTCATCATGTGGACCCTGACCACGTCCCTATCCCGGTCGTAGAGGAGTATTCCTATCCTGTCGTAGTCAACAAGCCTCCTCACGCCCTCAACAAAGGCGTCGTAAACCTCCCGCACATCCAGGCTGGAGCTTATCGCCCTGTCCAGCGACCTGATCACCTCAAGCCGCTCCTTCTCCCTCCTGAGCTCATCCCTCGCCCTGCGGAGCTCGCGGGTTCTCCTGTTGACCTCCTCCTCAAGAAGCTCCGAGTAGCCCAGCAGCCTGAGCCTCTCACCCTGCATCGTCAGCATCACCACAGCCACCAGGAAGAGGGCGACGGCAACCGTCTTAAGGAAGGCGACGGACAGGGCCTCCACCTCCACTACCATCTCCAGCAGTGTATTGAAGCCCAGGAACACCACACTCAGCACCAGCAGATATCCGGAGCGGCTGCCCCCCCTTCTGGACATCCTCAGCAGGAGCACAAACAGCCCCGCCAAGATGCCAAGCTGCAGGAGACTGAGCAGGTGCACAATCCCCGCTCCAGCCCCGGGCGTTTCCATCCCCACCTGTCCGACCTCCTCGCATGCCGAAGCAGTTCTTTGGTGGTAAAAACCCGTATGCACCTGTTGCTTCCTAAGTACTGGCGCCCCAGGTGGTTATTAATCCGCTCCATCACTATCTGTGGCACATTTCATATAAAAGTTTTTGGGATTCGAGATTTTTTGAAACAGCCGGTTGGAAGGCGAGATTTCTATCATAGAACTCCGGAGCTGCCGGATACATCTCCTCAGGTTCCTTATCTCAATTTCCCTTGCAACAGCCATGTGGTACCACACACCCAGCAGCTCCCGCATCCGGGAGCCCCCCGCATTCGCCGCGGTGTACACATACCACTCCCTGAGCTGCCGGAGGGAGCGCAGCAGTTCCCTGTCCTCGGCCTCCAGCCCCTCCAGGTCCACCTCTTCAGGCAGCGGGGGCTCAGCCCTGCCTCCCCACCTCGCAGCGCCCAGAGAGACGCCCAGCAGCAGTATCACCGCCGCACCAGAGAGGAGGTAAACCTTGAACCAGAGGCTCAAGCTTCCGTCGCCCTCCATCACCGCATCCAGAGGCAGCAGCATTAGAATCCCCGCAAGCGCAGCACACCAGGCGAGGAAAGCCCTCCAGCGGATTTCCTCCCTCTCATCTCCTGACGCCCCTGGCAAGCTGCCCACCCCCTGCATGTAAAATTCACTTCACATATATTCCATAATATAATACGAATCTTCACATTGTAAAACCGATTCCGGGGCGGTAGCTGCAGCAATTTATAAAAATTATAAAAAGTTGTTCAAAATTTATAAAGAAACTTTCACAGCATGCGCCTCAGCCGCCTTCCGCTGAGGAAGACGTCCTCCTCCCTGTGGCACTCAATAATAAACCTGCCCCTGTAGCCCCTCATCCTGGACAGCACCGCGCCGAAGTCTATTTTTCCGTCGCCTACTGCCAGGTGCTCATCACCATCCCCCCTGTTGTCGTGGAGGTGCACATTTGCAATCCTCTCCCCGAGTGCCTCCACGTACTCCACCACATCGCCGCAGGTTGCAGCGTGCCCCACATCCAGGGTTATGCCCATCTCCCGCCTCGAGAACCTCTCAGCAAGCTCCAGAAGCTCCTCGACCTCACTCATGAGCGCTCCCTCGTGCCTGGGCATGTTCTCAACGCACAGCAGGACTCCGTGCTCCCCCGCGAACTCCACCAGCTCCTCAATCGCCTGCAGGTTCAGCTCGGCGGCTCTCTCGGGAAACCACATGCTGTGCGGTGACAGCCTCCCCGAGTGCACCGTCACCACGTCCGCCCCCAGCGTGTAGCCCGCCTGAATGGCATCCTTGACCTGGGCGATGCTCTCGAGGCGGATTCTCGGGTTCATGCTCGCTATGTTGAGGTCTGCGAAGGGTGCGTGGACGCTCACCTCCATGGAGTAGCTATCCAGCAGCTCCCTCCAGGGGGAGTAGTCCTCCCTGAGGTGGTGCCCCTCCAGGATTATCTCCAGGGCGGAGAACCCCGCCTCCCCCACAATCCTTATAATCTCCTCACTCTGACGCCTGAAAAACGCCAGGGAAGAGGCTCCCAGCCTCATGGCTCCCTGCCCTCCACCGTCCTCGGCGCAAGCCACTCCACCACCTGGGCGGCGTCCTCCGCCTCCACCTCAACCTCTATGCTTCCAAGCGGCGACTCCTCGCTGAAGTTCACATAGCCCGCAAAGGCAGCCTGCTTGTTGAGGCGGAAGCTCAGCCTGTTCCCCCTCAGGGATGAAAGCATCACCCCCCGGGCGGCGTCCAGAATCCGCAACTCCCGCAGGCGCCTGTGCAGGGTCTGGAGACACTCCATACCCTCTCCGGTGGCGAGCAGATACCTGGCCCCTCCCTCCTCCACAACCCTGTAGCTCAGCCCCGGAAAGAGGTTCTCCACAGCCCGCTGAACCTTCTCCACACTCTCCGTGGGAAACACCCTTGCCCTGATGAGTACTCGCATGATAGATTTATAAAGGGTAACATAGTAAATTACACTCTCGAGGAGGAGTGCAGCTTTGCCGGAGATTCAGCTGTGGCAGGGTTTCCAGGTGCTTTTTACGCTGCTCTTCTTTGCGCTGATCCTCATATACCCCAGATACCTCTTCTACCGCATGGTTGCCGACATGGAGGAGGTGGCGGAGACTCTGGAGAACTACGCGGGGGAGGCTGCCGACATAGTCACTCGCATCTGCATGGAGAAGGGCAGCCTGCGCACAGGCATAAAGGACAGGGTGAAGGAGGCGCTCGAGTTCTTCCTCATCCCCCCGGTTGACCTGGACCCCTACGGCATCCTCAGGAAGCTCGAGCACCTCTTCGACAAGGCGGAGGACAGGCTGAATGCGCTGGCGTGTGAGCTTTCCCCCGGCTGCTCACCCGTCTGGAGGGCGAACATCGTCGCCCTGCTTAAGGGTGGAATAGGGATAAACACCCTCGCCAAGGTGGTGCGCCACTATGTGGAGCTGGTAAAGAAGACCAACAACCTCCAGCTTGCGATGCTGTTCCAGATGAACCTCCCAATAATAAGGAAGATAGCCGACGCCCACATGGCAGGAATAAGGGCAATTTCCCGGGGTGAGCCAATAGGCGACAGCGTAGGACCGCTGGTGGCGGCGCGCCTCATGCGCGGCCAGGTGCGGGAGATAGCCAGGGACGTGGTGTACTCCGAGGAGACAATAGCGGGAAGGCGCGTTTTTGTTGTCAAGGCGAGGGGGCCGGGGGCAAACCTGGGCAAGCTTGGAGACGCGGTTAAGAGGCTTGCGGAGGCTCACGAGGTCTCCAAGATTATAACAGTGGATGCGAGCCTCAAGATGGAGGGCGAGCCCACGGGCAAGGTGAGCCAGGGGGTAGGCGCCGCAATAGGCGATCCCGGTCCGGAGAAGGCAAAAATCGAGGAGGCGGCCGTCGCCAGAAATATCCCCCTGGAGGCCATAGCAATAAAGATGTCCATCGAGGAGGCCATCTCACCAATGCCGGAGGAGGTTTACAGGGCGGTGCCCGAGGCGATACGCAGGGTGGAGGAGAGCGTGGCGGCGCTGCCTGAGGGTAGTGCCGCAATTCTGGTGGGTGTGGGCAACACCTGCGGCATAGGCAACAGCCGCGCCGAGGTTGAGGAGGTAAAGTACACCCGGCGGGAGAAGGAGGAGGAAGAGCTCCCCGCGCTGGACCGGCTGGTAAAGAGGCTGGTGGAGCGCCAGAAGCGGGCGGAGAAGCGCGCCCGGGAGCGCGAGGCGGAGATGAAGCGCCGTGCAAGAAGGAAGGCCAGGCGTTCAGGCGCGAAGGCGGGGCGCTAGCGGGAGTGGAACCACCTGACCTCCTCCGCCACCTCATCCAGCTCCACAAGCTTCAGGTTGTACCTCACCTCCTCCGGGAAGTGGCGGAGGTACTCTGTCCTGTCGTCCAGGAATACCACGCAGGCCCTGTCCGCAGGACTCCTCACCGCCCTGCCAGCGCTCTGCAGCACCCTGTTCATCATCGGCAGCAGCGAGAGGAAGGCGAAGGCTCTCGCAGCGCCGTAGCGCCGCTCAAAGATGCCCCTCCTCACCTCCATCTCGAAATCCGGCACGGGGAAGGGCAACCCCGCTATTACCACACTCCCCACCAGGCTCCTCTTTCCCCCCTCGCAGGCAGCCGTGAACTCAACACCCTCACTCAGCTTCCCACCGGCGACGGCGAAGACCACCCGCGCTCCTCCTTCCCTTATCCTGGCTATGAGCCGCTCGGCCTCTTCAGCCTCCCTGGGCTCCTCCAGGGCGTTCAGGTACCTGCCCACAGCCGTGAGCACGTCGTAGGACGGGAAGAAGACCAGCGTGACCCCCGGGGTTGCCCTGTGGACCTCGCGTATAACTCCGGCGTAGCTCCTCCACAGCTCCTCACCGCGCCTCTGCCTCTCCGCCAGAGACGTGCTCAGCCCGGAGCGGATTCCCAGGTAGTATATGTTGCCCCCGTATACCCTGGGCAGGGAGCAGGTCTCCGCCGTCTCCAGGCCGAACATTTCGGCGTACATCTCCACGGGCTCCAGAGTGCCGCTCATGAAAAGCAGCTTCCGGGCATCTTTAAGCGGCCTGAGCAGCTCCGAGGGGAGCAGGGGCTTGAGGTGGAGCGTGTTCCCCTGGCGGAAGAATACCCAGTTATCATCGCCGCTAAGCCGGAGCGCAGTCCTCAGGAAGCTCGCCACCCGGTAGGTGTAGGAGACCTTTCTGCCCCGCCGCAGCCGGCGCTCCAGCACCTCCACACCCCGCCGGTAGAGGAACTCCACCTCCCTCCCGGAAATAAGCTCCTCAGCCGCCAGCAGAGCGTCGCCGCCCCGGAATAGCTCGAGAATTCCCGAAAAGTCGTAGTTGAGCTCCCTGGCGGCGAGTTCCACGGTGCGCCTGCTCAGACTCCTGCTCAGCAGGTCCATGTTCTGCAGGTTGTGTGCCTCGTCCACTATCACCAAGAGCTCCTCCATCCGGCACCCCAGCCTTCCCAGGAAGGTGCTCCTCAGGAAGGGGCTGAGGAGGTAGTTGTAGCTGGCGATTACCACATCCGCGAAGCGGGCGAGCTCCATGCTAACCGCGTGGGGGCAGCCGTACTCCGGGGGCACCTTCCAGCTCCCGCAGGCACCCCTCTCGGCGAGCTGCTTCGCCAGCAGGGGTATCTCCTCCAGCCTCTCCCTGAAGCGCCTGCGATACTCGCAGTCATGCCTGAGCCTGCAGAGCTGCAGGAACTCCTCATAACCGGCGTCGCTCTCTGAAAATACGGGGCACGTCTCCTGCTTTGAGCGCAGGTGCACAGCGAGCAGGGGCACCCCAGCATGCCTGGCTATGGCCCCCGTCTCCTCCAGGAAGATCTTAGCCTGCGACTTTGTCCTGGTGAGCACCACAATCCTCTCGCCCGGCAGCCTGTCGGCCAGGAAGGCGCACAGCGCGGCAATGGTCTTTCCCACTCCGGTGGGTGCGCTGGCAAGCATCACATCTGCTGTGAATATCCTCTGCATCAGCTCATCCTGGAACTGCCGTACCTCTCTGTAGGGAAAGAAGTGGGAGGGGGCTGGCATAGAGTTCTCACAAAAACCTCCCGACTCCAAGTTTATACTTCCGCTGCGCACAGCCAAAAATTTTATAACTGCGGAGCCAGAATTATGGCTCGCCTTTTTGATGTTAGGCGTCCTCTAACCTCTTGCAAAAACTCCTCCTCAGAGGTAAAGAGATGTGCGGATTGGGTGGAATCTTCAACCGCGAGGGCAGGAGAATACCTGGTGACGACATCATAACCATGGCCAGGATGATGCGCGACCGCTACGACGGCCGCGGCGGAGGCTTCGCTGGCTACGGCATATACCCGAAGTACGCCGAGTACTACGCGCTGCACCTCTTCTTCAGGGATGAGGAGGCGAAGGAGGCCACCGAGGAGTTCCTCAAGGACAGGGTTGCCATAATAAAGGATGAAGAGGTGCCCATGCGCAGCATAAAGGAGATTCCCAAGGAGAACATCGTGTGGCGCTACTTCGTGGAGGTTCCCCACAGGTTCAAGAGCAGGAAGGACTGCGCCGCCCTGGAGGAGGATTATATTATAGAGACGGTCTTCACGATCAACGACGAGATAGACGGCGCCTTCGTGGCGAGCAGCGGCAAGAACATGGGCGTTTTCAAGGCAACGGGCATGCCTGACGACGTTGCGAGGATGTACAAGGTGGAGAAGTACAAGGCGTACTGCTGGATAACCCACGGGCGCTTCCCCACGAATACGCCGGGATGGTGGGGCGGTGCGCATCCCTTCAACCTCCTGGACTGGAGTGTTGTGCACAACGGCGAGATAAGCAGCTACGGCACCAACCGCCGCTACCTCGAGGCGCATGGCTACAAGTGCAGGCTCCTCACCGACACGGAGGTGGTGGCCTACCTCTTTGACCTGCTGGTGAGGAAGCAGGGGCTGAGCCTTCGCACCGCCGCGATAGCCCTGACTCCGCCCTTCTGGAAGCACATCGACAGGATGCCAGAGCCAAAGCGCAGCATCTACACAGCCCTGAGAATGACCTATGCGCCCGCGATGCTGAACGGACCCTTTGCGATTATCGTCGCGAACCGCGATACAATGGTGGGGCTGAACGACCGCATAAAGCTTCGCCCCCTGATAGCTGCGAAGAGCGGCGAGTTTGTTTACATCGCAAGCGAGGAGGCGGCGATACGCGAGATTCAGCCGGAGCTGGAGAAGCTCTGGGCCCCCCGCGCAGGAAACCCGGTAATCGCCCGCCTCCATGACGACGTTAGAGAGGAGGTTATACACTAAATGGTGCGGAACTTCCCCCCGGACTTTGTGGTGCGCGTTGACAAGGAGGCGTGCATAAACTGCCTGCGCTGTGTGCGTGAGTGCCCCTTCGGGGTGCACGAGTACGACAAGGAGAAGAAGAAGTGGAAGCGCCACCATGAGAAGTGCGTCGCCTGCCTGCGGTGCGCCTACATGTGCCCCACGCAGGCTATAAGCATAGAGCGCTCACCCATGGAGTACTCCCCCCATCCGGTGTGGACCAACAGGGTGAGGAAGGACATCAAAACCCAGGCCGAGACGGGCAGCGTTATACTCACCGCCATGGGCAACGAGCTGCCCTACCTCAACTACTTCGACCACCTTGTTTTGGACGCCTGCCAGGTTACCAACCCCAGCATAGACCCGCTGCGTGAGCCCATGGAGCTGCGCACCTACCTGGGCAGGAAGCCCGAGAAGGTGGACCTGGATGAGTACGACGGGGTCGAGCTGAAGACGAAAATTGCGCCCAACCTCAAGCTGGAGACGCCCATAATGTTTGCCCACATGAGCTACGGCAGCATAAGCATTGAGGCCCAGCTCAGCATGGCACGCGCTGCCAAGGAGGTGGGCACCTACATGGGCACCGGCGAGGGCGGGATGCACCGCGACCTGTATCCCTATGCGGACCACATCATAACGCAGGTCGCCTCGGGCAGGTTTGCGGTGCACGAGGAGTACCTGAAGCGGGGCGCGGCTATAGAGATTAAAATCGGCCAGGGGGCGAAGCCCGGGATAGGCGGCCACCTGCCGGGCACAAAGGTTACGGCTGAGATTTCAGAAACAAGAATGATACCCGAGGGGAGCGATGCGATTTCGCCGGCGCCCCACCATGATATATACAGCATAGAGGACCTGTCCAGGCTCATATATGCGCTCAAGGAGGCAACCCGCTACAAGAAGCCTGTGTTTGTCAAGATAGCGGCGGTGCACAACGTCGCGCCCATAGCGGTGGGTATAATCCGCGCTGGCGCGGATGCGGTTGTGCTGGACGGCTTCCGCGGCGGCACCGGAGCAGCGCCCCAGGTGCACCGCGACCACCACGGCATCCCAATAGAGGTGGCGATAGCCAGCGTTGACCAGCGGCTGCGCGAGGAGGGTATTCGCCACTGGGGCAGCATCATAGCAAGCGGCGGGATAAGGAGCAGCGCCGACGTGGCGAAGGCCATTGCTTTAGGTGCGGATGCTGTGTACATAGGCACCGCTGCCCTTATTGCTCTGGGCTGCACAGTGTGCAAGAAGTGCTACACCGGCAAGTGCCCCTGGGGAATTGCCACACAGGTGCCGGAGCTCAGGAAGCGCCTCAATCCGGATGAAGGCGCGCGCAGGGCTGCGAACCTGCTCAAGGCGTGGAGCCACGAGCTGAAGGAAATCCTAGGCGCTCTCGGGCTGAACTCCATAGAGAGCCTCCGCGGAAACCGCGACCGCCTGCGCGGCGTGGGGCTGAGCGATGTAGACCTTGAAGTTCTCGGAGTCAAACCTGCGGGGCGATAGCATGGCTGCGACGCTTGAGAAGGCGAGGGTTTCGAGGGAAGGCGAGTTTGTGGTTATCGACGCAAAGGGGATGCACTACCGGGAGCTGAATGAGCTTATAGTGAGGGTTATTGAGGAGGGAGCTAAGAAGCTGAAGCTCATCAATGTAAACGGGCAGCGCTTTATTGCCGACGGGCTTAGAGGCGAGTACTACATTGAGATTTACGGCGTGGCTGGCGACGACCTCGCTGCATTTGCGAATGGCCCGACCATAGTGGTGTACGGCGATGTGCAGGACGGCGCGGGCAACACGATGAACGCGGGCAAGATAGTGGTGCACGGCAACGGCACTGACATAATAGGGCACAGCATGCGCGGGGGCAAGATTTTCGTGCGGGGGCACGTGGGCTACCGCGTGGGAATCCACATGAAGGAGTACAGGGAGCAGGTTCCCGTGCTGGTGGTGGGAGGCACTGCCGGCGACTTCCTGGGCGAGTACATGGCGGGCGGAAGGATTATAATTCTCGGCCTGGAGAGGCTTGAAACCTACCCGGAGATAGTCGGGGACTGGCTTGCCACAGGCATACACGGCGGGGCGATATACCTGCGCGACACCATTGAGGAGGACAAGCTGGGCTATGGCGCGAAGTTCGAGGAGCTTACCGACGAGGACTACGCCTTCCTGCGCCGCGAGATAGAGGAGTTCTGCTCCTACTTCGGAGGCAACGCCGAGGAGATTATGAAGGCGAAGTTCACAAAGGTGGTGCCCCTCTCGCATCGGCCCTTCGCGGCGATGTACTCGGATTCGAAGGAGGCGGGACACTAGCACCTCCTGTGGAGAGGGGCGAAGGTTTATATGGGAGGGGCGCCAAATCTAGGGACAGGGAGGAGAGCTTAAGGAGGGTTTTTGGATTGAGATGGGAAAGGCTGGTGCTTACTGGAGCTGTGCTTATCTTTATGGGCGCCGCTGCGGCTCAGCCGGCGCCGGGCTACGGCGGATACTACGCCCCCGCACCCTTCGCCAACACCACCGCGGGGCAGGGGTATCAGTGCCCCCACGAGTACGGGGCTCAGGGTGGCTACGGAATGCAGGGCTACGGCATGATGGGCGGAGCGGGCGCCTATCCCGGCTACTCTCCGGGCTGGTTCCAGCTGGTGCTTCTCCTCCTGGCGGCCGGTGTGCTGCTTGCCTACTACGCCCGCTCCGGCGAAAGGGCATCCTCCGGGGCCAGGGACATCCTCGACATGAGGCTCGCCCGGGGGGAGATAACCCTGGAGGAGTACCGGAAGCTGAGAGAGGTGATTGAGGAATGAAGAAGGGGATAGCCCTTATAATCGCAGCGGTGCTCCTGTTCCTCGCCCTGGGAATGTACGCCCAGTACTCCTACTACAGGGGGGCGCCCTCCTACGCCGGGATGCCCATGATGGGCACACCCCAGGGAGCGCAGCCGGGTGCGGCACCGCCCCAGATGCGCTTCTCCTCCAACGGCGAGATGATATACTACACGGGGGTTAACATCGACGGGGAGCGCATTGTGCCCAAGTATGGAGGTCCCATGTGGCTCTACAACCACGGAGGTAGCTGCGTCTCCTGCCACGGCGAGGACGGCAGAGGGGGCAGGCCGGTGATGATGTGCCCGGAAATCCCACCTGATATAAGGTACAGCGCCCTCACCGAGGAGATGGAGCACGGGGGCGAGGAGGAGCATCCGCCCTACAACAAAACCACCATAAAGCGGGCAATAACCCGGGGGCTTGACCCGGCAGGAGAGGAGCTGAACCCCTGCATGCCCCGCTGGGCGATGGGTGAGCGGGACCTGGAGGACCTGATACTCTTCCTCAAAAGAGCTTGACAGGAGGTGAAGGATTTGGCGAGGAATGACAGGCTTGTTGCGGGAATAGTGCTTACGGTTATCGGGGTGCTGGGCCTGAGCTCCGGGGGAATGGGATACGGCGGAATGATGGGGGGCATGCCCATGGGCGGCTACGGCATGGGCTTCGGCTTCTTCCCCCTGCTGATAAGCGCAGTGTTCCTGGGAATAACCCTCTTCGGAGTTTACCTGATATACGAGGCGGTGAAGTAGCGGAGCTCGGAAGGAGAGCTACATCACCCTGCTCCCCTCCGGAACCTCCCGCTCCGGCTGGAGCAGCACCACCCCGCCCCCGTCCAGCACCACGCCCAGCACGAGCACCTCTGACATGAAGTTTGCAATCTGCTTTGGCGGGAAGTTGGTGACGGCCACCACCTGCCTGTTGAGGAGCTCCTCCTTTTTGTATAGCCTTGTGATCTGGGCGCTGGACTTCTTCACGCCGAGCCTGCCGAAGTCTATCCACAGCCTGTAGGCAGGCTTCCTGGCCTCGGGAAAGTCCTCCACCCTGAGCACCC
>JAADFX010000115.1:6374-19788 GCA_013152685.1 Methanobacteriota archaeon | reverse complement strand
CGGGAACATCTTTGTTGTGCAGGAGCACCACGCGAGGCGGCTTCACTACGACCTGCGCCTGGCAATGGGAGGGGTGCTCAAAAGCTGGGCGATTCCAAAACCGCCGCCCACCGAGAGAGGGGTGCGCAGGCTTGCGATTCAGACCGAGGACCACCCTCTGGAGTACGCGGACTTCGAGGGGGTGATTCCGGAGGGCATGTACGGCGCGGGGGAGGTGAAAATCTGGGACCGCGGAACCTATGAAGTGGAGAGCATAAAGGAGGAAAAGATGGTCTTTCACCTTAAGGGTGAAAAGCTCCGCGGACGCTATGTGCTGCTGCGCTTCAAAAAGGGCGGCGAAAATGCGTGGCTCTTCTTCAGGGCAAAGGAGGAGAAGGAATGAGGCGGGAGAAGAGCGCGGGCGCGGTGATATTCAGGAGGGACTCCAGGGTGGAGTACCTCCTGCTCAAGTACGGCGCCGGACACTGGGACTTCGTGAAGGGGCACATTGAGGAGGGGGAGAGCGAGGTTGAAACGCTTCTCCGCGAGGCGGAGGAGGAGACCGGCATAAGCGAGCTGGAGATAATCCCGGGCTTCAGGGAGAGGATAGAGTACTTCTACCGCTCCGGAAGGGAGCTGGTGTACAAGGAGGTGGTCTTCTACCTGGCGGAGGCTAAGACAGGCGAGGTCAGGCTGAGCTATGAGCACGTGGACTACGCCTGGCTTCCCTTTGAGGAGGCCTACGAAAGGGTGACCTACGCCAACGCGAGGCGCGTGCTTAAGGCGGCGAGGGACTTCCTGGCGGAGAGGGGGATAGAGGTTGAAGCTGACAAGGGTCAGGTTCACCAATCTGAATAAAGAGCTCTTCCCGGGGATTACAAAGGCGCAGGTGATAGAGTACTACATAAAGGTCGCGCCGAAGATGCTGCCCTACCTCAGGGACAGGGCAGTGGTGATGCACCGCTTCCCCGACGGGATAGAAAAAGAGGGATTCTTCGAAAAGGACGCACCTCCTCATGCACCCGGGTGGGTGCGCACCTTCCGGCGCTACTCAAGGCATGCGGGGCGGGAGATTAACTACGTCGTCGGAGGTAGCCTGGACACGCTCCTCTGGCTGGCTAACCTGGCGAGCATAGAGATAAACGTCACCCTCTCACGGGTGGACGACTTTGAGAGGCCCGACCTGGTGCTAATAGACATAGACCCCCTCGACGGCTTCGCCCAGGCAAGGGAGGCGGCGCTCGAGATTGGAGACCTCCTCTCCCAGCTGGGGCTGCGCTGCTACGTCAAAACTTCTGGGAAGCGGGGGCTGCATGTGCTCATCCCCATAGTGAGGGAGTACTCCTTCGCAGACACCAGAGCCTTTGTCCGCGAGCTTTCCCGGGCTGTGAGGCGCCCGGAGGTTAAGGTGGACTACGCCCAGAATGCCGTGGGCAAAACAGTGGCGGCGCCCTACTCGCTGCGCCCCCTCAAGGGGGCGCCTGTTTCAGCCCCGGTATCCTGGGAGGAGTTGGAGAAAGGTTTATCACCCGCGGAGCTGAATATATACACAGTGCCCGAGAGGGAGGACCCCTGGCAGGGGTTCTTCGAGCCCCAGAGGTTGATTGTGCATGGAGCTGAGCGCTAGGCCGCCGAAGCGGGCGATATGGAGCGGGAGCATAACCGTGGGCCTGGTAAATGTGCCCGTGAAGCTCTACCCGATGATTAGGGAGAAGACCTTCTCCTTCCGCATGCTCCACCGCAGAGATAAGGCACCGGTGAAGTTCAGGCGCGTGTGCAGCAGGTGCGGGGAGGAGCTTGCCCTGGAGGAGATAGTCAAGGGCTACGAGGTGCGAAAGGGGGAGTTCGTCCTGCTCGAGGATGAGGAGCTTGAGGCGATAAAGCCGCCCTCGGGCAGGAAGATAGCCCTGGAGAAGTTTGTGGACCTCGCGAGCGTTGACCCCATATACTTCCACACCTCCTACATTCTCACCCCCGACAAGAGCGCCGAGGCGTATGCGCTTCTCCTGCATGTGCTCCAGCGCACCGGCAAAGCCGGAGCCGGAAGGCTTACGCTGCGCTCAAAGGAGCGCCCGGTGCTGGTGCACCCCTACAGGGGCGCGCTGATAGCGACGACGCTCCACTACCCCCACGAGGTTGTAAGGCCTGAGGACATGGAGGAGCTGCAGCACATAGAGGAGCCCCCCGAGGAGGAGCTGGAGCTTGCAGCCACGATAGTGGACGCCCTCTCCGGGGAGTTCAGCTGGGAGAGCTACCGCGATACCTACCTGGAGAGGCTGCAGGAGCTGATAAACAGGAAGCTCGCAGGCGAGGTCGTGGTGGTGGAGGAGGCGGAGAAGGAGGAGGTTAAGAGCCTCATGGAGGCGCTCCGCAAGACGGTGGAGGAGCTGAAGGCGAAGGAGTAGGAGATGCTTATAAAGCCCATGCTTGCAAAGACGGCAAGAAAGCCCTTCTCCTCGCCGGAGTGGATTTTTGAGGTCAAGTGGGATGGCATCCGCGCAATAGCCTATGTGGAGGACAGCCTCAGTGTTAAGAGCAGGCGGGGCAATGAGCTGCTCCACGCCTTTCCGGAGCTTTCAGAGCTGAAGGAGCTTGTCAGAGGTAAGGCGATTCTTGACGGCGAGGTGGTGGTGCTCCGCGGGGGAAGGCCGGATTTTCAGCTCGCCATAGAGAGGCTGAACGCGCCGGAGGAGCGCATCTCCTACCTGGCGAGGCGCTTTCCCGCGAGCTACGTGGTGTTCGACATACTGCGCCTCAACGGTGAGTGGCTTCTCCGCAAACCTCTGGTGGAGCGCAAGCGCATCCTCGCAGAAACCCTGAAGGAGGGGAGGCACGCGGTGATAGCGGATTTTGTGGAGGAGAGGGGCGAGGAGTACTTCCAGGCGGTGCTCAAGCTGGGGCTTGAGGGAGTAGTGGCGAAGCGGAAGACCAGCGCCTATGAGCCTGGTAAGCGGAGCGATAACTGGCTCAAAATAAAGCGCACAAAGAGTGTGGACTGCATCATCGTGGGCTTCACTCGCGGGAAGGGCGAACGCGGGGAGAGCTTCGGGGCGCTGCTGCTGGCGCTATACGACGGCGAAGCCCTGCGCTACGTGGGCAAAGTGGGGACCGGCTTCGATAGAGCCACGCTCCGAAGCCTGAGGGAGGAGCTTGAGAAGCTTCGCGCTGGTGCGCTGGAGCTGAGGGGCTACGGGGGCGTTAAGGGGGCGAGCTTCGTTAGGCCAGAGCTTGTGGCGGAGATAGCCTACGACTCCGTCACCAGCGACTTAAAGCTCAGGATGCCCCGCTTTGTGAGGCTGCGCCGGGACAAGCCTGCTGAGGAGTGCACAGTGGAGCAGCTATTTTAAATATCTATTCAGAGAGTAACAATGCGGGTTGAGCACTGATGGACTTGAAGCGCGAGCTCGGGGAAACCTTCAGATATGTGGTGATTGGCCTAATTCTGGCGGTCGCCCTCAACTTCGGCCTCGGTCTTGTGCTGGGCGCCGAGAAGCCGGTAATGGCCGTGGTGAGCAGCAGCATGGAGCCGACCTTCAGCAAGGGCGACCTGGTGGTGATAAAGGGGGTTGAGCCGGAGGAGGTGAAGGTGGGGGACATAATAGTGTACTACAACCCCTTCAAGCACATACCCGTGGTGCACCGCGTGGTGGCGATAGAGGAGATAGACGGCAGGCGCTACTTCATAACCAAGGGGGACAACAACCTCACCAACCCCTACCCCGACCAGGACCCCCGCGTCATGCTCGCCCCGCCGGTGAGCGAGCAGTACCTGCGCGGTAAGGTGATCTTCTGGATACCCAAGGTGGGCTGGGTTAAGGTGCTCTTCACCGAGCTCGCCGCCAAGTACGGCCTCGCCACGGTGGCGCTCCTCCTGCTCCTGCTCTTCCTGGCCTTCGGCATGGTGGAGGACTACGTCAAGAAGCTGAGGCGCTCATCTTAGCCTCCCTCCTATTCCCTTGAGAAAGCGCTCCACCGCCGAGAAGTCCACATCAACACCCACCACGCGGAAGGTGACGCTCTTCATCTGCTCCGGGATCTGCCTCCCCCTGTAGATGTCTATAACCTCGCAGCTCAGCACTCCCCGCACGGTGCTCCTGAGCAGCGAGGCTATGAGCTCCTCCTCCGCGCTCTCCGGCAGGAGCACCGAGAAGTCCCTCCTCTGCTTCGGCAGGCGCTCCGCCTTGTGGCGCAGCAGCTCCTCTTCGCTCAGAAGCTCCACGTTGGCTATCTTTAGCGAGACCTCCTTCCTGCCGGAGATGAGGGTAACCCTCTCTGGGGTGACCTCCTTCACAACGCCTATGTGCACCGCCCCCGAGTACAGGTGGCGCAGCGCCACCTCCTTACCAAGGCTCTCCCTGAGCTTCTTCAGCTCCTCGCTCAGGGCGTGTATAGCTTTGTCGCTGCGCCCCATTGCGGCTTCAACATCGCCCATGTGGCGGGCCGCCTTTGCCATTAGCTCCACGAAGGCGCGCTTGTCCTGCGCTGCGACGATGTCGCGCAGCCTTGAGGCCTGCGCTATGAAGGTGTCGTGCACCTTTGTGGCAAGGGGGTTGTGCATCTGTATGCTGGCGTAGAGGTGGGGGTTCTGCCCCACAATGCGTGCGATGAGGTCAAGCATCAGCTCGTAGATGGGCGAGGCGAAGCGGCGGGAGTACTTCACGTCCACCCCCAGCTCCTGCAGAGTGGAGGCGACGCTTATGTAGGTGAAGTGGGTGAGGCACTGCACCACGCTCATTATCCTGTCGTGCTCCTCGGGCGTGGTTACTATAACCCTGGCCCTGTGCCTCTCCAGCCACTCGAGGAGCCAGCGCTTCCACCTCTCGCCTCTAAGCGGGGTGAGCACAAAGACCTGCCCCTCCAGGCTCTTGACGCGGGGCCCGAACATGGGGTGGGTGCCTACAATCTCAACCCCTCGCCTCGCGTGCTCCAGCATGGCCCTGCAGGGCTCAACCTTGACGCTGGTCACGTCCATGAGAAGCGCACCCTCACGCACATGCGGGGCCACCTGCCTTATGACCTCGACGGTGTTGTCTATGTACACGCTTATTATCACCACATCCCCCCACCTTGCGGCGGCGACGTTGTCCCGCGAGAAGCGCACCCCTATTTCCCTTGCAACCCGCTCCCCCTTCGCCTCGTCTCTGCCGGTGATGAGCACCTCGTGCCCTTCCTCCGCGAAGATTCTGGCAAAAAGCCTGCCGAACTCGCCGCTACCGCCGATTATCGCAATCCTGACCATGACAATACTTAGCACGCCTCAATATAAAGCTTTGTTGAGCTCGTTATCCTCAGGAGCTTGGAGGATGAAGAAGAATCTGGTACTCACCGGCTTCATGGGCGCCGGAAAGAGCACCGTGGGCAGGCTGCTCGCCGAGAAGCTCAACCTCCGCTACGTGGACACCGACGCTGAGATAGAGCGCAGGGCTAAGATGAGCATTGCCGAAATCTTCGAGAGGCACGGCGAGGCGCACTTCCGCGAGCTCGAGCGCCGCGTGGTGGAGGAGGTTTCGGAGCTGGAGGGTTGCGTCATCGTCACCGGCGGTGGGGTTGTGCTCAACAGGGAGAACATCTCCAACCTGCGCAGAAAGGGGGTGATAGTTTACCTCCATGCGGAGCCCGAGGTTGTTTACCGCCGGCTTCGCAACGACTCCTCGCGCCCCCTACTGAAGGTGAAGAACCCGCTGAGCAGGATAAGGGAGCTCATGGAGCAGCGCGCCCCCTATTATGCGGAGCACGACTACAGCGTGGACACCTCTGAGCTGAGTGTTGAGCAGGTGGCGGAGCGGGTGGCTGAGCTCTACCTGAAGCACATTCGCGGGGAGTAGGGGAAGAGTTATATATCTCCCGCGTGGCATTGGTAATCGATGAAAGCTCTCCTGCTGGTGCTGCTGCTCCTCAGCCTCCCGGGCTGCGTGGAGGAGAAGGTCCCGGACACCGACGGCGACGGCTGGGATGATGCGCAGGAGGCGAGAGCTGGCACAGACCCTACGAAGGTGGACACCGACGGTGACGGGCTGTGGGACCCCCTTGACCCCAACCCCCTGAACCCGGAGATACCCGGCACCGGGGAGGAGAGGGCAGAGGAGGAGCGGGAGGAGGAGGCACAGCCAGAGGCTCCGGTGGAGGAGGCTCCAGCTGTCCATGAGCCACCGCAGCAGGAGGAGCCGCCGCCGGCTCAGCCCGCTGAGGAGCCTGGACCAAGCTACCTGGAGCGGGTCAGGGCGGCGTCCCCGGAGCTTGCTGCTGAGGTCAACCTGGGCGAGAAGGTGAAGGAGCTCGACGCCTCCCAGGGCATGGTCGCCGTTGCGGCGGAGAAGGGCTTCTATCTCTTCAGCTTCACGGGAGAGCAGCTCTTCTTCTACCCCACCCAGGCCGAGCCAAGGCACGTGGTGCTCTCTCCGGAGGGCGTGCTGTACGGCGCCACCGCCTCCTGGGAGCGCCGCATCCACGCGGTTTACAATGGCTCTGCACTCTGGGTGCATTTCGCCGGGGATGTGGTGGAGGAGCTCGCCCTGAGCGGAGACGGGAAGGTGCTGGCATACTCCAGCGGCAGCAGGGTGTATCTCCTCAACGCCAGCAACGGCACCCTGCTGGGAAGCATCGACACGGGTGTGGACGTGGCCACCTTCGCCCTGTCCGGAGATGGAAGCTACATTGCGGTCGCCGGAAAGGACGGGAGTGTGAGCCTCTACTCGGAGAAGGGCACCCGCCTGTGGAGGTGGGAGGGCTACAGCTTTGATGTCAAGGTACTGAGTGTCGCGGTGGATGAGGAGGGCGAGCACGTGGTGGCGGGCACCAACTACTACCGCATCCTCATATTCAGCTCTTCAACGCCCACCATGCCGGTGGAGGTGGGCACAGGAGCGGAGGTGATTGAGGTGTTTGCGGCGCCCGACTACTCCTACTTTGCCGGGGTGAGCTACGACGGGAAGATATACTACTTCAGCCTGGAGGGCAGTGTGCTCCTCACAAAAAGCTACGGCAGGGTTTATTCAAAGATAACCTTCTCCCCCGACGGAAGCTACGCGGCGGCGGAGAACAGCATAAGGCACCTTTACTTCTTTACGTGAGGTGAGTGTATGAGGGAGCTCAGCATGGACCACACCTTTGTTTTGAGGTTGCTGGGAAGCGCCTACATGGACCTGGAGACCCTGTCCAGCGCCACCTTCAGCAACAGGAGCAAGACGCGCAGACTGCTGGAGGAGCTCTATCAGCTCGGGCTGGTGGAGCGGCGCTGGGACGGAAGGCGCTTTCTGTACCGCGCGCGTCGCTAGTAGCGCAGGGTGAAGCTCTTACCGGCGATTCTGACCACGTTCTCGCCCTCGACCACCCTGCCGATAACCCGAGCGCGCGTGCCAAAGCGACGGCATATCTCAACCACCCGCTCACCCTGCTCCTCGCTTACAACAATGCAGAAGCCCACGCCCATGTTGAAGGTCCTGTACATCTCCTGCTCGGGCACGCGGCCAAGCTCCTGAACAAGCTTGAAAATCCGCGGCGGCTCGGGCAGGGCGTCCAGGTAGTAGCCGTGGCGTGTTATTCTCGTGAGGTTCGCCAGCCCGCCGCCGGTGATGTTCGCCAGGCCGTGAACATCCACCTCTTCCAGGCACCGCAGGACCTCGCGCACGTATATCTTCGTGGGCTCCAGCAGCTCCTCCCCCGCCTTTCTGCCGGGGAATATCTCGTCGTCTATGCCGTAGTGCTCCAGTATCACCTTCCTGGCGAGGGTTAAGCCGTTGCTGTGTATGCCGGAGCTTTCCAGACCCACAACCACGTCGCCCGGCGCAACCTTCTCGCCGGTGACTATCCTTTCCATCTCCACCATGCCAATAATCAAGCCTGCCAGGTCAAAGCCGCGAACCATCTCCGGCAGAGTTGCAAGCTCTCCCCCGGGGATGCTTATCCCGGCGAGCTCCGCCCCCTTCGCAAGGCCCTTTGCTATCTCCGCGGTTATCCCGGGGTCGGGGTCCTCCACGGCGAGGTAGTCCAGGAGCACGAGCGGCTCCGCGCCGACGCAGATTATGTCGTTGGCGTTCATCGCCACCAGGTCTATGCCTATGGTGTCGTACTTCTCCATCGCCCTGGCGACGAGAATCTTGGTGCCCACCCCGTCCGCCGAGAGGGCGAGCGCGCGCCTCTCATCCAGCTTCACCAGCGCCGCGAAGTGCCCCACGCCGAGGAGGCTCTCCCCGGCTCTGCCCCTTCTCAGGGCAAGCGTCGCTTTTAGCTGCTCCGCAAGGGCGCGGATTGCGAGGCTCTCCTTATCTATGTCCACTCCCGCCTTGGCGTAGGTCATTCCCTCTTCCATAGCAGAGAGGTGGGCGGGAGGGTTAATAAGGGTTGTGGAGGACGGTTGAAACTTTTTTATATAACCATGGATAGTAAGTATAGTGTGGGGGGGTTGAAAGATTAGGGAAAATAAGATTGTAAGCATTGTTTGCTTATCATAAAATTAAATTCCAAAAATAGGGAATAGGAAATTATGTTTCTAAATGTCTCTGAAATTTTTGACAGATGGATTGTAAAGCTCAGCTCTGTAGATGAACATCTCACAGCTATATCCAGATCCATGGATTCGCTGGACGCACGTCTTGAGTCTGTGGACGCCCGCCTCGATTCCGTCAGCACACGCCTCGGCTCCATCGACGGCACTTTAAAGGATAATACAGGACTTCTGAGGGACATAAGGGACCTTCTGAAAGTCATCGCCGAAAAGTAGCTCCTTCTCTCCGCAGCAGTTCCCCTCCTTGCCTTTCGAAAACCTTATAAAAAGGCAGAGCCAAGGTAGCAGGGGTGCTGCCATGAAGCTTCTTCTCCTTCACGTGGACCACATTGAGTTTAAAGCGAAGCAGAAGACAAAGGTGGCGGAGCAGGTTGATCAGGATATGCTCGCCGGCAGGGCAGAAGAAGCGCTTGCCGCCTTCGTGGCGGTCGAGAAGGCGGACGAAGGCAACGCCGAAGAGGTGGTGAAGCGCGCTGCCGATGAGATAGAGAAGGTATACTCCCAGGTTAAGGCACAGCGCGTGGTGCTCTACCCCTACGCCCACCTGAGCTCTTTCCTCGCGAAGCCCGGGTTTGCGGTTGAAGCTCTAAAAAGCCTGGAGGAGGAGCTTAAAGCTAGGGGCTACGAGGTTATCCGCGCACCCTTCGGGTGGTACAAGGCCTTTGAGCTGCGCTGCAAGGGGCACCCCCTGAGCGAGCTCTCCCGCGAGATTCGCGTTGAAGAGGAGAAAAAGGAGAGCCTGGCGCTCAGGGCTGAGAAGAAGCTGAGGAGCGAGTGGTACGTGCTCACCCCCGAGGGCGAGCTTGTGCCTGCTCAGAAGTTCGACTTTTCAGGGCACGAGGGCTTGAGGATATTCTACGAGTACGAGACCAAAGGCACGCGCGCTGTAACCGAGGAGCCACCCCACATTCGCCTGATGAAGGAGCACGAGCTGGTGGACCACGAGCCCGGCTCGGACCCGGGCAACCTGCGCTGGTACCCCAAGGGCAAGCTGATAAAGAAGCTTCTGGAGCAACATGTGACGCAGCTCGTGCTTGAGTACGGTGCCATGGAGGTGGAGACGCCGGTAATGTACGACTTCGCCCACCCGAAGCTGAGCCGCTACCTGCACCGCTTTCCCGCGAGGCAGTACGTGGTGATAAGCGACGATAGGGAGTACTTCCTGCGCTTCGCCGCCTGCTTCGGGCAGTATCTGATGATGCACGACATGACCATAAGCCACCGCCACCTCCCGCTGCGCCTTTACGAGCTCACCCACTACTCCTTCCGCCGGGAGCAGAGCGGCGAGCTCGCCGGGCTAAAGCGCCTGCGCACCTTCACCATGCCAGATATGCACACCCTGGCAAAGGACATGGAGCAGGCGAAGCAGGAGTTCCTGCGTCAGTTCAGGCTGAGCATGCGCTGGATGGAGGAGCTCGGCCTGGAGTACGAGGTGGCGATACGTTTTGTGCGCAGCTTCTATGAGGAGAACCGCGAGTTCGCGGAGGAGCTGGCGAAGCTTATAGGAAAGCCCATCCTCATAGAGCTCTGGGACCAGCGCTTCTTCTACTTTGTTATGAAGTTTGAGTTCTCAGTTAATGACGCCCAGAGGAAGGCGGCCACGCTCTCGACGGTGCAGATAGACGTGGAGAATGCGGAGCGCTTCGACATAACCTATGTGGATGAGCACGGCGAGAGGCGCCACCCGCTTCTATTGCACGCGAGCATAAGCGGGGGCATCGACAGGAACCTCTACGCCCTCCTCGAGCAGGCGTACCTCAGGGCAAAGCGGGGCGAGAAGCCCATGCTTCCTGTCTGGCTCTCCCCCACGCAGGTGAGGATAATCCCCGTGTCGGAGCAGAACTTGGCCTACGCAGAGGAGCTCCTCGCCTTCTTCAGAAAGCGCAGGGTGCGCGCCGACCTGGACGACCAGGCGGAGACGCTCCAGAAGAAGATACGCAACGCCGAGAAGGAGTGGATACCCTACATTGCCGTGGTTGGCGCGAGGGAGCAGGAGGGTAACTACATCACAGTGCGCGTCAGGAGCACCGGAGAGCAGGTGAGGATGACGAAGGAGGAGCTGGCGGAGCAGGTGGAGAGGGAGAACGAGGGCAGGCCCTTTGCGAGGCTCCCCCTGCCCGAGAGGCTCTCCCAGCGGCCCAGGTTCAGGTAAGGGTCATAAGCCCCTGTTTCGGAAGGCGTAACACAACCTGAGAGATAATTTTTATTTAGACGGCTGTTCAGGCTTATTTTCATAAAACATTCCCTGATAGCTCTCGTGAGGGGTTGGTGGCTTCATGGCAGAGGCGGTGCAGCAGAGATGCTCCTTCGCGGTACCTCTGTGTCTCATTCCGGCTGAGAAGATAAACATGGGAGTTGTCATAGTCCAGGATGGAAGGATAAGGTTTGTGAATTCCAAATTTACGGAGATATCCGGCTTTGAGAGGGAGCTTCTGATCGGGAAGCGGTTCGTGGAGCTGATATCCCCCGAGTGGAGGCCTCTCTACGAAATAAACGACGACCCGGAGTATGAGGTGGAGATACTCACCAGGAGCGGTGAGAGGGTGCCCGCCGAGGTCAGCACCTCCCTGATAGACTTCAACGGCGCTCCTGCGGAGATGGCTCTGGTCAGGGACATCTCTGAGCAGCGGCGGCTGGAGGAGGAGCTCTTCAGGAGGCAGGAAGAACTTATAGCCATGACCTATGAGCTGGAGCAGTCCAACTACCTTAAGGACCTATTTCTCGACATCATGCGCCACGACCTTCTGAATCCCATAGGCGTGGCGGGAAACTTCGTGGAGCTGCTTCTCGAGGAGGAGAGGGATGCGGATAAGCTGGAGCTCCTCAGGGCGGTGAGGAGGAGCCTCACAAAGGCCGTGGAGCTCGTGGAGAACGCCACAAAGTTCGCAAAGCTGGGCTCAAAGAAGAGCCTTGAGCTGGAGAACCTGGACCTGAGAGACCTGGTGGCGGAGGTGGTGCATGACCTTGCCCCCCTTGCAGAGAGGGAGGGGATGCGGATAGAGAACCGCATAACCGAAAGCCTGCCCGTAAGGGCGAACAGGATAATTGCCGAGGTGTTCGCCAACTTCATCTCCAATGCTATAAAGTACGCCCCGGAGGGCAAGAGGATAGTGGTTGAGGCGGAGCGCGGAGAGAACTCCGTGAGGGTGAAGGTGGCTGACTTCGGGAGCGGTGTGCCGGACGAGGACAAGGAGAGCATCTTTAACAGGTTCACGCGCAGGGATAAGAAGGGTGTAAAGGGCTCCGGCCTCGGGCTGGCGATAGCAAAGAAGATTATGGAGCTCCACTGCGGCAGGGTGTGGGTGGAGGACAACACCCCGCGCGGGGCGGTTTTTGTGGCTGAACTGCCCGCGGGCGGAGCGTAAAGGTTATGTGGGGCGCTGCCCATTAAAGAGCATGTACCTGGGCCATGAGGAGATTCTGCGCAGAATCCGGGAGGAGCGCCTTCTGGAGGGCGTGGACGAGGCGAATGTGCAGGGCGCCGGCGTGGACCTGCGCATCGACAGGCTCTACGACATCACCTCGCCCGCCGCGCTGGGCAGGGAGGAGCGCACTCTCCCGGAGTTGCGCGAGCTGGAGGGGGAGAGCTACCTGCTCAAGCCGGGGAAGTACTACCTGTGCACCACCCTTGAGAGGGTGAACATGCCCAGAGACCTGGTGGCCTTCATGTTCCAGCGCTCCACCCTCTTCAGGTGCGGAATTACCCTGCGCACCGCCGTGATAGACCCGGGCTACAGGGGCGTGCTCACAGTGGGCATAAAAAATGAGGGGAGCTTTGAGTTCACCCTCGAGAGAGGCTCGAGGATAGCGCAGGTGGTTTTTGCCAGGGTGGAGGGCAATGCAAAAGCCTACGAGGGGCGCTACCAGGGGGGAAGGGTGAGGTAAGTTGCTCCGCGCCTTAGCTCTGCTTCTGCTGGTTGCCGCCCTTTCGGCATGCACACAGAAGGAGGAGGCCCCTCCCGAGGGGTATGTGCTCGCCGAGGTGGGCGAGGTCCGGGAGGAGGCCTTCGGCTATGCGGTTTTGCTCAAGGCGGTGGAGGGAGACGGCAGGCTGGTTATGGTGGTGAGCAGGGAGCAGGGGGAGCGCATGCGTTTTCTCCTGGCAGGCGAAAAACCGCCCCGCCCCTGGATGCACCACACCTTCGCGGCGCTGCTTGCGAAGCTGGGGAAGAGGGTTAGCTACGTGAGCGTGGATTCGCTTGTGGGCGACACCTACTACGCAAGCATCCACGTCCCCGGCGTTGAGCCGATAGACGCACGACCGAGCGATGCGATAATTCTCGCGCTTATCGAGGGCGCACCCATCTACGTGAATTCTCAGCTCCTGGAGAAACCCACTGTGCCGGGTGCCATAGCAGCCTAGCGCAGGAGGTGCACATTGCCCAAGCGCACGTTACTGAGGTGGCGCCGCGCTACTTCCAGGCAGGCTTTGGCCTGTCTCCAGCTGGTAGTGGGCAAAGAGCGCATCATGTAGGTGGGGTAGAAGGCGAGCAGCGCGTAGGGTATCTCGGGGTTGAGCTCGGCGATGAAGCGCGCTATCGCCTCAACCTCAACCTCGTCAACATAGCCCGGCACAAGGAGGGTGCTCGCGATGAGGAAGGGCGGAGAGGGGCGCTCATCCACGCGCTCGGCGAGAATTTCAAAGTTCTTCAGCGTAAGGCTGTTGCTCGCCCCGGTTAAAGCGAGGTGGAGGTTCTCATCCCACGCCTTGAGGTCGAACTTTATGCACCCTCCCGACTCCAGGCTGAGCTTCGCCGCCTTTTTTAGCACGCCGCTGTGCATGCTGCCGTTGGTCTCGTAGCATATCCGGAGTATCTCCCCCTCCCTCGCGCGGAGCGCAACCTCGCTGGTCTTTATCGAGTGCGCCATCTGGGGCGTGGGGTCGCCGCCGAAGTAGCAGATGCAGCTCGTGCGCGCGTCAACAAGCGAGGC
>JAADFX010000115.1:0-6358 GCA_013152685.1 Methanobacteriota archaeon | reverse complement strand
GCGTTCTCGCGGTACTCCCAGTTCTGGCAGAAGAGGCAGTCGAAGCTGCACGCGCCGTAGAACACGGCGAGGTTTTTGTAACCCAGCTCTGCCCCATGCTCAACGTGCGAGTATCGCGGGTAGCCCGCGCCTGTGCAGCCGGCGCACACCCAGGCGGCGACGCAGTTCGTCGGCAGGGCATCGTGGTAGGCACTCACCACCGCCTCGCGAGCGGTGCCCGAGAGGTGCACGAGCCTGCCTCCGCGATTGGTGCGCAGCCCGCAGAGGGAGCGTTCGCCCTCGTGGAGCTCGCATTCGTTAACACATAGGGTGCACTTTGCCTCGCCGCCTCTGGGCGCGCTTTCAGGGAAGCCAAAGCGCCTGCGCGAGGCTGCGTGCGCCTCCTGCGCCAGCGCGAGCGCCTCCTCTGGCTTGGCCCTTATGCAGCGCAGGCACACCCCGAGCTCTGAGGCGATTTCCTCTCCCTTGGCCCCGCATACTGCGCATTTTCCTGTCATCGTAATAAAAGCAGGAACCTTCTCCCAATCTCCTCACCTTATCCTCATCTTTTAACTTCTTAATCTTTTGTCGAAGGTGTATGAAAAAGCTTAAAACAAAAGAAGCTATGTGAAAACCTCCCCCTGTTCTCGGGATTATTATTGACCGTTCTGCGACTCCCTTATTGCAGCCTCAAGACTTTCGATGCTGAAGGGCTTTGGTATAAAACCTTTTGCCCCCTGCCCCAACCACTTCTGTATTCTGTCCCTTTCTGTTACAACGCTTAAAATGTAAACCGGGATATTCTTTAGCCCATCCTGGTTCTTAATGCTTGATAAAAGCTCTTCGCCACTCATGCCCGGCATGAGGATGTCGAGAAAAATCACATTAGGAGTATAGCCCTTTCTCAGCTTCCTCAGTGCCTCTTCCGCCGAAACTGCAGTAACCACATCGTATCCGCGCTTTTTAAGCATGCGCTTTACAATACTTAGTATGTCTTTGCTGTCGTCTATTACCAGGATGCTTGTCAAATGCATCCCTTATTACTACAAAATTATAGTGTACACAACAAATTTCTCATTTGACATTTATAGTTTTTTGATGTGTTCACTACAATATGGAAGATTTGCTGGTGAGTGATAGGAAAAAAATAGAAATTCTGAGAGCGCTGTCTGATAGGAAGGTGCACACCTACTATAATCTTTCTAAAATTACAGGAACAAACTTTAATACAGTGAAAAAGAATTGTAAATTCCTCGAGTTACTAAATTTTGTTGAAATTCTCAAGATCAGCAAAGAGGAAAGTGCCTCAGAAGTGGCATCTTACAGAGTTAGAATCACAGAAAAGGGATTGAAATTTCTCGAAAAGCTTGGAACGTCTGCCACACTACCATAAAAGTGGTAATATCTCCTGCCTTCCTCACTCCGCATGCTGACCATCTTAACAAAAATCTTGAGATGTTAAATTCATACATTAAAAAGAGGTATTAAAGATGCATGTGAAGAGGACAATAACTATCCCGGAGGAGCTTGTTAGAGACGCGGAGAGGTATCTTGTAGGTAAGCATTACTCCAATCTATCTGAGGTCATTCGCGACGGTATAAGAAGAATACTCAGAGAATACACTAGGAAGTCCACTATAGAGGAGGTGGCCCAGCTTTACAGAGATGGGAGGGTGACAATAAGAGAAGCAGCAGACATCCTCGGCCTGACGCTGAGGGAGACTCTCGAGGAGTTTGGAAGGAGAGGTGTATATCTCCGCTACAGCAGGGAGGAGCTTGAAGAGGACACCACATGACAGTGGTGAGCGATTCAACACCCCTCATTCACCTCGCCAAGGTGGGAAGGCTTGAGATTCTTTTTGCTCTTTACGGAGAGGTGCTTATCACCCGGGAGGTTTACAGGGAGGTTGTTGAGGAAGGACTGCTTCTGAATAGAGAGGATGCGAGGGTGGTCAGAAGGTATGTGGGAAATGGGATACGCGTCGCGGCGACCGGCTCATCTCCGGACCACCTGGTTCAAAAATATCAGATACACATCGGGGAGGCTGAATCCATTCAGCTTGCAAAGGATATTGGTGCGGAGCTCCTTATAATTAATGAGAGTCAGGGCAGAAAGGCCGCAAAATCAGAGGGCCTGAAGGTTAAGGGTACAATTGGAGTTGTGTTTGACGCTTTAAGAGCTGGAATCATCGGTAAGAATGAAGCCCTAAAAATTTTAAGAGACTTCAGAGAAAATCCTCAGGCATTCTGGATTGACCCTGATATAATAGAGGTTGCTATGAGAAAAATCTCCAGGAAATAATTTCGCAAGATTTAAGGAAAAGTCAAGCGGTTGAGAAACGTGCTACCCGAGCAATACTTCTACCCTCCCGGCGATCTCAATCTCCCTACCGTCGAAGCGACATCGGTAGGCGAGCACCTCAACGCCTCTGCGCGCCGCCTCCCTCAGGGCTTCTCCAAAGGCAGAGTCGGTGGCGTCGTTGGGCGCAAAGGCGAAGGCGTCGCTGCGCTGGATTACGAAAACCACGGCGCAGCGGTAGCCGGCGTTCTTCGCCTTAATCAGCTCCAGCAGGTGCCTCCTTCCCCTGGCGGTGGGTGCGTCCGGAAACCTTGCGACGCCCTCCTCAACCAGGGTGCAGGACTTGACCTCCACCAGGCAGGGAGGCTCGCCCTGGAGCAGGAAGTCCAGCCTGCTCTCCCCGAATTTAACTTCCTCCCGCGCTACGCGGTAGCCGGCGAACTCCCTCAGCGAGCCCAGCTCCATCGCCTCCTTAAACAGCGCATTCGGCACTCGTGCATCAATGCTCACCCAGGTTTCTCCGGCCTTAACCCCTATGAGGTCGCAGGTGGTCTTTCTGCCGGCGGCACCGCCCCTGCGCAGCAGCACCTCAGCACCTTCTACGAGAAGCTCCTGAAGTCTGCCCGGATTGGGGAGGTACGCCCTCATGGCTCTGCCGCTGACCTCAACCAGGCAGGCAAACCTGTTCAGGCGCTGGAGGAACCTGCCCCGCTTCAGCTCTCCCCGGATTCTCATTCCAAAAGCCGCAAAACCTAACGGCAGAAACTTCAGCTTTGCTTTTCATCGCTAAGGCTTGCGCCTATTGCAATGGAGTTCGAACCCCGCTGGATTGCATGGGAGATTACCCAGAGGTGCAACCTGCGCTGTGTGCACTGCAGGGCAGAGGCGGAGGCAAAGGCCGAGAAGGGTCCGACCACAGCCCAGGCTAAGGCGGTTATAGACGACATCGCGAGCTATGCGAAGCCTGTGCTGGTGCTCAGCGGCGGCGAACCCCTGCTGCGCAGGGACATCTTTGAGATCGCTCGCCATGGCACTGAGCGCGGCTTGCGAATGGCTCTCGCAACAAACGGCACCCTGGTCACCGACGAGGTGTGCGAGAAGATAAAGGAGAGCGGCATCAGGATAGTCTCCATAAGCCTGGACGGCTCAACCGCGGAGGTGCACGACAACTTCCGCCAGCAGAAGGGAGCCTTCAAGGGGGCGATTCGCGCCGCGAAGCTCTTCAGGAAGCATGGCATTCCCTTCATAGTGAACTCCTCCTTCACAAAGCGCAACCAGGAGGAGATTCCGAAGGTTTATGAGCTTGCGAAGAAGCTGGGCGCAACGGCTTGGTACATGTTCATGATCGTGCCCACGGGCAGGGGAAAGGAGATAATGGACGAGCTGATAGGCAGGGAGGATTACGAGAGGATACTCAACTGGCACTACGAGATGGAGAAGAATGAGCAGGAGATGTACGTGCGCCCCACCTGCGCACCCATGTACTACCGCATCTTCGCCCAGCGCGCCAGGCAGGAGGGCAGACCCATAAAGCGACGTGCGCTGAGCTTTTCAACGGGAGGAGGCAAGGGCTGCATCGCCGGGCAGCTCATTGCGCTGATAAACCACAAAGGCGAGGTGTACCCCTGCTCCTACTTCCCAAAGAGCGCGGGCAACATCTACGAGAAGAGCTTTAAGGAGATATGGGAGGAGAGCGAGCTCTTCAGAGAGCTTAGAGACTTCAAGCGCTACAGGGGCAAGTGTGGCGTGTGCGAGTTTCTCAACATCTGCGGCGGCTGCAGAGCGAGAGCTTACGCAGTAACTGGCGACTACCTGGAGGAGGAGCCCTACTGCAGCTACGTGCCGCTGAGGATGAGGACCCAGCCGGGCACCGCCTAGTCGCCGCTCGCCCTCGTGGCGACGTACTCGCTGGTTATGTAGCGGTATGCCGAGTAGGCTGCCACAACACCTTCTGCGACGCCCACTATCGCCTGCTTGAAGCTGCTCGCCACCACATCTCCAGCGGCAAAGACGCCGGCAACGCTGGTGCGCGAGTCCCTGTCTATGATTATCTCCCCCTTCTTGTTGGTCTTTACTCCCAGCTTCTTCGCCAGCTCGCTCTGGGGCTCGCCTCCTATGGCGACAAAGATCGCATCCAGGCTGAGCTCCCTGCTCCCGTTGTAGGCTCTGTCGAGCACGACGCTTCTGAGCACGCGGTCGCCTTTTACCTCGACGATGTTCGTGCGGTATATCACCTCTATCTTCTCATTCTCCTCAACTCTGCGGAGGTTGGGCGGCTCGCCGCGCAGCTTGCTACCGCGGTAGATTATGTAAACTTTGCGCGCATACTCCGCGAGGAGAAGCGCCTCCTTTGCGGCGGAGTCGCTCCCTCCCACGACGGCCACAACCCTGTCCTTAAAAAGCGGGCCATCGCAGAGAGCACAGTAGTAGACGCCGCGGTTCTCGTACTGCTCCGCTCCCCTTGCGGGAAGCTTCCTGTGCCTTGTGCCTGTGGCGAAGATCAGCGCCCTGCCTTCGTAGCTCTCCTCCTCGTCGGTGAGCACACGGAATCCCTCCCTGGTGCGCTCCACGTCTATGGCTCGAGCCTCCACCAGCTCCACCCCGTACTCTTCCGCATGCTCCAGCAGACGCTCCGAAAGCTCCTCGCCGGAGATCTGCTTGAAGCCGGGGTAGTTCTCCACCAGCTGCGTAGTAGCGATGAGTCCGCCCACCTCCTCACCAATAATCATGGTGCGCAGGTTGAGCCTGCCCGCGTACATTCCCGCGGCTAAGCCAGCGGGACCAGCGCCTATGATGATTACGTCGTACATTCTTACCACCATACTATTTCGTTTGAGACTTTTCGATCCACTCTTCCCGGGATATCCCAGCCTGTTTTAAGATTTTTGAAAGCAGCGGCACGCCTATCTTTTTTCTGTGCGGATTTGGTATGGTCAGAGTTAAGTCCCCTTTTATCATGAAAGGGTGTTTTCCACCATAATAGGGTCCTTCAAACCCCAGCTCCCTCAACCGTCTAACAAGCTCCCTCCAGCTAACTGGAGTCAGCTTACTCACTTACAGTCATCTCCGCAGGAATATCTATTGTTCTGCCATTGATGGGTGGAATGGGAAGTCCCCTTTTTATTCTGATAATTATCCAGCCTTCAATTACCTCTGCCAGATTCCTTCTGCACTCTTCAAGCGTTTTTCCCGTTGCCCACACTCCGCGAAGCTCTGGAACCTCCCCGTAGAAAGGCTCCTCCTCATCGTCAATTATCTCATACCTTGCCTTCTCAAGTGCTGCATTGATGTACTCCACAATCATTATTAACACCCTATAGTAACCCTATAGTTGTTCTTCCTAAGTAACCTGATAAATTATTAGGGAATCAATATGTGATGGGGATACCCATGAAACCGAAAGGGATTTATCCTCCAGCGAGACTCTTTATTCAATGCAGACCTGGAAGAAGTTTGAGTACCGCGTGAGGGACTTCCTGCTCAGGCGGGGCTACAGGGCGAGCAGGGTTCCCCTCAGCGGCATGGCCCCTGCGATAAAGGGCGACGTCATAGCGGAGAAGGGCCCGCTGAGGCTCAGGATAGACGCCAAGTCCACCCGCTCAAAGGAGGAGATACGCATTTCCCGGGCGGCGCTGGAGAAGCTCTCCCGCGAAGCTGCCCGCGGAGAGGTGCCCCTTCTGGTTTTCTCCTTCTACAGGCATCCTAAGCTATATGCGGTTGTGAGCGAGGCACTGCTCAGCTCCTTAATTAGGCTCAGGGAGAAGCCAACCCGGGCGAGGAGCTCTGTGGGTATAGCAAAGGAGGAGGTTGTGCAGGCTTCTAAGGAAGAAGAGGCGCTGCTAATAAGGTTCAGGGGCGACAGCGAGGGCTATGTGGTGGTGGAGCTTCCGCTCCTGCTTGAAATCCTGGAGGGTGGAAGATGAACAGGCTGCTCGCCCTTGCCCTTGCTGCACTGCTCCTCCTCAACTTCCTGCTCTTCGTCTTCGGAGTTACCAATGCTCTTCACTTCTGGCTGGTGGTGGCACTCGTGCTCATAGCCATGAGGCTGAGCTCACGCAGGTGAGTCGAGAAGAAGGAAAA
>JAADFX010000114.1 GCA_013152685.1 Methanobacteriota archaeon | reverse complement strand
CTCGCCACGCGCAGCAGCTTAAGGTCGAAGTAGAAGAGCTTCAGGAGCTTGCCCCCCATGCCGCTGGAGTGGTTCCCCAGCGAGACGTGCTCGAGATCGAGCTCCTCCAGCAGCTCCAGAGTGCACTCCTTCTCCCTGGTGCTCACAAGGCACCTGTGCCCCTTCTCGCTCAGGATTCTGATCACATTCTTGAACACGTGCACGTGGGTGGGGTGCCCCGCGTCGAAGAGTATTCTCATGCCCATCACCAGTACTTCATCGCCCTGAGGACCCTGAAGCCGCCCAAAGCCACCGCATACCTCAGCGGGGAGTGAACCTTCCTGTAGCGCCCGAAGTTCACCAGCCTGCCCCCGAACTGGCGCTTGAACTCAAACCTCCCTGAGTTCTCGCCCGGCTTTCCGGCTCCCCCCATGTCGAACACCGAAAAGCCCTCCTCCTTCGCCCAGCTCATCACGTGCCAGTTCAGCAGCGCATTCGGGTAGAGCTTCGCATGCCTCCGCGAGGTTCCAACGTACCAGGCGTAGACCACGTCTTTGTAAATCAGGCTCACCCTTCCGCCTATGCACTCGCCCTCGTGCTCCGCGAGGTGAAACTTCACCATCCCTCGAGGAGCAAGAACGTCAAAGGCGGCCTTAAAGAAGCTTATGTCCGCAAGGGGAAGGCCGGCCCTCCTGTAAGTTTCGCGAAGGTGCTCGTAGAATTTGTCGATCTGCTCCTCCTCTGTTACCTCTGTGATTCTAACCCCTCGCCTCTGAGCCCTTCTGATGTTCTTTCTCATTGTCCTGTGGATGTTCCTCCACACGTCAGCCCTCAGGTCCACAAGGAAGTTCAGGTGGTCCTCGTACTCGTAGCCCAGCGAGGTCAGGAACCTCAAATCCGGGCGCTCGCTCAGGTTCCTCACCTCTGTGAAAAGCGCCTGCTGTGCCAGGGCTCTCTCGTAGTACTCAAAAATCTCCCTTGCCGCCTTCTCGTCCGTCGCCAGGGGGCCGCCGATTACCAGTGCTCGCCTTGAAAATCCGCTTGCCAGCCCCTCCTTCTCCGTTGAGATGAAGGATATCATTGAGCCCGCGATGCTGCCGTCCCTCTCCAGCGCCACCACGCCGAGGGGCTCAATTCTCCTCGTCCTGCGGTAGACCTCCCACATGTAGGGAGTCTGAAATATGTTGCCCTCCGGATGGCTGTACACAAAGGCTGCCAGCTCCTCCTCCAGGGCGGGAGTGTACCTCACAACCTCCATTTCAGCACCACTTTGCCCATGTTCTTCAAACTCTGGGTGAGCAGCTGCGCTGTCCAGGGCAGGAGGGCGTCGTTCCACCTCTCCGGGTGGGTGTTGATGTAAACGCTGCTGGCGCACCCCTTCAGGAACTCCATGAGCTCAAAGGTGCTCTCCACCTCGGGACGTCTCCCCCCGTTGTCCTTGACGCTGTACCTGCCGCTCCAGTCCCTGCCGGTGTCGGTGAAGTAGAGGATGCGGCTGAAGTCGATGGAAAGGTAGGCGTCCCCTTTTATCCCCAGGCTCCTGAAGTCACGGCTTCTCCAGAGGCTTCTGTTGTCCCAGGGTGAGAGCGGATTTCCGTGCATGCATATGGTCTCCACCCTGCATATCTGCGAGAACCTCTCAAGGTCCTCCTCAAAGTACCTCATGGCAAGCTCCGCATCGCCTCTAGCCCTGTCCATCACCTCGTAGTGGTAGCCCACCTCGTGCCCCATGGCTGCGATTTCACCTATAATCTCCGGCACGAAAACCCCGGGAGTGGTTCTGAAGTAGAAGGTTGAAGCTATACCCAGCTCCCTCTCGAGCCTTGCAACGGCGAGGGCGTTCTCGGGCTTTCTGTCCACGTCGTGCCTCAAAACCGCCACCTTCCCGTCGCAGCTGCCGGTGATGTAGTCCACCACCCTCACCGGCGAGAAGTTCTCAAGAATGCACTCGCACAGCTTCCTGTACGCTTCGAGAGTGAAGTCCCTCATGGTTGCTCTCCCTTCAGGCTCACGTACCTGTAGTAGTAGGAGTATATCTCAGGACAGGAGCTCCAGTCGTCGTAGGCGAGCTTTCTCAGCTCTCCCTGCTCTGCCTCAAGCAGGGCACGGATCAGCGAGCACCTCGTGTCACCGCCGTCCGCATCACCCAGACCGTGGAACACGGGAAAAGTGCCAAGGAGCAGCCTTTCAGGAGGAGGAATCCCCAGTTTCTTTGACAGGTACCCGTCAGCCACCTCCGCGTAGGGGTGGACGTGCCCCACAATACGCGCCGTTGTGCCCATAGCAACAGGTGTCAGTATCTGAGAAAACACAATGTCCGGATTCGAAAAGCCCTCCTCAATTTTCTGCACCACCTCGGCGCCGCATGTGGTGCAGGTGTAGGAGGCTTCGCCATCGCTGAGTAACCCCCTGTTGCGGGAGCTGCACTCCGGGCAGTGGTACCAGAAGGGGCTCAGATTCAGGGGTATCCTCCGGGAGAGATAGGGGGTCTCTCCCCGTAGCTTCTGAAGCCTGGAAACACCCAGCTTGTGCTCATTCACCTCCTCGACTTTCTCAAGCAGGTCCGGGAACTCCGGGAGGCACCTGAGCATGGATATGGGGAAAAATACCAGATGCCTCTCAAAAAGCTCCGGAAAAACCCTGCTCAGCAGAACAATCTGGGACCGCGTCACCCAGTCAGCATAGTTCTCTGTTTTGCTGGCGCTCTCAATTAGAACCTCAGTCACATACTCCAGATTCTCCCGGAAAAATGACCTGTCAGCGTGTTTTTTATCTATGCCGTGCAGTGTGCAAAAGTGGTGAAAATTTGGGCCGAATAGCCCGAGCATCTGATTCTTCAGCCGCAATATGCTCTTCTCAGAGGGTGGAGGTATGTCGTAGAGGGGTCTGCGCCTGTCCTGCTTTTTTATGAGAAGGGTGAAGGGAGTGCCTCGCCTGCCACACTTCGGAAAGTATACCCTGTTTATCTCGGGATACATCACCGGCTGGTACTGGTCTCCAACCAGAAAAAGCATCACGGCATTTCCAATTCTCCTGGCGAGTTGGGCACCCTTCAGATAGAGCCTGTGGATACCCAGGTGGCCAAGCTGAGCGCCGTGGGATGCCTCAATCACAATCGTATCCTCACTGCTGAGGGCATCCTCCACCTCACCCCCAAGGCGGAGCGCAAGCCTCTTCTCATAGTACTCCCTGAGCAGACCTCTGAACTCCCCGTTAGCGGCCCTTCTGTGGTGTAGGGCCTTAATTTTGCTTATTACCTCCGAGTCCTTCATCCAACTACCCGCTGCAGATTTTTCAGTCCAATTGTGATGCTTCCGTTATCAACCCTGAGCAGGACGCTGCTATCACCGACCTTCTCCAGAATGTGGGTGCTCAAATCGCAGAACTCCGGGTGGTACACCTGGAGGTACCGCCACCTCTCAGAGGAAACCTCCATCCCGGAATCAGAAAATTCCACATCAAAGCTCCACTCCCGCCTGCGCCGCCACCAGCTGGCAATCTCGCCGGCGGTGGTAACCCAGGCACCCATGCTCTTCGCCCTCTGCACAAGCCTCCGGTACAGCTCCATCCACCCCGGAAACTCGTTGGGATTAAACACCGTGTGGTGGAACAGCAGGTTGAGCACGCCGCCGCGCCTCCTCACCTCCTCCATAAGTGCGCGGCAGCGCCGCTCCGCCTCCGCAGCGCCTCTCATGAAGTAGGGGGTGTCCATGAAAGTGGTGGGAATCTCAATCAGGCTGAGCTGCCTTTCACCCGAATAGGGGCTGAAGGGAAAGCAGGTGCCCCACCTGAAGCCCGAGGTGTCGCTCAGCAACAGGCTGGTGTCGCAGGCGAAGCCCAGGCTGTCCTGCAGCTCCCAGGTAAGGGGGATGCTGAGGTTGCCGTGGTGCTGCCTTATGCCGTGGACCTTATCCCCGAGCACCGCCTCAAGCTTGCTCTTCTCCCTGCTCAGCAGCTCCTCCCTCTCAAAGGAGTGGTAGGAGCCGTGGAGCCCCACCTCCCAGCCGCCCTCCCTGAGGCGCTTCATCACCGCCCTGAGGTTCTCATCCTCGATGTCGTACTTCCTGGCGTACAGCTTCCAGCTCGCCGGCGAGGTGAGGTGCACCTCTCCGGACTCCTGGAGGAAGTAGAAGGTGGAGCGCACTCCAAGCTCCTCCTCCAGCTCCATAATCCTCTCAAAGGTCCAGAAGGGCTCCCTTCCCCTGAGCCTCTCCGCCAGGGAGAGCAGCTGGTGCTTCAGGTAGGCGAAGTCCCCCGCTCTAACGCGCCTCAGCGGCCAGGTGAGCCACTGGTAGGTCTTCCTCACCTCATCCACGTCGTGGGTGAGGCAGACCGCAAATCTGTAATCCTGAGGCCAGAAGGGCTTCGTCACCAGCGGAAGCTTCGCTTCTCTGCATGCGAGCAGCAGCAGGTGGAACAGGAACTCCTCCAGCAGGTCGGCGACGGGAGTCGCCAGAATTCTCTCCCTCTCCTCCCTGCCGACGCCGGCAAGAGCTTTGTCCAGCCCTCCTGTCAGGAGGTATCCCACCTCCCTGAATACGTCGACGCCCACCTCTATGCTTTTCCCGTTGAGCACGGCGCAGGGCGACTCTCCGCAGAAGGCGAGCGCCCTCCCGGAGCCGGGCACACCGGGCTCCTCAAACACCGGCACCCTGCCGCCCTTCCAGCGCACCTCACCGCGGACCTCATCCTCAATGCTTCCCCCATGGAGGCGAATGCAGAAGACCTCCCTGCTGCTCTCCCCGTACTCAAGCCTAATCCCGTCGCCCACCCTCACCCTGAAGGGGATGCCGTACTTCTCCGCGAAGTGTCCTGCTCCCACCCTCGCCAGAGAGTCCTCTGAATCGCTACTGATGACCAGCATGCCTCAACCCCGCTCCTCAGCGAGAGCCGCAGCTGCCTTCTGCCTCTGCTGCCAGTGCACCTCCAGCCTGTACACGCCCGCTGCCAGGGCTGTGAAGGTCAGCAGCGACACAAAGATGTTCCTCCCTGTGGTCGGTATCCCCAGCACCAGGTCGATGAAGAGGGTGACAAGTATGTCCACAGCGATGCTCAGCACAAAGGCGAGGGCGATCCTCTCGTCCATGGGGAGCTCCTCCCTCCTGGGGTAGATCGCCCACACCAGGGCATAGCCCGGAACGAAGAAGAGGAAGATAAGACCCAGGACCGCCCTCGGCACCTCAATAAGCTCCGCAAGCATCCTAATCCCTCAGCACCCACCTGATAACCTCAAACACCTCCGCGTACTCCTCCCCTATCTGCGTGCCCCTGGTTCTGGCGAGGCTCCATATGAAGTCGGGAGTCAGGTAGTTCCTGTGCCTCTGGGACTCGTAGCACTTAAGCGCCTCAATCTTGCGCTCAACGTGCCCCTTCCCCAGGGGGACAAAGGCGGAGGTGTTGAAGGTGATGCTGTTCCACGGTTGCTCGTAGCCCAGAATGGTGCACTGTCTGAAGGCGCGCAGCGCCTCCTCTGCCACAGTTCTGTGGTCCTGGTGCAGGTCCCTGAGGGAGGGCACCAGCACTGCCGACGGGCTGAGCCTCTCCCTCAGCTCTATCAGCGTCTCCAGGATGTCCTGCCTGTAGTCTGGGAACTCCCTCACCGGAAAGTCGTAGAGCAGCAGGTTTTCGGAGTCGATTCCCAGCACCCTCGTCGCCCTCCTCACTTCCCTCCTCAGGATGTCGGGAGGAAACTCGCTGGGCACCGACTTCTCACAGCTGGAGAGGGCTACATAGAAGATCTCCCTGCCCTTCTCAGCGAACTTGGCGATGGTTCCCCCGCAGCCGAGCTCGCCGTCGTCGGTGTGGGGGCTGAGCACGAGCACCCTCGAAAACATTGCACCACCTGCTTACCTGAGGAAGAAGTACATAAGCGGCAGCAGTATAATCCCGAAGAAGATCCAGCCCAGGTGGGAGTGCACCAGCAGCATCGTCTCTGTGCCGTAGTAGTATGCCAGGGTGATCAGCGTGGAGACGCGCAGGAAGTTGGCCGCATAGGAGGCAAGGGCAAGCACCAGGAGCACAGGCACCACCCTGCGCGGCGGAAGCCTCATCGTTATCCCATAGGCTATGGTTGCGCTGATGATGAGGAACATCGAGTAGAAGCCGTAGCACGCCATGTCCAGGCCTATAAGGCTGTTGGTCTTTCCTGCGACGTACAGGAGGTTCATTGAGACGACTTCCAGATATATCCCCAGGGATGACAGCACCTCCGCCACCGGCAGAGTAACCATGTAGTGGCCGTAGTAGTAGGGCAGCTTTACCCCAAGCATCCCCGGGAGCACATATGCGGAGGAGAAGAGCACCAGGAAGATGCCCGATAGATAGAGGGTGAACCGCCCCAGCTCCGCTATCCTGCTGTTCCCGGCACCTGTCAGGGCTATGGAGGCGCCGAAGAGCATGAGGAAGGAGTCGAGGGTCTTGATGTCAGAGCCTCTGGAGAGGTTGTAGTAGAGCACCCCACCTACAACCGCAACCCCGAGAATCTTCCTCAGAAGCCTGCCGTCGCTCCTGCCGGAGGGCAGGCTGCGGGAGAGCCTCGCCAGCACCGCAAGCGACGCGGCGCCGAACAAAGCCCCAAGATAGGCGGAGCCGTAGCTGAACTCAATGAAGGCTGCGACGAGAAGCAGTGTGAACACAACAAGCTGCAGGTCAACCTTCTTCAAAATAGTGCTCCTCCTGAAGGATGAAAAAATTAAAAAAATATGGGGAGGTGGTCCGGTTTACGGACTCAGAACCTCAGCCTTCTCCTGTGCAGGAGCGCCACTGTGCCGAAGAGCATCGCCAGGGGGATCGCCACTGTGAAGAACTCCGGTATCTTGATGCTGTCGTTTCCGCAGCCGTCGGCAAGGTGGTGCTTAATCGCCGCGGGAGTGGTGGTGTTGAGCACGGCGAGGGGTATCGCCACCTCTATGACGTAGTTGGTGTATCCATGGTCTGTTATTCCTATGTCCCTGTAAACGCCTATGGCTTCTCCCACCTTGCCTCCGCCGGGCAGGTAGGACTTAAACAGGGCAGGCCGATTTCCGACGACAATTGTTGGCTCCTTCCAGTCCGGCAGGTAGCCTATTTCCCACTGGCTGAGTCCCGTAGCACTGCCCAGCTTCACGCCGAACTCATAGCCGAACTTGCCAGTGGATGCGTTCCTGTCAACATCCAGCGCCAGGTCGCCTGGAGCAAGGTCACCCTTGCCATCTGGCTTGAGGGAAGTGACCACCGCAAAGTACAGGCAGTTGCTGTCGTAGTACCTGTAGATTGCCTCCAGGTCCCACTTCTCTCCGCCGAGGGGCTCAACCACAAGGTAACCTTTTTTGTGCATCGCCTTCGGCTCGTAGTAGGTGGTGTAGGAGCTTCCTATGCCCTGTATGTGCACACCAGTTACGCCGCCGTACCTGGGGTCTCTGTTGTCCTCCACCACGAAGCTTATGCCGGAGTTCGGCAGCCAGGTTTCATTGAGGCTCCAGTCTCCGCTGAGGTCAACTCCCCAGTCGCTCAGGTCGCCGTCTATTGTAAAGCTGGTGCAGTTTGCGGCCGGTGTGACCTTGGCAGACACTGTGCCAAGCGAAAGGGTCACAATCAGAGTCACTGCAATAAGCAACGAGATCTTTAAATCTCTCATATATTACGCCTCCAGAGTTTGATGGTTAATATATATGCTGGTGATTAATACAAATTGTGAAATTATCTTCTGGAACTTTCTACCAGAATATTAGTGCAAGGCCCAGGAGGCCTGAAAGGGTGGTAAGGAGGTACATTATGAGCACCGCCTGAGGCTCTGTAACCCTGTAGTAGTAGGGGAGGAGCCACTTGAGGGTGAGGGGGTTTGGCACCTTCAGCGAGCCGTCCTCCCGCACCTCCCCGAACTTCACCTCCCCTATCTTCTTTATCCTCCAGACCACATACATCAGGAAGTTGACGATGTGGGGCAGGAGGATGATAACACCGAACAGCTCCAGGTTGTACAGCACCAGCAGCGCACCCAGGGCGGCGCCCAGCATGAAGTTGCCGCAGTTGCCCTCAAAAATCCGCGATGGGTACCTGTTGTAGAAGAGGAACGCCAGGGCGGCGCCCAGGATGGGCATCACGTAGGCCACCTCCCCCGCCCCGTACTTGGCCCAGGCGGCTATCCCGACGAAGGTGAGGAGGATGCTCGAGAGCCCCACCGCAAGCCCGTTGTAGCCGGCGTGCATGTTTATTAGGTTGGAGACGACCATCACGTAAACCGGTGCCACAATGAAGGTGTACAGCGCGCCCAGCTCCACCTCGGTGAAGCCGAGCCAGAGGCTGGTGTCCCTGTTGAGAAGCGCAACGGGCAGCGCCATAAAGTAGGGGAGCACAATCTTCAGCTTTCTCCCCACATCCACCAGGTCGTCGATTAAGCCGAGGACCATGAAGGTGAGGACGATAAAGTAGAGGATGAGCAGGTTTTCCACAGAGCTCACGACAAACTGGGCGATTATCAGGGAAGCCAGGACACCCGTCAGGATTACCAGCCCGCCCATCGTGGGAACCAGCGGCCTGCCCCGCTTGTAGTAGTCCTTCACCACAAATCCGGCTGCCCTGAGCTTCTGGATAAAGCTGGGCGCTGTCAGGAAGGCTGCAGCAAAGCTGACTCCCAGAAGGAGAGGCGTACCGTCCATCAGACCACCGCGGGCTACCGCTTCTCCTTCCCACCGCTCCGCTCCTTTTCGGGGAGGAAGCCCCTCTCCGTCAGGAAGGCCTCCACCTCAGCATCCGAGGGCAGGAGCTTAATGTACCTGTGCCAGGGGAGCTTGTCCTCCGGCGAGGGAAACCCCTCTTCATCCCCTGCTGCGTACTCCTCCTTCTCGAGCAGCCGCTGCAGCTTTCTGGATAGCGCCAGGAACTCGTACCCCCTGTCGGTAATGCTGTAAACCCCGTCCTGCCGCACGAGCAGCCCCTTCTCCATGAGGTAGTTCAGGTACTTGTTCAGCAGGTTGTGGTTGAGGTTCACCCTGTAGAGGAGGGTGGTCTTCCTGGGATTCTCCCGGGCAAGCTTCAGAATCTCGGTAAGGATCTCAATCTCTGACCTTCTCTTGTTTATGCTGGACTTCTTACCTCTCACAAAAACACCCCCGCAGTTGCAGGCAGAATGAAGGGCGTGCACAGTTTGCTAATCGTGCACAGCCAGTTAAAAATTTTTTAGCGCGAATTACAGCTTTCCCTCGCGCTTCTTTATTATCAGCCTCCGGGTCCACTCCTCGTGGGCGCTGTTGCTCTTGAAGTAGTAGGCCAGAATCGCCTCCACCACCTCGCTTCTGCTGGTCTGAAGATACTTGGACCTGGACACTATTCTGTCGAGCTTCTCCAGTAACTCGTTCTCAATTCTTATTCCAAAGCTGGTCTTCGGCATTTTTAACACAACATGCACTTTTTGTTAAGTGTGCACATGCCCGCGCAAAAAAAACTAGTAGTTTTCCAGGAAGGCCATCGCCACGGAATATCCATCCCTGAAGTCCTTCCCCCTCTTGCGGTAGAAGGCCATGAAGTTCATAACCACCCTCTCATCGCTGGTGTAGCTCTTGACGATTGCCAGCGCATCCTTCAGCTTGGTTCTGCGGATGTCGCCTATCAACCCACAGTGGGGGCAGGTGGGCCTCCTCCGGAATAGGGAGGGCAGCTCCTGCCTGAGCCGCCTGTTCCACCCGGATATCTCCAGGGGATGCCTCAAGAAGTGGCTTCCGCACTCCCTGCACTCCGGCATGCTACATCACCTACTATCCACTAGACAGACAGGACTCAGCATAGCGCCTCACAGTCCTTTTTTATGCAAATATCTGCCTGAGCTCTATCTTCCGCTCGGCATTAATCCTGAGCTCGTGACCATTACCGTGAAGGCATACCGCCCACTTTACCCTCTCTCCGTTTAGCGGCTCCACCCCCATGCTGCTCCTGATCTCCTCCTCACTCAGCAGCGGATCGTAGCCGTACACCCGTGCACCACGCCTCTTCAGGTGCTCTATCACCAGCCTGGCCGGGGAGTGGTAGGTCTCCTTCACCCCCGGGCGGTAGGTGAGCCCCACAACGGCGATTTCACTTCCCTCGAGCCTCTCTCCCTCCCGGCGCAGAATGTCCTCCAGCCTGCTCACCAGGAAGCCCGACATGGAGTCGTTAACCTCCCGGGCCGTTCTGATAAGCCTGGTGTCCTCATCAATTATGAACCAGGGGTAAACGGGGATGCAGTGCCCGCCCACGCCGGCACCTGGCATGTGGAGGTTGCAGTAGGGCTGGGTGTTCGCCGCCTTTATCACCTCCCACACGTCCACGCCGTGCTTTCTCGCCACCAGGGCAAGCTCATTTGCTATGGCAATGTTTACGTCCCTGTAGACACCCTCCGCCACCTTCACCATCTCCGCCGTGGTGGCGTTGGTTACCGGTATAACCCCCCGTGAGTTGACCACCCTGTAGATGCCTATGGCCGCCTCGGTGCTGCGGCGGTCTATCCCGCCCACTATTTTCGGGTAGGCACCCATTATGTCCTCCACCACCCTGCCCGTCATCGCCCTCTCGGGGCAGTGGGCAAGCCCGAAGTCCTCCCCGGCTCTCAGGCCGGAGGACTCCAGAAGAGGTGCCACCACACCGCTGGTGGTTCCGGGCGGGAGGGTTGTCTCAATGAGCACCAGGTCGCCCTTTTCCATCCCCCCGGCGATGCTGGTGCACACAGCCCTGAGCGCCCTGAGGTCAGGCCTCTTTTCCGCGTCCAGCACCACGGGCACGAGGATTACCATGACATCTGCCTCGCGCGCCGCCGCCTCACCGTCGGTGGTGGCTGTGAGCCTCCCGGCTCTGACATTCCTCCTCACGAGCTCCCCGAGTTTGGGTTCCCCCTCAATGTGGTTGAGCCCCCGGTTAACCGACTCAACCACCCTAGGATTTATGTCCACGCCTATAACCCTGGCTCCCCTTTCGGCAAACACCGCCGCCAGAGGGAGCCCCATCTTGCCGAGACCGTACACTGCAACGCACACCTCACCCCCTCTGAAGAGGCGGCTCACCTCATCCGCGGGAAGCCCATAAACCTTCATCCCGTCACCTCTATCATCCCAGCCAGCTTCAGCTCCTCCCCGTAGGGGGAGATGTCCACCACTCTGCCTGCCCTGTAGGACCTGATTGCCGCCAAGGCAACCTCCAGCACGTGCCTGCCGTCCTCACCGCTCACTATGGGCTCCCTGCCGCCTTCCACGCACTCGATGAAGTGGGATATCTCATTCAGAAGCGGCTCCCTCTTCTCCACCTTCGCCTCCTTTATCCAGTAGTCGTCGTATATCCTGAGGGTGGCCTTCAGGTAGTCAACATACGCAATCCCCTCCGTGCCCACCACCGTGAGCTCCCTTACCTTGTGGGGGGTGAGCCAGTTGGTCTCTATGACCCCCGAGTATCCGTTGCTGAACTTGAGGAGCATTGAGGAGTAGTCCTCATGGGGGTGGAGCACCTTGCCCGCCGAGGCGAACACCCTGCGTATCCTCTCCCCGTACAGGTACTGCATCACATCTATGTCGTGCACCCCCAGGTCCAGGATGATCCCCACATCCCGTATCCTGGGGTTGTGGGGCCCCACCCGCTTCGCAGACATGGAGACCACCTTCCCTATCTCGCCCCTGTCGATTATCTCCTTCAGGGCGATTATTGCCGGGTTGAACCTCTCAATGTGCCCCACCATAAGCTTGACACCATGCCTCCGCGCCGCCCTTATAATCTCAGTGGCGGCCTCGAGGGAGTCGGCGATTGGCTTCTCCACCAGTACGCTGGCCCCGCTCTCTATCGCGGCAAGCGCCACCTCCCTGTGGAGGGTGGTGGGCACCGCCACTGTCACCACGTCCAGCTCGTTCCTGAAAAGCAGCTCGCGATAGTCGGTGTAGGGGGTTGTGCCATACCTTCTCGCCAGGGAGTTGAGCACATGGGCATTCAGGTCCGCTATCCCCACCAGCTCCACATTTTCAAGCTGGGAGAGTATCCTCACGTGGTGCTGCCCCATGGCCCCTGTGCCAATTACACCTGCCCTTATCATCAACTATCTATTCATAGCTCCCTTTTTTTATCGGTTGTGAAGATAACATCTAGAGTTTTCATCCTGTAAGATTGATATAGAATATTGTTCCACGATATAATGGAAGAAGACGGCTGTGCACATTAAACCAGAAATTTATATATCGAAAGAAGAAAAAATTGCACAAAATTAGCTGAGATATAAAATCTGTACAAATAAATTTTAAAAGAGTTTAAGTCTGCATCTACCTGCGCTCAAGAATTCTAGCCAGGTTCTCCTTCTCAATGGAGAGAAAGCCCTCCTTCTCCAGAAACCTCTCCGCCTCCTTATCGGAGGGGAGGATCTTTATCACCCTGCACCACAGGTCGCCCGACTCCCTACTTGCCTCACCTCCTGCAGCCAGCTTTCCGGCAGCCTTCTCTCTGCCGGCGCCTCCCCTGACCGGAACCTCCTGGACCCCGGCATTCCAGGACTCGTCTTCCAGAAGTGCCTGGAGCCTGCTGAGGGTGGCCAGAAACTCCATGCCCTTGCTGGTGGTCCTGTAGTAGCTGTCGTGCTCTTCCAGCAGCCCCCTCTCCAGCAGAAAGGCCAAGTACTTCTGCAGCAGGCTGTAGTTGAGGTTCGCCTGGTAGAGGAGGGTGGTCTTGTTCACCTTCACCTTGGCCATTCTCAGCATGTCTGCAAAAATTTCTATTTCAGACCTCCGGGAATTAACACCCAACCTCTGTCTGGCCAAATTCATTTAAACCCCACCTGCATAAGAAGACACAAAAATACTGTTGAATTTTATATATTAATCTTTCGGAGATTATTTTTCACATAACGCCGGGATATGCGTGATTTTTTTCACATACATCTTTTTTGAAATTGAATTTATATTCTTCTTCTGTGTTCAACAGAAGGATATAACCAAAAATACTCTGTGATAAAAAATTGTATGTATAATATATCAGATATTTCCGGTAGAAAATTTTCTTTATGCAAATATAAGGATATTTGATGAAGTTTTTTGTGCGGGGCACGGGAGGTCTGGTGAGGCAGGGGCATTCTGGCGGGGCACCGCTGTCATGGCTGCGGGGGATTCTGGATAAAACCTGAACTATCCTCCGGTTTTATAAAAAGATATCAAAGAAAATGGGAAAAATTTATAAAGCAATACCTACATAACTCCAAAATCACAAATACAAAAGGAGGAGATACGAATGGGAGAGCTACCCGCTTCTGCAGTTCTGAGGATTATAAGGAAGGCGACCAACATGCGTGTTGGAAGGGATGCCGGCGTGCTGCTCGCCGAAATTCTTGAGGAGATTGGCACCGAGCTTGCGACTGAGGCTGGCAAGTATGCAAAGCATGCCGGAAGAAAGACCGTCAAGGCGAGCGACCTGAAGCTGGCATACAAGGGCTGACGCCCCAGCCCCCTCCCTCTTTTTACTGAGCCAGGAGTCTCTTTTTGAGCCTGTGCAGCCCCTACTTCATAACGGAAATCTACTGTATTGGAGGAGTTCTCTCCTCTCCGCAGCCTAGGCTGGCAGGATGTCTCTTTCCAAAGGTTTATTAATCCAGGAGTTGAAGATATAATCAATGGGCCGGGTCTTTATATTTGCCTATGTGAAGTTACTCTTCCTGGGAGGCTGGAGTCATTTTTTTAATGCTCACACAG